>NZ_JBEXKX010000080.1:0-28825 GCF_040609695.1 Amycolatopsis sp. NPDC004625
CCGGCTTTCCCCGTCCGGGGCGCCCGCCCGCGCGCGCCCCCCCGGCCCGCCCGCGGCCGCCGGGGGGGGGCGGGGCGGGGGGGGGGCCCCCCCCCCGAGAGCGCGCCGCGGCCGGCTCGACGGGATGGCGGAACGCGGCGCCGGGGACGCGGCGGCCGCCACCGGGGAGATCCCCGTGGCACACCCGCCGGGGCGCCGCCGTCCGCTCGTCGTCCGTTCCGCCATCACCGCACCTCCACGGCCCCCACCCTGCGGCGCACCACGGCCCCGGTCGTCACCCGTGGTGGATGACTCCCCGCTTCACCCCCGGCGGGCGACGCCCCGGCCGGTTCCGCGGCCGACGATCCGTCCCATGACTCTCACCGACAAGGAGATCGCGGCACCCGACGTGCGGATCGCCCGGGCCCGCGCCGCCCGCAGCGCCGTGCCGGCGGCGAACCACGCCGAGTTCCCCAGCCCCCTCCGGCGCGCCGATCCGCTCACGCTGCTGGCCCGCCAGGACGCCGGCCGGGTGCCGGAACTGCTGCCCCTGCGCTACGGCCGCCTGGCCGAGTCGCCGCTGGCGTACTTCCGCGGCGCCGTGCTGCCGGCCGCGGCGGATCTGGCCGCGACCCCGCGGACCGGGTTCTCCGTCCAGGCCTGCGGCGACGCCCAGCTGGCCAACTTCGGCCTGTTCGCCGCGCAGGGCAGGCGGCTGGTCTTCGACTTCGCCGACTTCGACGAAACCCTGCCCGCGCCCTGGGAATGGGACGTCAAACGGCTCGCCGCGAGCTTCGAGGTCACCGGCCGGGAGGACGGGCACCCGGCGGGTCAGCGCCGGCGCACGGTGCTCGCCGCGGTCGAGTCCTACCGCCTGGCGATGCACGGCTTCGCGCGCCGGACACCGCTCGACATCTTCTTCGCCCCGGCCGACGCCCGGACGCTGCGGGTGGTCGCGGCCCACCGGCTGGGCCCGGCCCGGCGCCGCGCTCCCGGGGTGCGCCGGTTCACCGAAATCCGCGACGGGCAGCTGCGGCTGGCCGCGTGCCCGCCCGCGGTCGTGCCGGCGGGCCGGCTGGCCGGCGACGGCGACCCGGCGACGCTGACCGACCGCCTCGGCGTCGTGCTCGCGCGGTACCGGCGCACGCTCGGCCCCGCGCGGCGGGCACTGCTGGACCGCTACCGGCTCGCCGACGCGGCCCGCGCGGTGCCCGGGCCGGGTGCTGCCGGCACGCGGTGCTGGGTGGCGCTGCTGGTCCGGACGGGTGCCGGCGATCCGCTGTTCCTGCAGCTGAAGGAGGCCCGGCCGTCGGTGCTGGAGGGCTACGCCGGGCCCGCCGCACCGGGCGGCCCCGGCCGGCGGGTGGTGACCGGGCAGCGGCTGATCCAGGCCACCGGCGACGTCTTCCTCGGCTGGGCCCGCGGGGCGGCCTTCGACGGCCGCACCGGCGACTTCCACGTCCGCCGGCTGCGCGACGACTCCGGCGCCGGGGACGTCACCGCGATGACCCCGGACGTCCTGCGCGCCCACGCCCGGCTGTGCGGGTGGACGCTGGCCCGCGCGCACGCGCGGACCGGTGACCCGCTCGCGATCGCCGCGTACCTGGGCTCCGGCCCGGCGTTCGCCGAGGCCGTCCGGGAGTTCGCGGCGGCCTGCGCCGACCAGAACGAACGCGACCACGCCGCGCTGCGCCAGGCGATCCGGTCGGGTCACGTCACGGCCGCGGCCGGGTCGTGAGCCGCGTGCCGTCACGGGTCCGCGCGGTGCACCGCCCACGGGAGCTGCCGGACCCGGTGCACGGACACCACGTGCAACCCGAGTGCCTCGAGCCGGCGCAGGATTTCGGGAAGGCGCCGGGGATCGGCCACCGTGCCGAACACGATCGTTTCCGGCGGAACCGGCACGACGAGCACACCCCGGAAATCATCGACCCCGGCCACGGCCCGGTCCGGAATGGCACCGCTGCCCCGGAAGACGTAATCGGTGCCCGCCGTCAGGTCGAGAACGCCGCCCCGGGTCACCGGGTCCGCCGATCGCGGCGGGGCCGGCCCGCCGCGTACCAGGCGCGCGCGACCATCGCCACGTCGAGCAGCAGCATCGCCGCCGACCAGCCGCGCGCCGGCAGGAAGACCAGCCGCGCGACCAGGTCCGCCCCGGCGCGGACGCCGGTGCGGAGCTCGGCGGCCGGGCTCAGCGCGGCGAGCGCGACGACCAGCCACAGCAGCACCGAAGCCACGCTGATCCGGCCCGTCCGCACCACGTCGAGCACCAGTGCCTCACCCGGCCCGAGCCAGCAGAAGGGGGCACCCGCGAATCGCCACTTGCCCGTTCCCGATGAATTCCCGCGTATTTTCACCCGCCACACGATTCTGCTCCGGGCCGCCGTTCTCCTCGCCCGCAGCGGGTGAGCCGCGGCTTTTGCGTGGCAGGATCCGCGGGATTGCCCGAAACCGATCACGAAGGAGAATTGCATGCGCCAGTGCTCCGACGCCCCGGCCCGAAGACGAATTCCGAGAACGAAGCTCACCGTTCCCGGGCCGCCGGCGGACCTCGTGTCACGGCCGCGCCTGCTCACCGTTCTCGACGGCGCGAGCGAAGCGGCCCTGGTGTTCGTCGGCGCCCCCGCCGGGTTCGGCAAGACCGTGCTCCTCGCCGAATGGGCGCGCCGCCGGGGTCCCGGCGCGGTCGCCTGGCTGGCCGCGGACGCCGAGGACAACGACGACCACCTCTTCTGGTCCGCGGTCCTGGAAACCCTCGGCCGCTGCGGCCGGCTCCCCGGTGGCAACCCGCTGCGGCTGCTCGCCGTTCCCGAAGCCCCGAGCACCGACCTCGGTTTCCTGAGCACGGTCGCCGACGCGCTCGACGCGCTGCCCGAGCCCGTGGTGCTCGTCGTCGACAGCGCTCAGGAGATCACCGCTCCCGAGCCGTGGCACGGGTTGCAGGCGCTGGTCCGCCACCAGCCGGCAGGACTGTGCCTGGCCGTGTCGAGCCGGCGGGAACCACCGCTGCCGCTGGGCCGGGTGCGGCTCGCCGACCGGCTCGTCGAAGTCGGCGCCGCCGCGCTGCGGTTCACCGCGGAGGAGGCGGAAACCCTGCTCGCCGCGGCCGACCGGGCGATCCCGCGCGACCAGGTGGCCCGGGTGGTCGCCGGGACCGGCGGCTGGCCGGCCGGGCTGCGGCTCGCCACGGCGTCCGCCGCCCGGCACGGCAACCTGCGGGACTTCGAGACCGGACGCGACGACGCCGTGCTCGCCTACCTGGCCGACGAAGCCCTCGCCTCCCTCACCCCCGCGCACCGGGAGCTGCTGCGCACGATCAGCATCTGCGACGAGGTCCCGGCCGGGCTGGCCACGGTGCTCTGCGGCCGGACGGACGCGGAGGCGATGCTGCGCGAACTCGGCGAGCCGGCCACCCGGCTGGTCGACACCGCCGGCACCCCGCCGCACCACCGCGTGACGCCGCTGCTGCGCACCTACCTGCGGGCCCAGCAGGAGCGGCGGGCCCCGGACCGGACCCGGGCGCTGCACGCGACGGCGGAACGCTGGTTCGCCGGGCACCACCGGCCCGCGCCGGCCCTGCTGCACAGCGTCCGGTCCGGCAATCCGGCCCGGGTCGGCGACCTCCTGCGCGAGCACGCCGTGACGCTGTTCCTCGCGGGCGAGCACGACGTCTTGCGGCAGGCCCTCACCCTGCTCGAGGACCGGCGGATCGCCGCGGGCGCCCCGGCGGCGCTGGTTTCGGCCGCGCTGTGCCTGGAGGCGGCCGAGACGTCGGCGGCCCGCCTGCACCTGGCCCGCGCGGAGGCGTCGTGGCCGGCCCGCCCGGCGCCGGAGCTGCCCCTCCTGCGCCGGCTGACCCACGCCCGGCTCGCCCAGCTCGACCGCACGCCGGCCGGTGCCCTCCGGGCGGCGGAGCAGGCCGACGAAGAGCCGTCCGCCGGGAGCGCCCTGCGCGGGCTCGCGGCCGTGCACCGCGCGGGCGTCCTCATCGCCCGCGGCCACCGCGGACCGGCCCGGGAGGCGCTGGTGCGGGTCCTCGGCACCGCCGAGCAGGTGCACCAGGACTTCACCGTCGCCCGGTGCCTCACGCTGCTGGGCGAGCTGGCCTGCCACGACGGTGACTACCGGGCGATGGACACCCTGGCCCGCCGGGCCGAAAGCCGCCTGCCGCACCAGGACTTCCCGCGGTCGGTGCAGGGCGCCCAAGCCCGTGCCCTGATGGCGTACGGCGCCCTCCTGCGCGGCGAACCGGCCGACTGCGTCGAACACGCGAAGCGGGTCGGGCAGCTGCTCGGCGACGCCCCGGCGCGAGCCGCTCGCGACCTGCGGATGTTCGCCGAAACCCTGCGCGGGGCCGCCGAATTCGAGCTCGGCACCTGGCACGCGGGGCTGCGGCGGATGCGCCGGGCTCGCAACCGCCTCGGGACCGGGCGCGGCTGCCCCGCCGGGCACGCCGCCCTGTGCGCCGTGCTGGAACAGCGGGCGGCCCTGCGGCTGGGCGCAGCGGGCCAAGCCCGGGAGACCGTCCGGTGGGCCCTGCCGGTCCTCGCCGGTTCGGGCGAGCTGCTGCTGATGCGCGCCCGGACCCAGCTGCGGCTCGGCCGCCACCACGCGGCGAGCACCGTGCTGCGCACTCTGGCGGACGACGCACCACCGCTGGAACTGGCCTGGGTGCCGATCGAGGCGTCGCTGCTCGGCGTGCAGGCCGCGCTGGCCGCGGGGGCGCGCGACCGGGCCGCCCGGCTGCTCGGCGACGCGCTGCGGGCCGCCGAACCCGCCGGCGTCCGGTTCCCGTTCGTCTTCGCCCCGCCCGAACTGGTCGGGTTCCTCACCAGCCGGCTGGGCCGCCTCGGCACCGGCGAGCGGTTCGCCGGCGAAGTCCTGGCCCTGCGGCGCCGGCTGCGCACCCCGCCGATGCCGGCTCCGTTGACCGAGCGCGAACGCGGCGTCCTGCGCCTGCTGCCGACGCAGCGGTCGATCGACGAGATCGCCCAGGACCTGACCGTCTCCCCCAACACCGTGAAGACCCACGTCCGGGGGATCTACGCGAAGCTCGACGTCCGCAGCCGGCGCGAGGCGGTCACGATCGCGCAGGAACGGGGACTGCTCGACGCCGAAGTCGCCGACTTCACGGTTTGACCGCCTCGCCCCACCCGGCGCGGGTGAGGCGGGCGCACCCGGGATCGGTGTCCAGTGGGCCGGGCACGCTCGAGCGTGCCTGGCCCCGATTCCGGACCCGAGGAGACGACATGGCCCTGGCGAGCGCGGAATACCCGTTCCTGAACCTGATGTGGACGATGCTGGTGTTCTTCTGCTGGATCGCCTGGTTCTGGCTGCTGTTCGTGACGTTCGGCGACCTGTTCCGCCGGGCCGACGTCTCCGGCTGGGCCAAGGCGGGCTGGACGGTCCTGGTGATCGTGCTGCCGTTCGTCGGCGTGCTGCTCTACCTCTGCACGCAGGGCCGGAACATCCTCGAACGGCAGCGCGCCCGCGAAGCGGCCGGCCGGCGGCGGTTCGACGACTACGTGCGTTCGGTGTCCACATCGGACACGACCGGCGCGGCGCAGATCGCCGAAGCCCGGCGGCTGCTCGACGAAGGCGTGATCGACGACGCGGAGTTCCAGGCCCTCAAGCGGAAGGCCCTCGCCCGGTGACCGCGGCCCGGCGATGGCGGTTCGTCCACCTGGCCGTGCTCCGGCCCCTGCTCACGATCACCGCGCTACTCTGCCTCTACTACCTGCTCCCGGTCGGCCAGGGCTTCGGGCCCTGGCCGGCGGCCGGCTTCACCGCCGGTCTCGCGGTGCTGGTGCTGCTGGTCGCCGGCGAGGTGCGGATGATCCTGCGCTCGCCGTTCCCGGCCTGGCAGGGCGTCCAGGCGCTGGCCCTCGTCGTCCCGTTGTTCCTGCTGCTGTTCGCCGACGCCTACCACGTGCTGGCCCAGGATCGGCCCGGCTCCTTCGGCACCGGCCTGACCCGCACCGACGCCCTGTACTTCACGGTCACGGTGTTCGCCACGGTCGGCTTCGGCGACATCACCCCGGTGTCCGCCACCGCCCGGGCCCTGGTGACCGGGCAGATGGCCGCGGACCTGGTGGTGCTGGGCGTGGTGCTGCGGGTGATCCTGACCGCGGTGCGACACCGGCGCTTGTCCACAGTGGACAGCTCAGTCGGACGGCAGCCGCAGCGCCGCGGCCAGCCCGGCCACCGCCACGACGCCCAGGGTGGCCAGGGCGAGGGCGAAGGACCGCCCGCCGAGGTGCGGCGTCCCGGCCAGGACCGAACCGGCCAGCGCCGTCCCCACCGACGAGCCGAGGTTCGACACACTGCGGGAAACCCCCGAAATGTCGCCCTGCGCGGCGTCCGGGAAGCGCGACTGCACGAGGTTCACCGACGCCGTCAGCATCACCCCGACCCCGGCGCCGAGCAGGAACAGGCCCGGCACGACGCTCGCCACCCCGGAGTCCGCCCGGACCAGCAGCAGCACGAGGGCGAGACCCGCGACGGTGACGGCGAACCCGGCGCGGACGAGCCGGCGCTGGGGGTGCCGCCGCGCCAGCCGGCCCGCGGCCGCCGAGGCGCCGAGGATGCCGGCGGTGGCCGGGGTCAGCAGCAGCCCGGTCCCGATCGCGTCGTACCCGCGGACCTCCTGCAGGAAGACCGCGACGACGAAGAACGACCCCTGCAGGACCAGCCACTGCACGTGCTGGGTTATCAGCCCGAGCCGGGTGCCGCGGTCGCGGAAGAGCCCGGACGGCACCAGCGCCGCCCGCCCCGCCCGTTCCCGCGAGCGGACGTGCGCGAAGAACACCACGAGGAAGCCGGCGCCGATGCCGGCGAACAGCCACACCGGCGAGATCCCGCCGGCCGGGAGCAGGACCACGCCGCCGACGGCGAAGTCCGCCCGTGAGACGAGCCAGCCGTAGGTCCCCGTCCGCAGGACGCCGAAGACGACGAAGAACAGCCCGGCCGCCGAGAGGAGCGCGCCGGCGACGTCGAACTCCCGGTCGCGCGGCGGGGCCGGGGGCTCGGTGAGCCGTACCGTCAGCAGGACGATCAGGGCCACCAAGAGGACCTGCAGGAGGAAGGACGCCCGCCACCCCAGCCACGTCGTGACCAGGCCGCCGACGAGCGGGCCGGCCGCGGCCCCGAGCGCGCCGGCCCCGCTGACCACGCCGAAGGCCCGCGCCCGGGCCGCCAGGCCGGGACTGGCCACGGTGATCAGGATGTAGATCGGCGGGATCATCAGGGCCGACCCGATGCCCTCCAGCACCGAGTACCCGAGGATCAGCAGCGCCGGGCCGTGCGCGGCCGCCGCCAGCAGCGCGCCGCCGCCGTAGACCGCCAGGCCGGCCAGGAAGCACCGCTTGCGGCCCAGCAGGTCGCTCAGCTTGCTGCCCGGCACCATGAGCGACGCCATGGTCAGGGTGAACACCGTGATCGCCGTCTGCACGCCGAGCACGGTCGTGCCGAGGTCCGCGGCGATCGGGCTGACGGCGACGGTCATGGTCGTCGCGGCGTAGCTCGCGACGAACTGGGCGAGGGCCAGGGGCAGCACGATCATCGGCGGGCCTTCCTCGTCGGGTGCCGCACACGGTGGCGCGCCCGGGGCCGGGCCACCTCACCCCGCGGGGATGAGGCAGCGGCCGGGCGCGCCCGCAACGGTGCCGGGTGAGGGGATCCGGTGCCGATGGAGGAGAAATGACCGAAACCACGATCGCCGAGCACGGGCTGATCGGAGATCTGCAGACGGCCGCGCTGGTGACGACCGACGGGTCGATCGACTGGTTCTGCTGCCCCCGCTTCGACTCGCCGTCGGTCTTCGGCGCCCTGCTCGACGACGAGCGCGGCGGCCGGTTCCGCATCCGCCCGGCCGGCGCCTGCGCGAGTTCCCAGATGTACCACCCGGACACCGCGGTGCTGATCACCCGGTTCTCCGGCCCCGACGGCATCGGCGAAGTGGTCGACTTCATGCCGCCGTGCGACGGCCCCGCCACCACCCGCCACCGCCTGGCCCGGCTCGTGCGCTGCGTCCGCGGCCGGATGACGTTCGACGTGGTGATCGCACCCCGCTTCGACTACGGCCGCCGGCCGCACCAGGCGATGCTCGTCGCGAACGGGGCCGTGTTCGTCGCGCGCGACACCTCCCTCGTGCTGCACGCGGTCCGCGAACCCGGCGACGAGCACCTCGCCGAGACCCGCGTCGAAGGCGGTGACGTCCACCTGCGGCTCACCCTGGACGCCGGTCAGGTGCGCGGGGTCGTGCTCGAGACGGACTCCGCGGAGCCGCCCCGCGAACTCCGCGTCGCCGAGTTCGAAGCACTCTTCCAGTCCACTGTGGACTGGTGGCGCGGCTGGCTGGCCCGCTCCACCTACCGCGGCCGCTGGCGGGAGATCGTGCTCCGGTCGGCCATCACGCTCAAGCTGCTCACCTACGCGCCGACCGGCGGGCTGGTCGCCGCGCCCACGCTCGGCCTGCCCGAGGAACTCGGCGGGGAGCGGAACTGGGACTACCGGTACACGTGGGTCCGCGACGCGTCGTTTTCGGTGTCGGCGTTGCTGGCGCTGGGGTTCACGGAGGAGGCCGCCCGGTTCGGGACCTGGCTCGGCGACCGCATCCGCGAAGGCCGGGGCGGGGCCGGCGGGCCGCTCGCGGTGCTGTACCGCGTGGACGGCACGACGGACCTGCGGGAGGAGAGCCTCGCGCACTGGTCCGGGTACCGCGGGTCGGCCCCGGTCCGGATCGGCAACGACGCGGCCGGGCAGTTGCAGCTCGACATCTACGGCGAAGCCCTCGACAGCGTCTTCGCCGCCGACCGCGCCGGGTTCGAGCTCCCGCACCAGGGCTGGACGGCCCTGCGGGCGGCCCTCGACTGGCTCGGCGAACACTGGGACCAGCCCGAGGAAGGCATCTGGGAAACGCGCGGCGGCCGCAAGCGCTTCACCTACGGCCGGCTGATGAGCTGGGTCGCGTTCGACCGCGGCATCCGGCTGGCGCGCACCCACGGCCGGCCCGCCCCGGTCGAGGACTGGACCTGGCAGCGCGACAGCATCCACGGCCAGATCCTCGACCGCGGCTGGCACCGCACGCGCACCGCGTTCGTCCAGCACGACACCGGCGACGAGCTGGACGCGGCCCTGCTCCGCATGCCCCGCACCGGATTCCTCCCGGCGACGGACCCGTTGTGGCTCTCGACGCTCGACGCGATCAAGGCCGGCCTGGTGACCGACAGCCTGGTCTACCGGTACGACCCGGCCGCGTCCCCGGACGGCCTCGCCGGCGCCGAAGGCACGTTTTCGCTGTGCAGCTTCGCCTACGTCGACGCGCTGGCCCGGGCGGGCCGGCTGGAGGAGGCGCGCACGGCGTTCGAGAAGATGCTCACCTACGCCAACCACGTCGGGCTGTACGCCGAGGAGATCGCGCCGACCGGTGAGCAGCTCGGCAACTTCCCGCAGGCGTTCACGCACCTGGCCCTGATCGACGCCGCCGTCACCCTCGACGATGTCCTCGGCTGAGGCGGCCGGGTTCTCCCCCGCCACGGGTGACCCGGCCGGGCGCCGCACGGAACACGATGAGGCACCCGTCGAGGCGAGCCCCGGGAGGCCGACTGCCATGACCACCACCCACCGACCACACCGGTCCGCGGAGCCGGCCGGGCCGCCACCCGGCCGCGGTGCCGGCCGCGCGCGGCCGCCCGCCGGCGCCTGGATCTCCTGGGTCGCGCTCGCGCTCATGACGACCGGGTCCGTCGCCAGCCTGCGCCCGGCGCCGACGATGGCCGTGTACGGTCTCGCGGCCGTCTTCCTCTACGTCGTCCCTGCGATCGTCTTCCTCCTGCCGACGTCGCTGGTCTCGGCCGAACTGGCCTCCGGCTGGCCGGGCGGCGCCTACAACTGGGTCGCGCTCGGGATCTCCAAGCCGATGGGGTTCCTGGCGGTCTGGTGCCAGTTCGCGATGACGATCTTCTACTACCCCAGCCTGCTCGGGTACGTCGCCAGCACGCTCGCGTACGTCTTCGACCCGGACCTGGCGAGCAGCGGGTGGTGGACGGCGGCGGTGATCGTCGTGGCGTACTGGTCCGGCGTCTGGATCTCCGCCCGCGGCACGAAGGGGGTGGCCGGCCTGGCCGGCGGCGGGCTCGTCGTCGGGACGCTGCTGCCCGGCGCGCTGCTCGTGGTCCTCGGCCTCGTGTTCCTCGGGCGGGGGCACCCGTCGGCGGCCCCGATGTCGGCGAGCCACCTGCTGCCCGCGTGGGCCGGGCTGGCGAGCCTGGTCCTGATCGTGAACAACTTCCTGTCCTACTCGGGCATGGAGATGAACGCGGTGCACGTGTCCTCCCTGCGCCGGCCGGGCAAGGAGTTCCCGCGGGCGATGTTCCTGGCGATGGGGCTGGTGCTGCTCGTCTTCGTCCTGCCCGCGCTCGCCATCAGCTGGGTGATCCCGGCCGACCGGCTCTCCCTGACGGCCGGGGTGATGCAGGCGTTCGACGCCGTCTTCGCCGGCTTCGGCATCCAATGGCTGACCCCGCTGATCGGGATCCTGCTCGTGCTGGCCTCGCTCGGCGGGATGCTGACGTGGCTGGCCGGCCCGTCGAAGGGCCTGCTGCTCATCGCCCGGCAGGAGGGTTACCTGCCGCCCTTCCTGCAGCGGCTCAACGGCCGGGGCGTGCAGCAGAACATCCTGGTCGCCCAGGGCGCCGTCACCACGGTGATCGCGCTGCTCTACGCGTTCATCCCGGACGCGTCGAGCGCGTACTGGATCTTCTCGGTGATCACCACGCAGGTGTACCTGATCACGTACCTGCTGGTGTTCGTCGCAGCGGTCCGCCTGCGGCGCAAGCACCCCGATCACCCGCGGGGGTTCCGCGCGCCGCTGCTGCTCGGCCTGTGCGGCATGGGGTTCTGCGCGTCGCTGGCCGCGCTGCTGGTCGGGTTCGTCCCGCCGGCGCAGTTCGGCTCGGGCAGTCCGTGGGGCTACCTCGGGATCGTCGCCGGCGGTGCGCTCGGCCTCGGCCTGGTGGTGCCGTTCCTGTTCTACCGCCTGCGGAAACCTTCGTGGCGGCAACCGGAGGCGAGCGCGTCATGACCACTGTGGACGAACGATCGACCCGGTCGCAGCGGACGGCCGTCTACGTCCTGGTGGCGGTGGTGCTGGGCGGGCTGCTGGTGGCCGGCTACCTGGTCCACCGGTCCGCGGTCTGCGCCGGCCTCGACGCCGCGCTCGACCGGGCGGTCAGCGACACCGCCGGCGGCCCGGGCGCGCGTCCCCTCCTCCGGCCGGTGCTGCGGTACACCGGCCCCTGCCCGGTGGGCGGGTGAGCGCGGTGGACCTGCGGACCCGGATCGACGCCCTGATGCCCCGGGCGCGGGAAGAACTCGCGGAGCTCGTCGCGCTGCGGTCGGTGGCGGACCCCCGGCAGTTCCCGCCCGACGAATGCCACCGCGCGGCCGTCCGGGTCGCCGACGCGTTCGCCGGGGCCGGCTTCCGCACGAGCCTCGCCGACACGCCGGACGGCAGCCAGGCCGTGGTCGGCACGAGGCCGTGCGGGCGGCCGGACGCGCCGGCCGTGCTGCTCTACGCCCACTACGACGTCCAGCCACCGCTGGCCGACGACGAGTGGCGGACACCGCCGTTCCGGCTGACCGAAGTGGACGGACGCTGGTACGGACGCGGCGCCGCCGACTGCAAGGGCAACATCCTCATGCACCTCACGGCGTTGCGCGCCCTCGGCGACGACATCCCCGTCGACCTCAAGCTGGTCGTCGAAGGTGCGGAGGAGCAGGGCACCGGCGGGCTGGAGGCGTTCGTCCCGGAGCACGCGGACCTGCTGCGGGCCGACGCGATCCTGGTGGCCGACACCGGGAACGCGGCGGTCGGCCACCCGGCCGTCACGGTCAGCCTGCGCGGGCTGGTGAACGTCGTCGTCTCGGTCGGGACGCTGCCGTCCGAGCTGCACTCGGGCATGTTCGGCGGACCCGCCCCGGACGCGCTGGCGGTGCTGGTGCGGGTGCTGGACTCGCTCCGCGACGACACGGGCGCCACCACGGTCCACGGCCTGCCCGGCGACGGCCGCTGGACCGGTGCCCCGTACCCGGCCGACCGGTTCCGGGCGGACGCGGGCCTGCCACCCGGCGCCGTCCTGCTGGGCGGCGGCGAAGTCGCGGACTCCCTGTGGGCGCGCCCGGCGCTGACGGTGCTCGGCATCGACTGCCCACCGGTGGTCGGTTCGACGGCGGCGCTGGTCCCGCGGGCGCGGGCCCGGCTGAACCTGCGCATCCCGCCGGGCGTCGACCCGCACCACGCGGCGTGCGCCCTGACCGAGCACCTGCAGGCGGCCGCGCCGTGGGGCGCCGAGGTCTCGGTGGACGTCGAGGCGATCGGCCACCCGTTCCTCGCCGCCACCGACGGCCCGGCGTACGCGACGATGACCCGCGCGCTGGAGGCGGTGTACGGCCGCCCGGTGAGCAGGCTCGGCCAGGGCGGTTCGATCCCGTTGTGCACGGTCTTCGCCGAGACCTACCCCGACGCCGAGATCCTGCTCATCGGCGTCGAGGAACCGCAGGCCCGCATCCACGCGCCGAACGAAAGCGTGGCACCGCAGGAGATCGCGGCCATGGCCCTGGCCGAAGCCCGGTTCCTCCGGGACTACGGCCGGATCTCCCGCGGCGGGTGAAGGGTCAGGAAGCGGAGACCGAATAGCTGTTCGACGTGAAGTCCAGCCCGCCCGAGGACGAGGTGATCTCGAAACCGAACTGCACCTCGCCCAGGGTCACGTCGCCGAACCAGCCGCGGGCCTTGATCCAGTTCAGCACCGCGAGCACGTCGACCGTGGCCGCGTTCGTGTTCGAGGTCCGCAGGAACGAGAACACCGCGTTGGCACCGTTCGATCCCTTGTAGACGTCCCAGGTGTGGCCGCCGACGCTCACCGTCGTCTGCTTGCTGCCGATCGGGCCGACCGCGCCCTGCTTGTTCATCCACAGCATGATTTCGTAGGCGTTGTTGTTCGCCCAGATGTCATAGGCCGTCTCGTAGGCGCCGCTGCCGGGGCGGCTGACGGAGAAACTGCTGGAGACCTGGTGGAGGGAACTGAGCGTCCGGCCGACGTTCTTCGCCGAATGCGGGTACGATTTGACGCCGCCGGTGTTCGGGTGGTTCGCCCACACTCCCCAGTTGCCGTAGGAGTTCGCCCAGATCGTCTGCGGGCCGGCCCCGCTGCCCCAGACGTCGTTGCGGACGGTGTACCCGCCGTTGGACCACGTCGCCCACTTGTCCGACGACGACCAGGCGGCCGCTTCGGCCACGCCGGCGGTACCGGCCACCACGGCGGCCGCGGTCAGCGAGACGAGCAGGGAACGCACGACTTTGTGCATCGGTTCATCCTTTCCCGGAAATCGAACGGGAGGCGGGACGACTATTGCAGCCGCGTTGTGCGCCGGTCAAGATCCGGTGCGTTGCTCACCGACATTCGATCGATTCGGACAATGGCATCGATGATTTCAACGGCCCGGGTCGTCGATGTGGTCGAACCAACCGGATTATTACTTTTCGGAAAGCGCTTCCCGCGCTTCGGCGTCCCCGGCGAGCAGGAGGTAGGCCGCGGCCGTCCAGGTGTAGGCGCGGTCGCGCAGGCCGTCGCCGGTCAGCGCGTCGAAGTTCTCGGCGAACCCGGATTTCTCGCACACCGCCCGGAACCGGGCGCTGACCGAGTCGGCGAGGGACACCGCCCCGGCGCGGCGCAGGCCGTCCTCGATCAGCACCGTGACGGGCGCCCACACCGGCCCGCGCCAGTAGCCGTCCGCCTCGTAGCACGGGGACCCGGGCCGTTCGGTCGCCAGCCCGATGTCGGTGAGGTGCGCCTCGAGCCCGGCCACGACCTCGTCCCGGACGCCGGGGGGCAGGTGTTCCCCGAGCACGATCGGCATGAGTTCGAGCAGGCTCGCCCCGCCCTGGACCGCGCCGGTGGTGGCCGAGCGGCTGACGAACTCCGTGCCGTCCCAGAGCTCGTCCAGCAACGCCGCCAGCATGCCGTCCGCTTCGGCACGCCACCGCGCGGCGCCTTCGCCGTCACCGAGCCCGGCGGCCAGCACGGCCAGCTCCCGCAGCTGCAGCACCAGGAACGCCGCCAGGTCGGGCGTCTGCACGAGCCGCTCCACGGCGAACGGCGTCGCGTTGTCCCAGCCGCTGTCGTTGCCGTGTTCGTAGTGCGCGACCCGCCCGCCGGGCACGCGGCGGTGGTCGAGCCAGAACGTCGTCCACGCCGCCAGCTGCCGGTAGGCGCGCGCGGGATCCGGCAGGCCGCCGGGAAGGCGGCCGCGCAGGCGGCTCAGCGCCCAGCCGTGGATGGGCGGTTTCACGAAGTTGCGCAGCACCTCGGCGTGGGTGACCGAGTCGGGCAGCGCGCCCCGGTCGTCCTGGTGGTCGAAGACGACCTGGAACTGGTGCCACGCCAGCTCGGGCCGGCCGGCGGCCAGCGCGAGCGCGTTGAAGCAGTGGTCCCAGCTCCACACCTTGTCCATCCAGTGCTTCGACATCAGCACGGCCGGACGGCCCACGAACCCGGACGGCGCCACGACGGCCGACCAGAGCACGTAGCAGGCGAGCTCGGCGGCGGGCGTGCGTTCGCCGCGCCAGGGCGCCACCGCATCGGCGAACGCCGTGAACGCCGTCGCGGCGGCGGCGACCACGGCGTCGAACGCCGCCCCCGGCACGTACGGCTCCCGGGCGCCGGGGAGTTCTTCGAGCACCGCTTCCCAGCTGTCCCCGCTCAGCACGACGGCCCGCTCGGCCGTGCCCAGCGCTTCCGCACCGACGTGCCGCACGTGTCCGGAAAGGACAGTCACGCGGTAGCGGTGGCCGGTTTCGTAGGAGGTGAAAACAGCCGAACCGTCGACCGGGTCGGCGAAGAAGTACGTGCCGGTGAACGGGGTCAGCGTGAGCTCCGCCGCGCGGATCCGCAACGCCAGGCCGCGGCCGGCGATCCGGAGCGCGTCCGGTCCCGCGTACGCGGCCGTGATCCGCCGGTCCCCCGAACCCCAGGTGAGCGCGGACGGCGTGGCGCCGGCCGGGACCGCCGCGCGCTCCCCGCCGCTTTCGGGGACGAGGGCCAGGACGGCGTGCATGCCGTGGCGGTGGGACACCAGGTGGAGGTCGTCCGCGTAGGTGGCTTCGGCCACCACCGGCGAGACGTCGAACCACGATCCCGGGTGGCTGAACGGGATTTCCCGCAGCGAAAACTCGCCCGTGGGCACAGAAGCGTCCTTTCCGGAAGGGGTCAGTCCTTGACGGCGCCCGCGGTGACGCCGGCGGCGACGAACCGCTGCGCCAGCACGAGGAGCACGGCGGCCGGCACCGAAGCCACCACCGCCGTCGCCATGATGGAGTTCCACTCCTGGTTGTTGTTGCCGATGTAGCGGTAGATGCCCAGGGTCAGCGGCTGCAGCGGGCCACCGCCGTCGAGGGTCGCCGCGAAGACGAAGTCCGACCAGGCCCACAGGAACGAGAACAGCCCCGCAGTGACGACCCCGTTGCGGCTCGCGGGCAGCACCACCGACCAGAACGTGCGCACCGCGCCCGCGCCGTCGATCGTGGCCGCCTGGACGAGTTCGTCCGGCACCGACGCCATGAAGGAGGTCAGGATAAGCACCGCGAACGGCACCGCGATCGTCGAGTCGGCGAGCACCAGGCCCCACACGGTGTTCGTGATGCCCAGCGAGACGTAGTTGCCGTAGAAGCCCAGCGCCATGATGATGCCCGGGATCATCTGCGCCACGAGCAGCACGAATCCCAGCGTCCGCCGGCCGCGCGGGCGCAGCTTGGCCAGCGCGTACGCCGACGGCGCCGCCAGGGCCAGTGTCAGCGCGACCGTCCCCAGCGCGACGAGCAGGCTGGTGGCGAAGTACGGGAGCTGCTCGTGCAGGACCCGCTCGTAGCCCTCGAACGTCGGCGCCGCGGGGAACCAGTCCGGCGGCGACTTGCGCATCCGCCCCGCCGGGGTGAGCGACACGTTGACCATCCAGTAGACGGGGAACAGCATCACCGCGGTGAGCACCAGTCCCACCGCGGTGCGCCAGTGCCGGATCACGCCGCCTCCTGGCGGCGCTGCGCGCGGATGTAGAGCAGGCCCGCGACCAGGGCCAGCAGGATGAGCACGTTGCCCACGGCCGCGCTGGGCCCGAACCGCGGCAGCAGGCTGCCGAACCCGAGCTGGTAGGACCAGGTGGCCAGGGTGGTCGACGACCCGCCGGGGCCGCCCCGGGTCATGATCCAGATGACGTCGAACACCTTCAGCGTGTAGACCAGCCCCAGCAGCAGGGTGATCGCCGAAACCGGGCGCAGGAGCGGGAAGGTGACGTGCCGGAAGCGCTGCCACGCCCCGGCGCCGTCGAGCGACGCGGCCTCGTACACCTCGGCCGGGATGTTCTGCAGGCCGCTGTGCAGCACGACGAGGTTGAACGGGACGCCGATCCAGATGTTGGCGATGATCACCGAAACCAGCGACCACGACGGCGACGTCAGCCAGTCGATCCGGCCGGCGCCGAGCCCGCCCAGCACGGCGTTGACCACCCCGGACTCGCTGTTGAGCAGCCACGCCCACGTCGACCCGGAGACGATCAGGGGCAGCAGCCAGGGCACCAGGAACAGCGCGCGCAGCGTCGGGCCCAGGCGGAAGTGGCGGGCGAAGAAGACCGCCATCGCCAGGCCGATGCCGTACTGGAAGAGCAGCGACGCGGCCGTGAAGACGAGCGTGTTGAGCAACGCCGTGCGGAAGGTCGGATCCGCGAACACGTCGGCGTAGTTGTCGAACCAGACCAGCGGCGCGCCGCCGTGGACGAAGGTGCGGACGGTGTAGTTGCGCAGGCTGAGGTCGATGTTCGTGACCAGCGGATAGCCGTAGCAGAGCACGAGGTAGGCGACCAGCGGCGCGAGGAACGCCCACGCGAGCAGCTGCGGCCGCCGCCGTCGCGCCCGGCCGGGCGTCGGTGCGGCCGGGCGGACGGCGACCGGTTCACGGATGTCCTGCACGAGCACGCCTACTTCGCCGACGCGGCGGTCGCCTGCGCGGCCGCGAGCGCGGCGTCCGGGGCTTTCGCGCCGGTGAGCGCGGCCTGCACGGCACCCCACAGCGGTTCGGAGATCCGCGGGTACCGCGTGCCGAGGTTGTCGCCAGTGCGGCCCTTCGCGACCTTCACCGCGTCGACCCACACCTTCAGCTCGGGTTGCGCGGCGACCTGCTTCTCCTGCACCGAAGGCACGGCGGACACGTAGGTCAGCGCGGTGTCGGAGTCGAGGACGTTGGCCGGGCTGGTCAGGCAGGAGGCGATCTTGCCCGCGGTCTTTTCGGTGTCCGGGCTGCTCTGGGCGGGCACGGTGACGAACTCGCCGCCGGTCGGCGCCGGGGCCGCTCCCCCGGTGCGGGCGGGGATCGCGAGGACGCCGTACGCGAAGCCGGCTTTCTTGGCGTTCTGCAACTGCCAGGTGCCGTTTTCGGCGAAGGCGTACTCGCCGGTCGCGAACTCCTGCCAGCTGGTCGTCTGCGTGTTGCCGATCACCGAGTTCGGCGCGTATCCCTTGTCCAGCCAGGACTTCCACTGCGCGAGCGCCGAGGTGGCGGCCGGCGTGGCCAGGTCGGTCAGGTTCGCCCCCGCGCCCCAGAACCACGGCAGGAACTGGAAGCTGCCTTCCTCGGTGCCGATGGCGGAGAACGTGATGCCCTTCTTGCCGGCGGCGTGCACCTTGGCCAGTGCGGCGTCGAGGCTCGCCCAGTCCCGCACCGACGCCGGGTCGACACCGGCCGCGGTGAGCACGGTCTTGTTGTAGTAGAGGGCGAGGGTGTTCGCGCCGATCGGGACGCCGTAGGTCTGCCCCTTGGCTTCGGCGGCGGCGAGCAGGTTCGGGGCGGCCTGCGCGGCGTCGAGTCCGGTGTCCGCGTTGGACTTCAGCACGCCGCCCTCGGCCAGGGTCGAGACCACGGGGTTGTCGACCACCAGGACGTTCGGCGCGGTGCCCTGCTGGGCGGCGAGCAGCACCTTGTTGGTCAGGTCGGTGGTGTCGAACGCCTGCCGCGTGACCTTGACCCCGGCTTCGGCGCCGCACTTGTCGACGACCTTCGCCCACGCGGAACTCGCGTCGAACTGCGGGTACGGGTCCCAGACCGTGAAGGGCCCCGCGGCGGGGGCGGTCCCGCCGGAGGAACACGCGGCCAGGGTCGTCGCGGCGACGGCCGCCGACAGCAGCCGGATGAACGGGTGACGCTTCATGAGGGGTCCTTCCTGTCGGCACCTGCGACGACCGTGGATCCTTCGTCGAACCGGTTCGATGACCGAGGCCGCGTCACCGTAAACCCCGCGGGCGCTCCTGCGCAATACTGCGTGTACTACGATCGAACCGGTTCTGGTCGACGGTCGGGAGTGGCATGAACATCGGCGAGATCGCGCGGCGCGCGGGGGTGTCGCGCAGCACCGTGTCGTACGCGCTCAGCGGCAAGCGCCCGGTCTCGGCGGCCACCGTGCAGCGCATCAACGACGTCATCGCCGAGCTGGGCTACCGGCCCAACGCGAGCGCCCGGGCGCTGGCCGAGGGCCGCACGCGCACGCTGGGCCTGGTGGTTCCCCCGGCCAGCCGCCGACTGACCGACGTCCAGCTGGGGTTCGTGGGCAGCGTCGTCGACGCGGCCGCGGCCCACGACCTGGACGTCCTGCTCTCCCCCAGCGGCGGCGACCACGACCGGTCGTTCGAGCGCATCGTGACCGGGCGGCGGGTCGACGGCGTGATCCTGATGGAGATCCTCCTGGCGGACCCGCGGGTCGAGCGGCTGAGCCAGGCGAGCCTGCCGTTCGTGACGATCGGCCACGTCGAGCACCCCGGGGCGTCCTGGTGGGTCGACGTCGACTACGGCGGACTGATCACGCGCTGCGTCCACCACCTCGCCGACCTGGGACACGAAGAGGTGGTGTTGATCAACCGCTCGGCGGAACTCGTCGCGGCGGGTTACGGCCCGGCCCTCCGTTCGACGACAGGGTTCCTGGAGGCCACGGCGGCGCGCGGCCTGCGGGCCCGCACGGTGTGCTGCGCGGACGAGGCGGCGGCGGGCCTGGCGTGTTTCGAGCAGATCCGGGCGCAGTGGCCGGCGGTGACCGCGGCGGTCACGATCAACGAAGCGGCCTTGCCGGGGGTGCAGCGCGCGTTGCACCGGGCGGGGCTGGAGGTCCCGCGCGACTTCTCGTTGACGGGGGTGATCGCGGAGCGGCTGGCGGAGGACTTCCACCCCCCGCTCACGGCGGCGGACGTCCCGGCGACGGAGCTGGGCCGGCTGGCGGTGGACCTGCTGCTGGCCCAGATCGCGGACGGCGGCGCGGAGCCACGGCACGCGCTGCTGGAGCCGCCGATCTCGCTGCGGTCGAGCACGGGCGCACGGCCCCGCGGTTAGCGGCGGTGCGCCGCCGGGTTGCCCCGACCGGCCGAACCGCTTCTGCTGTTCGGCCGTTGCCGCCCGCACCCGGTCTGTCCTAGGGTGAGTTCATGATCGAACCGGTTCGATCGCTCCCCGCGGAGAGGCTCCGATGTCCCCCATCGACCAGCTGATCGTCACCGTCCTCGGCGCTCGCCGGGCGCGCGCCCGGGAGACGCGAGCCACCCCCGTCCGCAAGCGCGAGCCCCGGCCGGTGCACGACCCCCAGCGCCCGAAGACCGACCGGCGCTGACGGCTCACAGCCCGAACACCCGGAGGTCGATCGACTCGCCCAGCACGCGGTCCCCCGCCGCGTTCGGGTGGTAGCAGTCGGTTCGCCGGTCCGCGCGGATCACCGTCGGGTCGGCCGGGTCGCGCAGCACCGCGTCGAAGTCGAGGACCGCGTCGAACGTGCCCGAGGTGCGGATCCACGCGTTGACCGCCAGCCGGGCCTGCTCCTTCGGGCCGCCGGGTGCGTTGCACATCGGCAGGACGGTCGCGCCGACGATCCGGCGGCCCGCCGCGTGCACCCGCCCGGCGATGGTCCGCATCGCGTCGATGACCTGCGCGGCCGGCGCCGGGGGCGCGTAGTCGCCGCCGCCGAGGTCGTTCGTGCCCTCCAGCAGCAGGACGTACCGCACGCCGGGCAGGGACAGCACGTCCCGGTCGAGCCGGGCCGGCGCCGGCGGCCCGCAGCACTGGCCGGTCGGGTCGTACGGGTTCGGCTGCACGCTGACGGTGTTGCCGCTGATCCCGGCGTTGGCCACCGACAGCCGCCGCGCCGGCGGGCGCGTCGCGATCCGCTCGGCGAGCACGTCGGTCCAGCGGGGGCCGCCGCCGAACGCGTTGTAGCCGTCGGTGATCGAGTCCCCGAGGGCGACGATCGTGCCGCGGGCGGGCGACACGGCGCTGATCGCGTCCGCCCACCACAGGACGCCGGGCGCGAAGGCGCCGTACGCGCGTCCGGACTCGTCCGCGCCGGCGTCACCCGGCCCGGCCGAGGCGAACGACCCCGGCGTGTCCGTTTCCGGCGGTGGGAACGTGTGGTCGTCGACCGGCGACCCGGGCGCGTACACGCTCACCGCGACGTGGTCGCCGCGCCGCACGGACAGCGGCACCGCGTCGGTCCACGCGCTCGCGCCCGGCGGGATGGTCACCGCGTGCCGGAGGCCGAACGTCGCCCGGCGGTTCGAACCCGGCGCCAAGGCCGGCGACCCCGCCGAAGGCTGCCGCCCGATCCACACCGACCGCACCCGCAGCGCAGCGGCGCCGAACGGGTTGCCCAGCCGGACGCGCAGGGCCGTCCCGCTCGCGGTCACGGTGAGCACGTTGCGGACCGTGACGTCGGGCGAAACGCCGTGCACGCCCTGCAGGGCCGATTCCGTCAGCGTCACCGAACCCGGCAGGGCGGCCGCGTCCGCCACCGCCGGGCTCAGCAGCGACGCGGAAACGGCCAGGACGACAGCGGTTCTGCGAAGGCGCATCCGGAGCTTCCTCCTCGTCGAGGCGGGAATTCAGGCGACGACCGGCCAGCCGGCCGCGTCGTAGTTCAGGTGGTTGATGCCGAGCAGCGCCGCGCCGTTGTCGGCGTAGTAGTGGTAGAAGAGCAGGTCGCCGTCGTGGTCGGCCAGCACGGCCTCGTGGCCCGGCCCGTGGATGCTGCCGTGGCCGGCCAGGATTTCGGTACCGCCACCGGAGTTCATCGGCACGCCGTTGCGGTCGGCGTAGGGACCGGTGACGCTGGTGGAGCGGCCGACCATCACGCGGTAGGTGCTCGACGCGCCGCGGCAGCACAGGTCGAACGACACGTACTGGTAGTAGTACTGCCCGCGCTTGACGATGTAGGGCGCCTCGATCGCGCCGCCGCCCCGCCCGGCGATCGCCGTCATGCCGCTCCCCTGGCGCAGGCCGGTCCCGGGATCGAGCCGGATCAGCTTGGTACCCGACCAGAACGAGCCGAAGGCGAGCCACCACCGGCCCTGGTCGTCGACGACCAGGGCGGGGTCGATCGCGTTGAAGTTGTCGCTGTCGTGGGACTCGACCACCAGCCCCTGGTTGCTCCACGTGCCCGAGGCGCCGGACGTGCTGGTGGCCAGGAAGATCGCCGAGTGCCGGGAACCGAACGTGGAGGCCGCGTAGTACAGGTAGTAGCGGCCGTTGTGGGAGGAGATGTCCGGCGCCCACAGGGCGCGGCTGCCCGCGGTGTAGGACGTCGTCCACGGCGCGCCGCCCGGGAAGGCCGAGCCGGCATTGCGGAAGGCGGTGCGGTCGGTGGAGGTCTTGAGCGCGATGCCGTCCCCGGTGTGCGCCACCAGGTAGCTGCCGTCCGGGCGTTTCACGACGCTCGGGTCGTGCACGGCGACGTCACCGGTCACGCGCCCGGGATTCGGGTAGGTCGCCGCGCCGGCGGCCGGCGCGGCGAGCAGAGCGGCCAGAAGTGCGGTCACACCAAGGAAAACGGATACTCGAGCGGCCGGCATGGTGCCTCCTCGGGGCACGGGGCGGGCCGGGCGGGTGATCATGCGCCACCGCGGGGT
Source organism: Amycolatopsis sp. NPDC004625 (assembly GCF_040609695.1). NCBI lineage: Bacteria > Bacillati > Actinomycetota > Actinomycetes > Pseudonocardiales > Pseudonocardiaceae > Amycolatopsis > Amycolatopsis sp. NPDC004625. The sequence continues at coordinate 21,962 of NZ_JBEXKX010000080.1, forward strand.
GGCGCATGATCACCGCTCGGGGGGTCAGGACCACGGAGAGCTGACGAGCCAGCTCACGTCGTCGTTGTAGGAGGTGGCGTTGTCGAAGGTGTTCGACCCGCCGTTGGCGGCGATGTAGACGATGTTGGCGTAGTGCCGCACGTACCGGTCGGAGTAGTTGAGCGACCGCAGCGAGGCGCCCTGCCCGTTGCGGCCGGCCTCCGGGCAGAAGGTCGCGTCCTGGGCGAACAGCGAACTCCCGTCGTTCGCCTGCAGGTACAGCTGGTAGTTCTGGTGGCGCAGGTACTGCCCGGGCACGTTCTTCGACTCGAACGAAACGCACGACGAACTGCCGAGTCCGGTTCGGACGGTCCAGGACGCGTTGCCCTTTTCGGTGGCGGAGCTGCCGCTGCCGATCACCGCGGTGTCCACTGTGGACCCGGTGTGGTGGACGTACCGGTCGGTGCAGCAGGCGGTGGTGGCGCGCAGCGAGACGGACGCGCCCGGCGTCAGGCCGGTACCGGCCGAACCGGTGGCGTAGCCGGCCGCGGTGATGTTCGCCTGCACCGCGCTTTCCGTGGCGTCCGAGGGATAACCGGAGGTCATCACGCCTTCGTAGAAGGTGCCGCGGGCGCCGACGCTGTTGTCGCCCCCGATGCCGAGGATGATCGCGCCTTCCTTCTTCATCGGGTTGTAGCCCGACACGTTGGGCCGCACGCCGTCGTAGAACGTCGACACGCCACCGGACTGCGCGTTGCCGCCCCGGATGGCCCACCGGTTCGCGCCGCCCTTGACGATCGCCGTCAGGAAGCGGTGGCTGATACTGGGGTCGTTGGCGTTGTAGTGCTGGTTGACCCCGGAGAACAGGCCGTTCTCCAGGTCCGCCATGATCCACGGGCCGTTCCCGGCGCCGTAGCCCCAGACCTTGATGTTGCCGAAGTAGATGGCCTCCATCGTGCCGTTGCCGTTGTCGCGGCTGTTGCGTTCGGCGTTGCCGTAGTCGAAGCAGCAGCCACCGTTGTAGTGCGTGCCGTCGAAGATCGCGTACATGCCTTCCGGCTGGTCACCGGTCGCGATGCCGTTGGTGTTGTTGTTGCGGTAGCCGGTACCGGGAGCCACGTAGACGCCGTAAGCCTTGTGGCCGCCCACGGTGATCGGCGCCGCGGTGGCGTTGGCGAGGTTGTCGTAGCCGCCGGCGGCCGGGCCCTGGAACCCGCCGGGCGGCGCCTGCGTGAGGCGGTTGTTCCGGCCGGACTGGTCGTAGATGACCGTGATCAGGCAGGTGGTCCCGGCGCAGAAGGAATCCTGGGTGGCGGCGTTGGCGACGCCGCCGGCGCTCAACGGCGCGATGTCGCGCGTGGCGCTGTCCGACGCGCGCCGGACCTGGTACAGCGGGCCGTTGTAGGCGCCGTACAACGCGCGGGTCGTCGAATGGGCGGCCACGCACGGCGTGCCGCCGGCCGCGTAGATGTCGCACGGACCCTGCGTGGCCGCCTGGGACGTGCCGCCACCGGCGACCAGGCCGGTGACGAGCGTGCCGGCCGCGAGGACGGCGGAGGCGATGACGCGGGGAATTCTCGGCTGTCGTGCCATGGGTGATCTCCTGGTGCGGTACGGAAATCGTCGAATCGACAGGTGCGCGGGCCGGCGACGGTGCCAACCTCCTCCTCGATCACCGACACGCTGGAACGGCACAGGCGGAGCGATTGTGAGCGCTAACATAACTCCCGCGCCGACACAGTGCAATGGGCGGTTTCCGCACCGCAAACCTTTCGACGCTTTCGAGATCCCCGCCGGACCCCTTGTCCCGCAAGAGGATCCGGCCCCGCGTCAGGCGCCTTTCGCCTCGTCGTACCGGGCCTGGGCCGCCATCACCTCGGGCACGCCGGCTTCGAGGACCTCGATCAGCGCCAGCAGCCGGCGGGCGACCTCCCGCCCGGCAGGGGTGAGGCTGTACTCGACGTGCGGCGGGATCGTCGGCCGCGCGTCCCGGTGCACGAAGCCGTCGCGCTCGAGCGCCTGCAGCGTCTGGGCGAGCATCTTCTCGCTGACCCCCTGCACCCGGCGGCGCAGGGCGTTGAACCGGAAGACGCCGTCGTTCAACGCGGCGAGCGCGAGCACGCCCCATCGGCCGGTGACGTGGTCCAGCACCGCCCGCGACGCGCACGCGGCACTGAACACGTCGGCGACCAAGGCCTCGTGCTCGGCGTCGCCCTGTTGTCCATCCACCCCTTCGATACTACCCAAGAGTTTGCACGATGGATGTGACGGCACTAACAATGAGTTGGTACTTTCTAAAAGTTAGTACATGCTCCAAGGACAAGGTACTTGAACCTTCAAGGAGTTCTCATGATCGTCGTCACCGGCGCCACCGGCCACCTCGGCAAGCTCGTCGTCGAAGGCCTGCTCGAGAAGCTGCCCGCCGACCAGGTCGTCGCCGCGGTCCGCACCCCGGAGAAGGCCGCGGACCTGGCCGAACGCGGCGTCGAGGTGCGCCGCGCGGACTACACCGACCCGGAAAGCCTGGTCACCGCGTTCAAGGGCGCCGACAAGGTGCTGCTGGTCTCGAGCAGCGAGGTCGGTCAGCGGGTGGCGCAGCACCAGGCGGTCATCGAAGCGGCCAAGCAGGCCGGAGCCGGCCACCTCGTCTACACCAGCGCCCCGCGGGCGACGACGTCGGCGCTGGTGCTGGCCCCGGAGCACAAGGCGACCGAAGAGCTGATCGAAGCTTCCGGCCTGCCCGCCACGATCCTGCGCAACAACTGGTACCACGAGAACTACGCCGACACGATCAAGCAGGCCGTCGCGACCGGCAGCTTCGCCGGCAGCGCCGGCGACGGCCGGGTCGCCGGCGCCGCCCGCGCGGACTACGCGGCGGCCGCGGTCGCGGTGCTGACCGGCGAAGGTCACGAAGGCAAGGTCTACGAGCTCGCCGGGGACGCCCCCTACTCGTACGCGGACCTCGCCGCCGAGATCGGCAAGGCCACCGGCCGCGAGATCGGCTACGTCGACCTGCCGGCCGACGAGCACGCCAAGGTGCTCACCCAGGCGGGCCTGCCCGAGCCGGTCGTCGGCCTGCTCGTCACCCTGGACGCCAACACGAAGGACGGCCTGCTCGCCGAAACCACGGGCGACCTGCGCGCCCTCATCGGCCGGCCGAGCACCCCGGTCGGCGTGACCGTGGCCGAAGTCGCCGGTACGCGCTGATCCCGCCGCCGAGCCGCCCGGTTGCCGTCAGAGCGGTCCGCCGGGCGGCTTCCGCCGTGAAACGCTGGTCTCCCGCAACGGCGGCTGCCACACCCGGGCTTCGGGGGCCTGGCCGTCGTCACCGGGCTGGTCGAGCGGGTCGGCCCCGTTCTGCCAGCGAGCCCAGTGCGCCCGGCACATCCTCCGCCAGAGGGCCGGCTCGTCGCACTGGTACCGCCGGCAGGTCGGCACCCGCTCCTGGTGATCGCTCACGTATCACTCCACTCGCTTCGAACGTTCCGCGTTCAACTACCACAGCGACGGTGGGTTGTCGATCCTCCCCCGGCCGGGAGACGCGGCGCGCGGGCGGAGTCCGGATCGCCGCGGTTAACCCTCCGCTAACCGGGAAAGCCCCCTCCGACCGCCACCCCCGAGGACGGAGGAACGTCGTGTTCCGTCACACGAAACTGCTGCAGTTCGAAGCCAAACCCGAAAAGCCCGACCCCGTCTACGCCCGCAAACTCCAGGAACTCATCGGCGGCGCCTACGGCGAAATGACCGTCACCATGCAGTATCTCTTCCAGGGCTGGAACTGCCGCGTCGAAGGCAAGTACAAGGACCTGATCATGGACACCGCGACCGAAGAAATCGGCCACGTCGAAATGCTCGCCACCATGGTCGCCCGCCTGCTGGAAGGCGCACCCGCCACCGCCACCGCCGAAGCCGTCGAAGACCCCGTCATGGCCGCCACCATCGGCGGCATGGACGTCCAGCAGGCCATCGTCGCCGGTGGCGGCGCCCTGCCCGCCGACAGCAACGGCTACCCCTGGAACGGCAGGTACGTCATCGCCTCCGGCAACCTGCTCGCCGACTTCCGGGCCAACGCCGCCGCCGAAGCCCAAGGCCGGCTCCAGACCGCCCGCCTCTACAACATGACCGACGACCCCGGCGTCAAAGCCATGCTCAAGTTCAACCTCGCCCGCGACACCGTCCACCAGAAGCAGTGGCTCGCCGCGATCGAAGAACTGAAGGCCGACGGCCTCGAAGGCGACATCGTCCCCGACGCCCTCCTCGACGAAGAAGACCAGACCCACAACCACACCATCTGGCACCTGTCCGACGGCCCCGACGGCGCCAAGGGGTCCAGCTGGACCACCGACGCCGGCATCGAGTACCTGATGGACCCCGAACCCCTCGGCGGACCCGGCACCGCACCCGCCCCCGACCCCGCCCTGTACGGCACCTACGCCCCGCTGCAGGACGCGAAGGGCACTGCCAAGGGCAAGGCCAAGAAGATCAAGAACAAGCTGACCTGACCCCCACCGGCCATCGGCCCGGGGCCGCCACGACGGCGGTCCCGGGCCGGGTGCGTCCGGGTGAGGAGGCGTGCGTCACGGGTTCGGGGCCCCCGTGGCCGGGTATCCGGGCGGAGTTCGCTCGCACTCTGGAGGCCCTGTGCAGCCTTGGCCCGGTTCCCCCTACCCGCTCGGCGCCGACTACGACGGCGTCGGCACCAACTTCGCGCTCTTCTCCGAGGTCGCCGAACGCGTCGACCTCTGCCTGTTCGCCCCGGACGGAACCGAGACCCGGATCCGGCTGCCGGAGGTCGACGGCTTCGCCCACCACGGCTACCTGACCGGCGTCGGTCCCGGTCAGGAGTACGGCTTCCGGGTCCACGGACCGCACGACCCCGCCCGCGGGGTGCGGTGCAACCCCGCCAAGCTGCTGCTCGACCCGTACGCCAAGGCCGTCACCGGCCGGGTGGACTGGGACGAGTCGGTGTTCGGCTACCGCTTCGGCCGGCCCGAGGAGCGCAACGACGACGACTCGGCGGCGCACACGGTCCGCGCGGTCGTCGTCAACCCGTACTTCGACTGGGCCAACGACCGGCCGCCGGGCGTGCCGTACAACGAGACCGTCGTCTACGAGGCCCACGTCCGCGGGCTGACGAAGCTGCACCCGGACATCCCGGAGGAGCTGCGGGGCACCTACTCCGGGCTGGCACACCCGGTGATGATCGACTACCTCAGGTCCCTCGGCGTCACCGCCGTCGAACTGATGCCGGTCCACCAGTTCCTGCACGACCACGCCCTCACCGAGCGCGGCCTGGCCAACTACTGGGGCTACAACACCATCGCCTACTTCGCGCCCCACAACGAATACGCCGCCTCGATCCTGCCCACCACGCCGGGCAGCGAGGTGCACGAGTTCAAGGCGATGGTGCGGACCCTGCACGAGGCCGGGATCGAGGTCATCCTCGACGTCGTCTACAACCACACGGCCGAGGGCAACCACCTCGGGCCGACGCTGTCCATGCGCGGCATCGACAACCAGGCGTACTACCGGCTGGTCGAGGACGACCCGCAGTACTACATGGACTACACGGGCACCGGCAACTCGCTCAACGTGCGGCAGCCGCACACCCTGCAGCTCATCATGGACTCGCTGCGGTACTGGGTCACCGAAATGCACGTCGACGGCTTCCGCTTCGACCTCGCGGCCACCCTCGCCCGCGAGTTCTACGACGTCGACCGGCTGGCCACCTTCTTCGACCTGGTGCAGCAGGACCCGGTGGTGAGCCAGGTGAAGCTGATCGCCGAGCCGTGGGACGTCGGCCCCGGCGGGTACCAGGTCGGCAACTTCCCGCCGCTGTGGACGGAGTGGAACGGCCGTTACCGCGACACCGTCCGCGACTTCTGGCGCGGCGAACCGGCGACGCTGGGCGAGTTCGCGTCGCGGATCACCGGCTCGTCGGACCTCTACCAGAACGACGGGCGGCGCCCGTTCGCGTCGATCAACTTCGTCACCGCGCACGACGGCTTCACGCTGCACGACCTGGTGTCGTACAACGAAAAGCACAACGAGGCCAACGGCGAGGACGGCCGTGACGGCGCCGACGACAACCGGTCGTGGAACTGCGGCGCGGAGGGCCCGACCGAGGACGAGAAGGTCCTGGACCTGCGGGCCCGCCAGCGCCGCAACCTGCTCGCCACGCTGCTGCTGTCCCAGGGCGTGCCGATGCTGCTGCACGGCGACGAGTTCGGCCGCACCCAGCAGGGCAACAACAACGCCTACTGCCAGGACAACGAGCTGTCGTGGGTGGACTGGTCACAGCTGGAGCAGCACCGCGAGCTGTTCGAATTCACCTCGGGCGTCGTCGGCCTCCGCCGCCGGCACCCGGTGTTCCGGCGCCGCCGCTTCTTCGCCGGCCGCCCGATCCGCCGCGGCGACGAACTGCGCGACATCGCCTGGTTCACCCCGGCCGGCGAGGAGATGACGGACCACGACTGGGAGGCCGGCTTCGGCCGCAGCATCATGGTCTTCCTCAACGGCACGGCGATCCCCGACCTCGACGCCCGCGGCGAGCGCGTCCTCGACGACTCGTTCCTGCTCTGCTTCAACGCCCACGACGACGACATCACGATGACCGTCCCCGACGGCGAGTACGGCGCGGAGTGGGCGATCGTCCTCGACTCGGCGACCGGCGAGGTGTTCCACCGGTCCATCGGCGGTGTCCTGGTCGGCGGCGTGGCGGGCGACCAGCCGGCCACCCCGCGCACGGTGCCGGGCCACGGCACGGTCGTGGTCGCCGGCCGCGCCCTCACCGTGCTGATGCGCACCCGGGAAAGCGAAACCCGGTGACCCCCGGGACGCCGGCGGCCGTGCCCCCCGCGGCCCGCGGGGGGCCGCCGAGGCCCC
>NZ_JBEXKX010000081.1:0-28704 GCF_040609695.1 Amycolatopsis sp. NPDC004625
TTTCAGCCGCCGCCCGGGTTTGTCAAGGCGGGAAAGATGCCTTGACAAACCCGACCGCCGCCTGAAGGGACAGCTGGGATGAGGGGCGGGGGAGGCCTGGTGACGTCGTTGGTTGCCTTGCGCTGCCGGCCGTCTGTTGCGTATTCGCCGTGCAAAGAAAAGCCCTCCGGTGTTTGCCGGAGGGCTTTTCCTTTGGGAATTCTCAGACGCGCTTGAACAGTAGTGCGCGCTTGACTTCCTGGATTGCCTTTGTCACCTGGATTCCGCGTGGGCAGGCGTCCGTGCAGTTGAACGTTGTTCGGCAGCGCCAAACACCCTCGCCGTCGTTCAGGATGTCCAACCGCTCCTCCGCTCCTTCGTCACGTGAGTCGAAGATGAAGCGGTGGGCGTTCACGATCGCCGCCGGGCCGAAGTATGATCCGTCGTTCCAGTACACCGGGCATGATGATGTGCAGCATGCGCACAGGATGCACTTCGTCGTGTCGTCGAAGCGGTCGCGGTCCGCCTGGGACTGGATGCGCTCGCGGGTCGGCTCGTTGCCGTACGTGATCAGGTACGGCTTGATTGCGCGGTACGCCTCGAAGAACGGGTCCATGTCGACGTACAGGTCCTTCAACGTCGTCAGGCCCTTGATCGGGGCGATCGTGATGACCGTCGGCTTGCCCGAGGAGGACAGCAGGTCCTTCATCAGGACCTTGCACGCCAGGCGGTTGATGCCGTTGATCTGCATCGCGTCGGAGCCGCACACGCCGTGGGCGCACGAACGGCGGAACGAGAACGTTCCGTCGATGTAGTCCTTCACGTAGAACAGCAGGTTCAGCAGGCGGTCGGTGCGCTGGGCCGGGACGTCGTAGGACTCCCAGTGCGGCTCCGAGTCCACCTCCGGGTTGAACCGGAGGATCTTCAGCGTGACCGTGATCGGCGTGTGGTCCGAGTCGGAAGACGAAGAGGAAGCAGGAGCTTCGGCAACGCTAGTCATCAGTACTTCCGCTCCATCGGCTCGTAGCGGGTGAAGGTGACCGGCTTGTAGTCCAGCCGGATGTCGGACGACAGACCCGAGCCCTGCTTGTAGGCCATGGTGTGCCGCATGAAGTTCGTGTCGTCGCGGGTCGGGTAGTCCTCGCGGGCGTGGCCGCCGCGGGACTCCTTGCGGGCGATCGCGCCCACGACCAGGACCTCGGCCAGCTCCAGGAGGAAGCCCAGCTCGACGGCCTCCAGGAGATCCGTGTTGTAGCGCTTGCCCTTGTCCGACACCGTGATCCGCTGGTACCGCTCCTTCAGCGCCTGGATGTCGGTCAGCGCCTGCTTCAGCGTGTCCTCGGTCCGGTACACCGACGCGTGGGAGTCCATCGTCTGCTGCATTTCCTTGCGGATGTCGGCGACGCGCTCGTCACCGTGCTCCGACAGCAGGCCCGCCAGCTGCTCCTCGACCAGCGTGGTCGGGTTCTCCGGCAGCTCGACGTGCTCGTGCGCCAGCGCGTACTCCGCCGCGGCGATGCCGGCGCGGCGGCCGAACACGTTGATGTCCAGCAGCGAGTTCGTGCCCAGGCGGTTCGAGCCGTGCACGGACACGCACGCGACCTCGCCCGCCGCGTAGAGACCCGGGATGACGTTCTCGTTGTCCCGCAGCGCTTCGCCGTGGATGTTGGTCGGGATGCCGCCCATGACGTAGTGGCACGTCGGGAACACGGGCACCGGCTCCTTGACCGGGTCGACGCCCAGGTAGGTCCGGGAGAACTCCATGATGTCCGGGAGCTTCGCGTTCAGCGTCTCCTCGGGGATGTGCGTGACGTCCAGGACGACGTAGTCCTTGTTCGGCCCACACCCCCGGCCCTGCAGCACTTCCTGCACCATCGAGCGCGCCACGATGTCACGCGGGGCGAGGTCCTTGATGGTGGGGGCGTAGCGCTCCATGAACCGCTCGCCGGACGCGTTGCGCAGGATCCCGCCCTCGCCGCGGACGGCCTCCGAGATGAGGATGCCCAGGCCCGCGAGGCCGGTCGGGTGGAACTGGAAGAACTCCATGTCCTCCAGCGGGAGGCCCTTGCGGAAGATGATGCCGAGGCCGTCACCGGTGAGGGTGTGCGCGTTCGACGTCGTCTTGAAGATCTTGCCCGCGCCGCCGGTGGCCATCACGATCGACTTCGCCTGGAAGACGTGCAGCTCGCCGGTGGCCAGCTCGTAGGCGACGACGCCGGAGGCGACCGGGTTGCCGTTCTCGTCCGGACTGGTCACCAGGTCGAGCACGTAGAACTCGTTGAAGAACTCCGTGCCGTACTTGACGCAGTTTTGGTACAGCGTCTGCAGGATCATGTGGCCGGTGCGGTCCGCGGCGTAGCAGGCGCGGCGCACCGCGGCCTTGCCGTGGTCACGCGTGTGACCGCCGAAGCGGCGCTGGTCGATCTTGCCCTCGGGCGTGCGGTTGAACGGCAGGCCCATCTTCTCGAGGTCGAGGACCGCGTCGATGGCCTCCTTCGCCATGATCTCGGCGGCGTCCTGGTCGACCAGGTAGTCGCCGCCCTTGATCGTGTCGAAGGTGTGCCACTCCCAGTTGTCCTCTTCGACGTTCGCCAGCGCGGCGCACATGCCGCCCTGGGCCGCGCCGGTGTGGGACCGGGTCGGGTAGAGCTTGGTGAGGACCGCGGTGCGGGCGCGCTGGCCGGACTCGATGGCCGCGCGCATCCCGGCGCCGCCGGCGCCGACGATCACCACGTCGTACTTGTGGAACTGCATGGTGGGAGGTCTCCGGACTCAGTTCGCGGGCATGTTCGGGTCGAACGTGAAGATCACCATCGTGCCGACGGCCAGGATCAGCACCATCGAGACGTAGAGCAGGATCTTCAGCCAGAACCGCGTGCTGTCCTTGCGGGCGTAGTCGTCGATGATCGTGCGCAGCCCGTTGCCGCCGTGGATCTCGGCGAGCCACAGCATGGCGAGGTCCCAGAACTGCCAGAACGGCGAGGCCCAGCGGCCGGCGACGAAGCCCCAGTTGATGCGGTGCACGCCGCCGTCGAGGATGTTCATGATCAGCAGGTGGCCGAGCACCAGGATGACCAGGATCAGCCCGGAGATCCGCATGAACAGCCAGCTGTAGAGCTCGAAGTTGCTCCGGCGGGCGGCGGGACGCTTCGGCGCGCGCGGGTTCGCGAGGGCGAGGTCGGCCATGTCAGTTACCCCCGAAGAGCGTTTCGACGGTGCGCTTCAGCATGAAGAAGGCACCGGGGACCATCACGACGACCCAGACGACGCCGATGACCCACAGCATCGCCTTCTGCAGCTTCGGGCCCTTCGACCAGAAGTCGACCAGCATGACGCGGATGCCGTTGAGCGCGTGGAACAGCACCGCGCCGACCAGGCCGACCTCCAGGAGGTTCACGATCGGCGTCTTGTAGGTCTCGATGACCTGGTCGTAGGTGTTCGGCGACACGCGCACCAGCGCGGTGTCGAGCACGTGCACGAACAGGAAGAAGAATGTGAGCACGCCGGTGATGCGGTGCAGGACCCAGGACCACATGCCCGGGTCACCCCGGTAGAAGGTCCCCTGCCGGCGTGAGGCACCCGCCCGATCGCTCGCCGCCGCCTCTGGGGCGGTGCTCGCCGTGGTGGACATCGGTGAACGGCCTCCAACGTCTGACTGTGCGCCCGGTGGCCGTGAGGTCCGCTGCCGCCGCGGGAACGGCGGCCGTGCCGAGATCAACGTCATCGAGCCTGGATGAATCGGATGCTAGACCCGCACCCGGAATGCGGCTCACCTCCGGGTTCCCCTCTGTGATGGACCAGACACCGGCACTCGCGCACCGCCACCCGGCGGTGTGGTGCAGCGCACTCGGCGGTGCGGCCGCTTTCCTCGTCCCGTTCACCGGTCATCTGACCTCTGTGGGATCTGATATCTCATGCGCTACGCCGAAAGGCTGGTGGTTTCCGTGTGTCATTGACCAACTGGGACGTCGTCCCTAGCGTCGCTCGGGCAAACATCGGATCTCTCACGATGGGGTGACGTTCTGGTGCGACGACTCGGCCTGGTGATCGCCGTCGCGGCCCTGCTGCCCGTGGTGTCGGTCACGCCCGCGCAGGCGCTGCCCGACGGCCTGGCGCTGACGCCGCCGATGGGCTTCAACAACTGGAACACCACGGGCTGCGCCGTGGACGAGCGGATCATCCGCGACACCGCCGACATCTTCGTCGACAAAGGACTCAAGGCCGCCGGTTACGAGTACGTCAACGTCGACGACTGCTGGGCCGAGCCGGCGCGCGACGCCGACGGGCGCATGCAGGCGAACAAGGCCCGGTTCCCGAGCGGCATGAAGGCGCTGGCGGACTACGTCCACGCGAAGGGCCTCAAGTTCGGCATCTACACCAGCGCGGGCACGCTGACCTGCGCCAAGACCCAGCCGGGTGCGCTCGATCACGAGGACGTCGACGCGCAGACGTTCGCGGACTGGGGGGTCGACTACCTCAAGTACGACAACTGCAACAACCAGGGCCGCCCCGCGCTGGAGCGCTACACGAAGATGCGCGACGCGCTGGAGAAGACGGGTCGCCCGATCGTGTACTCGCTGTGCGAGTGGGGCGAGAACAAGCCGTGGGAGTGGGGTGCCGACGTCGGCCACCTCTGGCGGACCACCGGCGACATCAAGGACAACTGGGCGAAGATGGTCCAGATCCTGAAGTCGAACGCGCCGCTGGCGCCCTTCGCCGGGCCGGGGCACTGGAACGATCCCGACATGCTCGAAGTGGGCAACGGCGGCATGACGACCGAGGAGTACCGCTCGCACTTCTCGCTGTGGGCGATGATGGCCGCGCCGCTGCTCATCGGGGCCGACCTGCGCAAGGTGTCGCCGGAGAACTTCGACGTCCTGCGCAACGCCGAGGTCATCGCGCTCGACCAGGACCGCCGCGGCGTCCAGGCCCGGGTGCTGTCCAACCAGGACGGACACTGGGTGTTCGCCAAACCTCTCGCCGACGGCGACGTCGCCGTCGCGTTGTTCAACGAGACGACGTCGAGCGCGACGATCGGCACCACCGTCGCCGCCGCCGGGCTGCCGCCGGCCGCCGGGTACACCGCGCGCGACCTCTGGGCCCACCGCGACCTGCAGACCGCGGGCCGGATCTCCGCGGTCGTCCCGCCGCACGCCACCGCCGTCTACCGGGTGCACGCGGGCGGCGCGTGGTGGCGCAACGCGCCGCTGGTGAGCACCGGCATCGAGGTCGCCGCGCCGGTGCCGGGCGTCCCGGGCGAGATCACGCCCGCCGGGAAACCCTTCGAGGTGACGGTGTCCGCGACCGACGAAGGCCGCGTGCCCGTGTTCGACCCGCGCGTCACGCTGACCGCGCCCGCGGGCTGGCGGGTGCAGCAGGTGGCGCGGCCGCGTGCTGTGGTGCTGGGGACCGGAGAGACCGCGGCCGGACGCTGGCGGGTGACCCCGCCGGCCGGCACCGAGGGCACGACGGCGGTGCTGCGCGGCGGCGTCACCTACCGCGCGCTCGGGTTCGGGCCGGTCACCTGGTCCGGTGAACAACAGCTGACCGTGCCGACGGCCCCGCCGACGGCGTCCGCGTGGGCCAGCGACCTGCGCTGGGCGGCGGAGAAGAACGGCTACGGCCCGGTCGAGCGGGACATGTCCAACGGCAGCATCCCGGCCGGCGACGGCAAGCCGCTGACCATCAACGGCGTCGTCTACCCGAAGGGCCTGGGGGCGCACGCGCCGAGCGAAGTCGTCTTCTACCTGGGCGGCCACTGCACGGCGTTCACCGCGGACGTCGGCGTCGACGACGAGCGCGAGGCGACGAACAAGCAGGGCTCGGCGACGTTCGAGGTCTACGCGGACGGCGTCCGGACGGTGGCCACCGGCGTGCGCACCTGGGAGGACCCGGCGCTGCCGCTGGCGGCGGACCTGCACGGGGCGCAGTACCTGCGGCTGGTCGTCACCGACGGCGGCGACGGGAACTCCTACGACCGCAGTGACTGGGCCGCCGCCCACCTCACCTGCGCCTGACCGGCTCGTGAGTGGAAAGGCGGGTTCTAACCCGCCTTTCCACTCACGAGCCGTCATCTCACAGAGTGACCGGGGCCGCCCACCCTTCGGTCAGTCCGGCACACTGAGTGACACGAAACGGCATTTTCGCCGTCCCGAAGCGGAACGACCCGCCAAAAGTCGGCTTCGGCCCGCCTGATGATCACGTTGGGTGTACATCCGGTCGCGCGCGCGACTCGTGAGTAAACGTTTGTGTTACGTAGCGTGCCTTTCCTATGGCGCATTCCTGTCCGCCGGGTACGGTCTGGCGGTCGACCCGGCAGTAGGGCCGGGCCGTGCCCTTGACCATCCGCTGGATCAGCGGGGAGGGAGACACACGTTGCGTCGCATGCGTGGAACCGCGCTGGCCGCCGCGGCCATGGCCGGGGTGCTCACCCTGGCCGGGTGCGCCAAGGATTCCGGCGGTGGTAGCAGCTCGAACAACACCGCGGCCTCGACGGGCGGTTCCGACTGCGTCACCGCGCAGAAGCCGCCCGCGGCGCCCGCCGCCGCCAGCAGCTCGGCCGCGGCCGGCGAGAAGGTCGACGGCAGCAAGCTGAAGATCGGCCTGGCCTTCGACGTCGGCGGCCGAGGTGACGCGTCCTTCAACGACGCCGCCGCCGCGGGCACCGACAAGGCGAAGTCCGACCTCGGCGTGACGACGGTGAACGAGAGCACCGCCTCCGCCAGCGAGGCCGAGTCGGCCAAGCAGCAGCGCCTCGAGCAGATGGCTTCGCAGGGCCTGAACCCGATCGTCGCGGTCGGCTTCGCCTACGCGGACTCGGTCAAGGCCGTCGCCGCCAAGTACCCGAACACCAAGTTCGCGATCGTCGACGACGACTCGATCACGCTGCCGAACGTCACGCCGCTGGTCTTCGCCGAGGAGCAGGGCTCGTTCCTGGCCGGCGTCGCCGCCGCGTACAAGAGCAAGAGCTGCCACGTCGGCTTCGTCGGCGGTGTCAACACCCCGCTGATCCAGAAGTTCGAGGCCGGCTTCCTGCAGGGCGCGAAGACGGTTTCGTCCAAGATCAAGATCGAGGACGAGTACCTGACCCCGGCCGGTGACTTCTCCGGGTTCCAGGACCCGCCGAAGGGCAACGCGAAGGCCGCGGCCGAGATCGCCAAGGGCGCGGACGTCATCTACCACGCCGCGGGCGCCTCGGGTAAGGGCGTCTTCGACGCCGCGAAGGCCGGGAACGCGCTGGCCATCGGCGTCGACTCCGACCAGTACAACCAGAAGACCGTCGCGGCCGACAAGGACGTCATCATCACGTCCATGCTCAAGCGCGTCGACGTCGCGGTGTTCGACTACATCCAGGCCGTCGCCAAGGGTGACCTGACCGTCCTGCCGAAGCGGTTCGACCTCAAGGTCGACGGCGTCGGCTACGCCACCTCCGGCGGCAAGGTCGACGACATCAAGGACGTCCTCGACGGGTACAAGGCCCAGATCATCTCGGGCGCGATCACCGTTTCGGACAAGCCGCAGAAGTAGCTCACAACGCGTCGGGGCTCGGAGGATCTCTCCTCCGGGCCCCTCACGCGTTTAACGAGATATGGAATTCTCCTGCCCATGAGCACAGCCGAGGCCCCGGCCGAGGCCGTCCCCGACCGGGGCGCCCCCGCCGTCCAGCTGACCGGGATCACCAAGCGCTTTCCCGGCGTGGTGGCCAACTCCGACGTCAACCTCACCGTCACCGCCGGCGAGGTGCACGCCATCTGTGGCGAGAACGGCGCCGGCAAGTCCACCCTGATGAAGATCCTGTACGGCATGCAGCCGCCGGACGAGGGCACCATCGCGATCAACGGCGAAGAGGTGCGGCTGCGCAACCCGCAGGACGCCATCCGCGCCGGCATCGGCATGGTGCACCAGCACTTCATGCTCGCCGACAACCTCACCGTCGGCGAGAACGTCTTCCTCGGCGCCGAGGGCCTGCACGGCATCGGCCGGGCCGCCCGCGCGCGGCTGGCCGAGCTCGCCGAGCGGACCGGCCTGCACGCCAAGCCGGAGACGCTGCTGGAGGAACTCGGCGTCGCCGACCGCCAGCGCGTCGAGATCGTCAAGGTGCTCTACCGCGGGGCGAAGATCATCATCCTGGACGAGCCCACCGCGGTGCTGGTCCCGCAGGAGGTCGACGCGCTCTTCGAGACCGTGCGGGAGATGAAGGACGGCGGCTACACGTTCCTCTTCATCTCGCACAAGCTCGACGAGGTCCGCGCGATCGCCGACACCGTCACGGTGATCCGGCGCGGCACCACCGTCGGCACCGCCGACCCGAAGACCATCACCTCCCGCCAGCTCGCGGAGATGATGGTCGGCTCGGAGCTGCCCAGCCCGGAGACCCGCGAGTCCACCGTCACCGACCGCGCCGTGCTGCGCCTGTCCGGGCTGACGCTGGGCGCCGAGGGCTCGGACCGCAACGCGCTCGACGACGTCTCCTTCACCGTGCACGCGGGCGAGGTGCTCGGCGTCGCCGGCGTCGAAGGCAACGGCCAGACCGAGCTCGTCGAGACGATCATGGGCATGCGCAAGCCGACCGGCGGCACGATCGAGCTGGTCGACGCCGACGGGCGTTCGAGGGACATCACCAAGGCGGGCACGCTGGCGCGGCGCGAGGCCGGCATCGGCTACATCGCCGAGGACCGCACGCGGCACAGCCTGCTGCTCACGCAACCGTTGTGGGTCAACCGGATCCTCGGCTACCAGACCCGCGAACCGGTCTCCAAGGGACAGCTGCTCGACATCGCCGGCGCCCGCGCCGACACCGAGCGGATCGTCCGCGACTACGACGTCCGGACGCCGGGCATCGACGTCCCGGCCGCGGCGCTTTCGGGCGGCAACCAGCAGAAGCTGATCGTCGGGCGCGAGCTGTCCGGCAACCCGGTGCTGCTGGTGGCTTCGCACCCGACCCGCGGGGTCGACGTCGGCGCGCAGGCGCTGATCTGGGAGCAGATCCGCCAGGCCCGCGCCGCCGGGCTCGCGGTGCTGCTGATCTCCGCCGACCTCGACGAGCTGATCGGCCTGTCCGACACGATCCGGGTCATGCTGCGCGGGCGCCTCGTCAGCGAGGCCGACCCCGCCACCGTGACCCCGCAGGAACTGGGCTCCGCGATGACCGGCGCGGGGGAGGGTGACGAAGAATGACGTCCTGGCGCACGAAACTGCTGCCACCGCTGCTGGCGATCGTCTTCGCCGTGCTGCTGTCGGCGATCGCGCTGATCATCTCCGGGGCCGACCCGCTGCAGGCGTACGGCACGATGATCGGCCAGATGTTCAAGGGCTCGACCGCGGTCGACACGGTGAACCTGGCGACCGTCTACTACCTGTCCGGGCTCGCGGTGGCCATCGGCTTCCAGATGAACCTGTTCAACATCGGTGTCGAAGGTCAGTACCGCTTCGCCGCCGTCGTCGCCGCCATCGCCGGCGGCGCGATGAAGCTGCCGCCGGTCATCCACGTCATCGCGATCCTGGTGGTCGCGGTCGTGGCGGGCATGGCCTACGCGGCGGTCCCGGCGATCCTCAAGGTGACCCGCGGGGTCAGCGAGGTCATCTCGACGATCATGCTCAACGCGATCGTCGCCGGCATCATCGCCTTCCTCATCAACGCCGACCAGTTCGGCGTGCAGCGGGGCAACAACATCGGCACCCGCGTGATCGAGCCGTCCGGCCGGATCCCGGGCATCCCGCTCGGCTCGGGCACGCTGTTCGGGTTCGTCGTCATCGCCGCGCTCATCGGCGGCGCCTACTGGTTCATGCTCAACCGCACCCGGTTCGGCTTCGAGCTCAAGGCGTCCGGCGAGTCCACCACCGCGGCCGCCGCGGGCGGGGTCAGCGCGAAGAAGATGACGCTGATCGCGATGCTGCTCTCCGGTGGCGTCGCCGGCCTGGTCGCGATGCCGGAACTGCTCGGCCGCGACTACAGCTACGGCATCACCGCGACCCAGATGTACGGCTTCACCGGCATCGCGGTCGCGCTGCTCGGCCGCAACCACCCCGGCGGCATCGCGCTCGGCGCGCTGCTGTGGGCGTTCCTCGACACCTCCGCGGTGTCGCTGGAGCAGATCAACGTGTCCAAGGAGATCGCGACGATCATGCAGGGCATCATCGTGCTGTCGGTCGTCGTGGCGTACGAGATCGTGCGGCGCGCCGACCTCGCGGCCGAACAACGCAGGGTGGGCCGCGCACTCGCCGGCCGCAAGGGTTCCACGGTCGCCGAAGGGGGTGCGGTGTGATCACCGACGTCGCTCCCGAATCCGGCTCGACCATGCCGGTGCAGCGTCAGCGCCGGGGCCGGATCCCCGGCTGGCTGCGCGGGGTCATCTGGGCCGTGGTCGCCATCGCCGTCGTCTCGACGGCGTCCTACTCCACCGGCGTCGCCGCGCTGACGTCGTCGAACACCGCGTCGACGGCGTTGCGCCTGGCGCTGCCGATCCTGCTCTGCGCGCTGGGTGGCCTCTGGGCCGAGCGCGCGGGCGTGGTCAACATCGGGCTCGAGGGCATGATGATCCTCGGGACCTGGGGCGCCGCCTGGGGTTCGTACAACGGCGGCGTGTGGGCCGGGCTGATCTCCGCGATCGTGTTCGGCGCGCTGGGCGGCCTGCTGCACGCGGTGGCGACGGTGACGTTCAACGTCAACCACATCGTCTCCGGTGTCGCGATCAACCTGCTCGGCCTGGGTGTCACGAAGTACCTGGCGAACCTGATCTTCGCGCCGATCTCCGGCAACCCGCGGCAGTCGCCGGTGGTGCCGAAGTTCGACACCTACTCGGCGAGCGGCCTCTCGGACTGGCTCGGTGACCTGGAGAAGGAGCAGCGCGTCGGCATCTCCGACGTCGCCGGCATCCTGCGCGGCCTGGTCACCGAGGTGGCGCCGCTGACGATGATCGCGATCATCCTGGTGCCGGTGAGCTTCTGGATCCTCTGGCGGACGCGGTTCGGCCTGCGGCTGCGCTCGTGCGGCGAGAACCCGGTGGCGGCCGAGTCGCTCGGCGTCAACGTCTACCTGCACAAGTACGTCGCCGTGATCATCTCCGGCGCCTTCGCCGGCATGGGTGGCGCCTCGCTGGTGCTGCTGCGCGGCGGCGCGGACTACCTGGAGAACCAGACGAACGGCCGCGGGTACATCGGCCTCGCGGCGATGATCTTCGGCAACTGGCGGCCGGGCGGCCTGCTCGGCGGCGCGGCGCTGTTCGGCTACGCGGACGGCCTGCAGCTGGCCGGCGGCGGGGAAGCGGTGCTCGCCCTGCTGTACGGCGCGGTGATCCTGGTCGCCGTGATCGTCGTCGTGCAGCTGTTCCGGCGGCAGTGGATCGCGGCCGGGCTCGGCGTCGTGGGCGCCGGGGTGCTGTACGCGATCTACTGGGCCAACGACACGCTGCCGTCGGACCTGATCCCGTACACCGCGCACTTCGTGACGCTGATCGTGCTGGCGGTCGCCTCGCAACGGCTGCGGCCGCCGAAGGCCGACGGGCAGCCGTACCGGCGAGGGGAAGACTGATGTCCACAGTAGACTGGGATGCACTGCGTTCCCAGGCGATCGAAGCGGCTTCCCATGCGTACGCGCCTTATTCGGGGCTGCACGTCGGGGTCGCCGGGATCGTCGACGACGGCCGGGTCGTGACCGGGTGCAACGTCGAGAACGCCTCCTACGGGCTCGGGCTGTGCGCCGAGTGCACGATGGCCGGGCAGCTGCGGCTGTCCGGCGGGGGTCGTCTGGTCGCCGTCGCCTGCCGTTCCGGTGCCGGTGACCTGCTGATGCCGTGCGGGCGCTGCCGGCAGATCCTGTTCGAGCTGGGCGGCGCGGCTTGTTTGGTGGACACGCCGAGCGGGATCCTGCCGATGTCCGACGTCCTGCCGGACGCCTTCGGCCCGGACGACCTCCCGTGAGCGCGTTCGCGGCGGTCGACGTCATCCGGACGAAACGGGACGGTGGCGCGCTTTCCGACGAGCAGATCGACTGGGTCGTCGACGCCTACACCCGTGGTGACGTGGCCGAAGAGCAGATGTCGGCGCTGGCCATGGCGATCTTCCTGCGGGGGATGACCTCGGCGGAGATCTCGCGGTGGACGCACGCGATGATCGCTTCTGGTGAGCGGCTGTCATTGGACGTCTCCCGGCCGACGGTGGACAAGCACTCGACGGGCGGGGTCGGCGACAAGATCACGCTGCCGCTGGCGCCGCTGGTGGCGGCGTGCGGCGCGGCGGTGCCGCAGCTGTCCGGGCGCGGGCTCGGCCACACCGGCGGGACGCTCGACAAGCTGGAGTCGATCCCGGGCTGGCGGGCTTCCCTGTCCACGTCGGAGATCTTGGCCCAGTTGGAGGACGTCGGCGCGGTGGTCTGCGCGGCGACGTCCGGGCTGGCGCCGGCGGACAAGAAGCTGTACGCGCTGCGGGACGTGACGTCCACAGTGGAGTCGATCCCGCTGATCGCCAGCTCGATCATGAGCAAGAAGATCGCGGAAGGCGCGTCCGGGCTCGTCCTGGACGTGAAGTTCGGGTCGGGCGCGTTCATGAAGTCGCTTGACCAAGCCCGCTCGCTGGCGGCCGCGTTGACGTCGATCGGCGCCGACCACGGCGTCCCGACGACGGCCTTGCTGACCGACATGAACGTCCCGCTCGGGCGGGCGGTCGGGAACGCGGTGGAGGTCGCGGAGTCGGTCGACGTGCTCCGGGGCGGTGGGCCTGCGGACGTGGTCGCGCTGACGGTAGCTCTGGCCCGGGAGATGCTGGCCCTCGCGGGCCTCGACGTGGACCCGGCGGCGGTGCTGGCGTCGGGTGAGGCGTACGAGGTGTGGTGCCGGATGATCTCGGCCCAGGGTGGCGACCCCTCGGCGCCGCTGCCGACGCCTGCGCACGTCCACACGGTCGTCGCGCCTTCGTCGGGCGTGCTGGCTTCCCTGGACGCGTACGCGGTGGGCGTCGCGGCGTGGCGGCTGGGCGCGGGCCGGGCCCGCAAGGAGGACCCGGTCCAGGCCGCGGCAGGCATCCTGTGCCTGGCGAAGCCGGGCGACACGGTCTCCGAGGGCGAGCCCCTGCTGGAACTGCACACGGACACGCCCGACGCGGTCCCGGCAGCCTTGGCGGCGCTCGAAGGCGGGTTCTCGATCGCCGCCTCCGCACCCGAGCCGGGCCCGATCGTCGTGGAGACGATCCGCGCCGAGATGTGACGATCGTCGCGAAGATGATCACCCGTCCGAGTGACTTGCTTCCCGGGGTGACCAGACCCGAGCCGCCCGGAACTGTCGGTGGTGCTCGGTAAGCTGGAAGACGGGGGGGCGGCGCCCACCCCGAGCACGAAAAGGCCCCCGCCGGGATCCGGCGGGGGCCTTTCTCACGCGTGAGCCCTACTCCGTGGCCTCTTCGGCGCCCTCGGGCTTGGCCTTCGCGTCGGCCGGCTTGGGCGCGCGGCCGTTGCGGGAGCTGCGGCGCGGCTGGCGCGGGGCCGGCGGGGGCGGGGCGATCTGCTGCACGGCCGGGCCGCCGCCGAGCATCAGCTCCGCGAACGTCGCCATCGCCTCGTCGAGCTGGCCGCCGATGCGGCGGACGCTCTCGTCGTTGCTCTTGCGGACCAGCGTGTCCACCGAGTCGGTGTCCGGCTGCTTGGACAGCGTGCCCTCGACCTTCGACAGCCCCGCCTTGAGCGCGCCGTCGAGGTCGCCGATGCCCGACAGGAAGCCGTCCTCCACCTTGTCGAGGCGGGAGGCCAGGTCGTCCAGGCGGGTGGTGACCGTTTCGAGCCGGTTGCCCAGGTTCTCCAGCCGGTCGGACGCGTCGATCATCTCGCCGGTCTCGGTCAGCGCGACCTTGAGCGCCTCGGTGTTGGCGTCGATCCGCTCGTGCGTCGTGCGGCCCAGCTCGCCGACCCGCTCCTGCGTGACCCGGCTGAGCTCGTCGACCTTGCCGCGCAGCTCGTGGTCCGTCGCGTCGACGCGCTCGCGCAGCGTCGACTCGGCCTGCTCGATCCGCTCGCGGACCGGGCCGTGCACCGACTGCGGCAGCGACTCGAGCTTCGCGTCCTGCTTGTCGAGGTGGCCGCCGAGCTCGTCGAGCCGGCGGTGGATGTTCTGGAGCTTGTCCTCGAGCCCGTCCATCCGGCCGGCGACGCCCTCGAAGCGGGCGGCGACGCCGTCGAGCCGGCCGTCGAGCTGCGCGAAGGGCTTGGCGAGCTTGTCGACGATGCTCTCGACGGCGCGGGTCAGCGCGGCGATCGCGTTGTCCTGGGCCTCGAGGCGGGACATCGTCTCGTCGAGGCGCTCGGCCAGGACGCTGACCTCGGTGCGGTCGGGCATCTCGGACAGCCGCTTGCGGACCGCGCCCAGCGAGTCCACCGGCGCGAGGCGGGCGTAGATGTCGTCGAGCGCGTCGAAGATCTGCTGCTGCTCGCTCTCACGCACTTCGGCCGCGCGCACCAGCATGTTGCGCATCCGGTCGAAGGACGGGGCGGCAATGTGGTTGTCAGTGGTCACTGCTGTGTGTCCTTCGTCGGCGGGGAAATGGAGGGACGTGCCACGAAGCTTATCGATTGCAAAAATTGCTGTCTGTATGGCCCCCGTGAAGAGGCTATTGCGGAGGCTGCCCCCGGATGGCCGATTCGGGACCTGATCCTCGACGCTGAGGGTTAGCCCGAGCCTGAGACTTACGGCCATGTAGGGGAATGACAACGAGGTTACCGTTGGGGGATGCCTGACGAAAGCCCTGTTCTGCCCATCGAGACACTCCGCCGCGCGCCCAAGGTGCTGCTGCACGACCACCTCGACGGCGGCCTGCGCCCGGCCACCGTCGCCGAGCTCGCCGACGAGACCGGTTACGCCGGTCTGCCCACCACCGACCCGGCCGAGCTGGGCACCTGGTTCCGCCGAGCGGCCGACTCCGGCTCACTCGTTTCCTACCTCGAGACCTTCGCGCACACGTGCGGAGTGATGCAAACGGAGGAAGCGCTGGTCAGGGTCGCCGCGGAGGCGGTCGAGGACCTGGCCGCCGACGGCGTCGTCTACGCCGAGGTGCGCTACGCACCGGAGTTGTTCGTCGAACGCGGATTGTCACTCGATGCGGTGGTCGAGGCTGTCCAGGCGGGGTTCACGGAGGGCACCCGGCGGGTGGCCGCGAACGGCGGCAGCATCCGCGTCGGGACGTTGCTCTGCGCGATGCGCCAGCACGCCCGTGCCCTCGAGATCGCGAACCTGGCCGTCCGCTACCGCGACGTCGGCGTCGTGGGGTTCGACATCGCCGGTCCCGAGGACGGATTCCCGCCGACCCGCAATCTCGACGCGTTCGAGTATTTGCGCCAGAACAATGCGCATTTCACCATTCACGCCGGCGAAGCCTTCGGTTTGCCGTCCATTTGGGAAGCGATTCAGCACTGCGGCGCCGAGCGGCTCGGGCACGGCGTGCGCATCGCGGAGGACATCAAGACCGACGCGGACGGCACGGTCCACCTTGGACGGTTGGCCGCGTACGTCCGCGACCGCCGCATCCCGCTGGAGATCTGCCCGACGTCGAACGTCCAAACAGGCACGGTCCGCTCGATCGCCGAGCACCCGCTCGCCCTGCTCAAGCGGCTGCGCTTCCGGGTGACCGTGAACACGGACAACCGGCTGATGAGCGGATGCACGATGACCAGCGAATTCGCCGCGCTGCACGAGACGTTCGGCTATGGTATCGACGACTTCCGCTGGTTCACGATCAACGCGATGAAATCCGCGTTCATCGATTTCGACGCCCGGCTCGCGCTGATCGACGACGTCATCAAGCCCGGGTACGCCGCGCTCGCCTGACCTTCCCCGCTTCGGACCGCAACGTGCTTGCGGTCCTTAGCCATGCCAACTATCGTTCACTATATAGGAAGTGATTCTCAAATAATGAGACGGTGAGGACGATGGCGCAGGTCGCGAGCGGTGTCGGTGAGCAGCTTTCGTCGAGTCGGCGCCGGTGGCTCATCCTCGCGCTCGGCCTCGCCGCGCAGACCGCGAGCTGCTCGTTCCTGTACGGCATCCCGTTCCTGGTCCCGGCCATGCGCGCGGCCGAGGGGCTGACGCTGGCCGAGGCGGGCACGGTCGTGGCGGCCCCGAGCATCGGCCTGCTGTTCACCCTGATCGTGTGGGGCGCGGCTGCGGACCGTTACGGAGAGCGTCTCATCATGGCCCTCGGCCTGGGCGTCTCAGGGTTACTCCTGGTGTACGCCGGGGTAGGAAATCACCCGGTCGAGCTCCTCTTTGGGGTGTTTTTGGCGGCGGGCGCCTGTACGGCCTCGGTGAACGCGGCGAGCGGTCGCGTCGTGATGGGCTGGTTCGCGAAGTCCGAGCGGGGCGTGGCGATGGGGATCCGCCAGACGGCCCAGCCGCTGGGCGTGGGCGTCGCGGCGCTGGGGTTGCCCCCGCTGGCGGCGCACTTCGGCTTCCGGACGGCGATCCTGCTGCCGGCCGGGCTGGCGATCGTCGTGGCGCTGCTGGTGGCGTGGCTGGTGACGGACCCGCCGCGGCCGCCGCTGGTCGCCGGGGAGAGGCCGCCTTCGCCGTACCGGCACGCGGCGCTGTGGCGGGTGCACGGGGCGAGCGCGCTGCTGGTGGTGCCGCAGTTCGCGGTGTCGGCGTTCGCGCCGGTGTACCTGGTGGCGGTCCAGCACTGGAGCCCGCTGGCGGCGGGCTGGTACCTGGCGGTGGTCCAGGTGCTGGGCGCGTGCGGCCGGCTCGGGTCGGGCTGGTGGTCGGACCGGGTGGGCAGCCGCCTGCGCCCGATGCGGGTCTTGGCCGTGCTGAGCTGCCTGGTCATGCTGCTGGTGGCGCTGGGGGACGCTTCCTGGCCGTGGCTGGTGCTGCTGGCTTTGGCCTCGGCCGGGATCATCACGGTCGCCGACAACGGCCTCGGCTTCACGGCCTCGGCGGAGCTGGCGGGCCTGGCGTGGTCGGGCCGCGCGATGGGAACGCAGAACACGGCCCAGAACGTGGCGGCCTCCCTGACCCCGCCGCTGCTGGGCCTGGTGATCGGCGACAGCCGGTACGCCCTGGCCTTCTGCGTGGCGGCGGTGTTCCCGGCCCTGGCGGTGCTGGTGGTCCCGACCCGAGCGGAGCACCCCTGACCCCGTGCCGTCAGCCACGCGTGATGCCCGCTGGGTCACGCGAGCCGACGCTCCAGGCACGCGAGCCGACGGTCCACGCACGCGAGCCGACCGTTCAGGCACGCGAGCCGACGCTCCAGGCACGTGGGCCGACCGTTCAGGCACGCGAGCCGACCGTCCAGGCACGTGGGCCGACCGTTCAGGCACGCGAGCCGACCGTCCGGGTACGCGAGCCGACGGGACTGGAGCCGAGCGCGACTTCCTGCGGGAGGGAGAAAACAGCCCAGGCCCGCGGGGGCGCCCCCCGTCTCCAGCGTATCGGCCGCCCCCGACGGAAAACGGCCGCCGAGGGATCGCGTCCGGCCGGTTGTCCACAACTCGGCCCGCCTGTGGAGCCTTCAGCTCCCGACGCTCAGCGGGCCGGTCCACGCACCCCGGACACGGCGAAGGCCGCCCCCACGAGGGAGGCGGCCTTCGAACAGCGAAAATCAAGCCACCGTGAGCCGGTTCTCGAACGTCTCCACCAGCTTGCGCCAAGCGCTCTGCTCCGCGTCGAACGGCGCCGACGGCTCGAGCCGCGTCGGGTCCGGCCGCAGCACGAACGACACCAGCCAGCCCAGGCTTTCGTTCGATGCCAGGGCCGTCTCCGCCGAGTCGTCGCCCGCCCAGTCCGCCGCGTCCGTGATCAGCTCGACCGCCAGCTCCAGCTGGGTCGGGTCGAGCGCCTCCGGGCCCTCCGCGATGTCCGCGTCCAGGCCCGTCAGCACGTACGTGTTCTCCGGGTCGACCTCGATCTCGAGCTCGCCCGCCGTCGCCTTCGCCAGGACCTCGTCCCACGTGGACACGTCCGCGAGGTCGGTGTCCGCCAGGTCCTTGCCGTCCGCCAGGGCGCGGGCGAGCGCGCCCGACGACGTGAACACGTCGATCTCGCCTTCGCTGCCCAGGAACACCGGGGTGTCCTCGAGGTAGCAGCGCAGCGTGTAGTACTCCGCGCCGGACGTGATGATCTTGATCGGGTCGATGCCGACCTCGGCCCAGAAGCCGACCGGGCCCTCGTCCTCTTCGTCGTCGTCCGAAGAGGAAACGTCCAGAGCTTCGAGGTCCTCTTCGCCCTCGGCGCCGGCCTCGGCTTCCGCGGACTCCTCGTGGAACGCCGCCAGCTCCTCGGCCGTCTGCTCCAGCACCTTCTCGTCGACCTCCGGCTGGGTCACCAGGCCGTCGATCGCGTCGAGCACGGTGTCCCACTTCTGCGACACCGTCTCGGACAGGTCGTTCCACACCTGCACCCCGACGCTCCCGGTGAACGGGAGCGTGCCCTGGTCGAGCAGCGAGAAGCCCTCGGTCGAGTCCAGGATCTCGTGGACCTCTTCGAGGTCGCACACGTCGGCGAGCGACCGCACGATGCCGACGATCTCCGCCAGCTCCGCGATGTGCCAGACGTCCGGCTCCTCGGCGACCAGCTCCGGCACGCCGACGAGGTCGTACGTGTGGTCCTCGTCCGGGATCAGCTCCGGCACGTTCAGCGACGGCACCGCGTCCCACGCCGGGTGGTCGAGCAGGTCGTGCCGCTCGGACGTGCGGACGAAAGCGGCCAGGTGAGCGGCGTCGGGGAAGGCGTACAGGTCGTCCTCGTCGCCGAGGAACGCTTCCCACTCCTCGCCGTCTTCCCGCCAGCGCGGCGCCCACAGGGTGACGACGTCGCCCTGCGGCAGCCCGAGTTCGATCGGGATGATGTCCTGTGCCATTCCTAAGCCCTCCGGATTACCGCCCGTGTGCGCGCGAGACCGGAAGTATGCTCCAGGCCGTGCGCGGTACCGCGAAGCCTACGGGTTTCGCACCCGCGATGCGATCGCCCCTGCCGACTTTGCGCTGAGCGGATGAGACGATGGGGGCCTGATGACTCTCACCGACCTCCTGCCCGCGGATCCCGACCCCGACGCGCTCTTCGAAGCCTTCTCGACCTGGACGGCCGAACGGGGCCTCGAGCTGTACCCGGCGCAGGAGGAGGCGGTGATCGAGGTCGTCTCCGGGGCGAACGTCATCCTGTCGACGCCAACCGGGTCCGGGAAGAGCCTCGTCGCCGTCGGCGCGCACTTCACCGCGCTCGCCCAGGGCCGCCGCAGCTACTACACCGCGCCCATCAAAGCCCTGGTCTCGGAGAAGTTCTTCCAGCTCATCGACATTTTCGGCGCGGACAACGTCGGGATGATGACCGGCGACTCCAGCGTCAACCCGGATGCCCCGATCATCTGCTGCACGGCTGAAATCCTGGCGAACATCGCGTTGCGGTTCGGAGCGGACGCCCCGGTCGGGCAGGTCGTGGCCGACGAGTTCCACTTCTACTCCGAGCCCGACCGCGGCTGGGCGTGGCAGGTGCCGCTGCTGGAGCTGCCGAACGCCCAGTTCGTCCTGATGTCGGCGACCCTGGGCGACGTGTCCTTCTTCGAGAAGGACCTCGCCCGGCGCACCGGACGGCCGACGGCGGTGGTCACGTCGGCGCAGCGCCCGGTGCCGCTGACCTTCCGGTACGCGCTGACGCCGCTGCACGAAACCATGTCCGAGCTGCTCAACGGCGGCCAGGCGCCGGTCTACGTCGTGCACTTCTCGCAGGCCGCGGCCATCGAGCGGGCGCAGACGCTGATGAGCATCAACGTCACGACGAAGGCCGAAAAGGAGGCCATCGCCGAGCTGATCGGCGACTTCCGGTTCTCCGCCGGCTTCGGCAAGACGCTGTCGCGGCTGGTCCGCCACGGCATCGGCGTCCACCACGCCGGCATGCTGCCCAAGTACCGCCGATTGGTCGAGACCTTGGCCCAGTCCGGGCTGCTCAAGGTGATCTGCGGGACCGACACCCTCGGCGTCGGCATCAACGTGCCGATCCGGACGGTCGTGTTCTCCGCCCTGACCAAGTACGACGGCGTCCGCCAGCGCCACCTCAAGGCGCGCGAGTTCCACCAGATCGCCGGCCGGGCCGGGCGCGCGGGCTACGACACCGACGGCTACGTCGTCGTGCAGGCGCCCGACCACGTCGTCGAGAACGCGAAGGCGCTGGAGAAGGCGGGCGACGACCCGAAGAAGAAAAAGAAGATCGTCCGGAAGAAGGCGCCCGAGGGGTTCGTCAACTGGACCGAGAGCACGTTCGACCGGCTCATCGCGGCCGACCCCGAGCCGCTGACGTCCAGCTTCAAGGTGACGCACTCGATGCTGCTGAACGTGATTTCGCGGCCGGGCAACGCGTTCGACTCGATGCGGCACCTCCTGGAGGACAACCACGAGGACCGCGCGTCGCAGCGCAAGCTGATCCTGCGCGCCATCGCGATCTACCGCGCGCTGCTCGCCGCCGGCGTCGTCGAACGACTGTCCGAACCGGACGAGCAGGGCCGGATCATCCGGCTCACCGTCGACCTGCAGTTCGATTTCGCGCTCAACCAGCCCCTTTCGCCGTTCGCGCTGGCGGCCATCGAGCTGTTCGAACTCGAGTCGCCGAGCTACGCGCTCGACGTCGTGTCCACTGTGGAATCCACTGTGGACAACCCGCGGCCGGTGCTGTCGCAGCAGCAGTTCAAGGCGCGCGGCGAGGCCGTCAACGCGATGAAGGCCGAGGGCATCGAGTACGACGAGCGGATGGAGCTGCTCGAGAACGTCACGTACCCGAAGCCGCTGGAAGAGCTGCTGCAGGGCGCGTTCCACAGCTACCGGCAGGGGCACCCGTGGGTCGCCGACTACGAGCTGTCGCCGAAGTCCGTGGTGCGCGACATGTACGAGCGCGCGATGAACTTCGTCGAGTACGTCGGCTTCTACCAGCTCGCGCGGTCGGAAGGGCTGGTGCTGCGGTACCTCGCCGACGTCTACGACGCGCTGCGCCACACGGTGCCGGACGAGGCGAAGACCGAGCCACTGCAGGACCTCATCGAGTGGCTCGGCGAGCTGGTCCGCCAAGTCGACTCCAGCCTGCTGGACGAGTGGGAGGCGCTGCGCCACCCGACCGAGGAGGGCCCGGTGTCGACGCGGCCGCCGTCCGAGCCGCCGGCGGTCACGCGCAACGAGCGCGCGTTCCGCGTCCTGGTCCGCAACGAGCTGTTCCGCCGGGTCGAGCTGTTCGGGCGCCGGGCGTGGTTCCCGCTCGGCGAGCTGGACGCGGAGTCGGGCTGGGACGCCGAGGCGTGGCAGGGAGCCATCGAGGACTACTTCGAGGAGTACGACGAGCTCGGCACCGGCCCGGACGCGCGCGGGCCGGCGTTGCTGCTGATCGAGCAGCTGCCGGACGTCTGGAAGGTGCGGCAGATCTTCGACGACCCGGCCGGCGACCACGACTGGGGCATCAGCGCCGAGGTCGATTTGGCCGCGTCGGACGAGGCCGGGACGGCGGTCGTGCGCGTGACGGGCGTCGGCGCGCACTGATTGTTGCGATTTCCTGACTGGTCAGTCATCGTGAGCGCATGGTGGCGACAGTGCGGGAGCACCGGATCGGCGACGTGCGCTGGACGATCGTCAGCGGCCCCCGCGAAGCCGCTTTCCGCGCACTGGGCGCGTATGCGGCGGCCGACATCCGGACCGTCCTGGCGGGACTGCCGTCGTGGCCGGTCACCGCACGCGCCCGGCGGTCGCCGCTGCTGTTCCGGGCGATCGAATCGGCGTCGCAGGTGGAGCACCCGGAGGCGTACGCCGAGCTGACGGCGCTGGCGGCGGGCGCGGACGTGCCGTTCGACGACCTCCTGCTCGCCAACCTGCGCGGCGACCTCGGCGCGGGCGACGGAACGGGCTGCACGGACCTGGCGTGGGCGCCGTCGTTGCTCGGCCACAACGAGGACGGCGCCCCGGTGTTCGACGGAATCGGCCGGCTGCTGACGCTGCTGATCGACGGCGAGCCGGGGGTGTGCGTCTGGTGGTACCCGGGGTTCCTGCCGGCGAACACGTTCACGCTGACGACGAACGGCCTGGTGTGGGGGATCGACAGCGTCAACGTGGTGACGCCGTCGCCCTGCGCGGGCCGGCACTTCGTGGCGCGCGCGGCCCAACGGGCTGCTTCCCTGACGGCGGCGGTGTCGGTGCTGCGCGCCCACGGGTCGGCGGGCGGGTTCGCGTACACGATGGGCCAGGTCGGATCGCCGGGGGTGACGGTGGTCGAGAAGGCGGGCCACGAAACGGCGGTGACCACTGTGGACAGCGGATATGCGTGGCACACCAACCACTTCCGGCGGCTCTCGCCTTCGTTGGATTCGCCTTCGGAGGAGAGCTTGGCCCGGGCGGAGGTGTGCGCGCACCTGGCACCGTCGTCCCCGGACGCGAAGTGGCTGGTGTCGGCGTTGACGGGTGGGGTGTACCGGAACGCGGAGGGCGGGGACGAGCTGCTGACGTTGAGCACGGTGGTGGCGGATCTGGCGTCGGGGATGGTGACGGTGGTGCCGCGGGGAGGGGAGCCGCTGTGCGCCTTGGCGGCTGATCTGGCGTCGGGCAACGTCGACGCGGTGCGCTGAAGACTCATCCCAGCGGCGCGAGGATCGCCTGCGCGTCTTCCCCGGCGAACCACAACCTGATCGCGAACGCCGCCGTAGCCTCCAGCAACGCCGCCTCGGAAAGGCCACCGGCGCGCACCGGCCGCGCGCCGATGTCGCGGACCAGCGTGCTCACCGCCTCGACCGCCGCCGGGTCGTCGCCGCACAGGGGGACCGACAGTGGGCGGCCGTTGAATGTCGGCGAAGGCTGCCGTTTCGCGCCAGGTTCCGGTGGCCGCGCCGAGGCGTGTGGCCAGCGGGCCAGGAGCGGAACGGCCGCTCAGCATCAGCTCGTGGCCCGCGCGCGCCCACTGCGTGCCGAGTGCGTCCGCCATCCCGCCCGTGCCGAAGATCCCGATCCGCATGCGTCCTCCTTGTGTTTGGCTGGTACCAGTACGACGGTAGGGACCCGGGAAGGAACCGAACGGTAACCATGGACTTCCTCGCCGACTGCCGGACGCGGCTCGCGTTCGACCTCGTCGCCAACACGTGGAACCCGGCCGTGGTCTGGGCCCTGCGCCACGGTCCGCGGCGGCACGTCGACCTCCGGCGGGAGAGCAGGAAAGATCCCGGCGTAGAGCTGGACGAACGTCAGGGCGAACTCGGTCAGGAGCCGAGGCGTTCGGCCATCGCGGGCGCGCCCGACGCCATCAGGACGACGAGGGCGAGGGCCTGGCTCATCCAGGCGACCGAGTTTTCACGGCTCCAGGCTCGCCGGGCGGCGGAGCGGGCACATCGGGCGCGACCCGGGTTTCGTCCCCGACCCGGACCGTGCCGGGGTGCACCGGGTGGAGTACCGCGCGAGCCGGGGCGTAAGCCTGCGGAGGTACGCCGGACTCGTGTGCCTGGAGGGGTATCTCGCGTGATCAGCGGGGCATGACGGGGTTCTTCGTGGCCAGGGTCAGGAGGGGGACGGCTGCGGCGGCGTCGGTGATCAGGGTCGAGACCATGCCGGAGCGGAGGACCGCGTCCACCGCCGCGGCTTTCGGGCGGCTGTAGCCCA
Source organism: Amycolatopsis sp. NPDC004625 (assembly GCF_040609695.1). Lineage (NCBI taxonomy): Bacteria > Bacillati > Actinomycetota > Actinomycetes > Pseudonocardiales > Pseudonocardiaceae > Amycolatopsis > Amycolatopsis sp. NPDC004625. The sequence goes on from NZ_JBEXKX010000081.1 coordinate 23,564, forward strand.
GGGCGATCACCTCCGGGACAGCCATCAGCTCCTCGTGGCTGATCGCCAGGACGTGGTGCGCCAACCCGGTGGAGAGAGCGTTGCCCGAGGCGTCGAAGAGGCGCGCCGCAACCTCCGCCGTCGCGCCGCGCGCGGCGATCGCCGCGCGCTCGGCCTCGTCCAAGGCGTCGTACACCGTCGACTCGCCCGGCTGCCACGCGCCGATGCTGACCACCGCCTTCGTCAAGAACCGGAACTGGCCGAACGTCTCCGCGATCCCCGGCTGACGTCGCAGCGTCTCCGTCGTGCGGCGGTCCGGTAGCACCAAAGGCCCGAAGATCGGGTACGCGTCGCCGCCGGACACCGATGTCACGCGGCTGACCGTTTCCACCGAGCGGCCGCGCATGTCCATCCCGGCCTGCACCCCGCACAGCTGGACGATCGGACAGCGCGGCAGCGACCGGACCGCCTCCGTCATCGCGTTCACCGACCGCGCCCACGACAGCCCGATCACGTCGGACGGGGCCGCGATCTCCTCCAGCAGCCGCGCCGCCAGCGCGCCGATCTTGGCGCGGACGACCTCCTTCGGCTCGCGCTCGGTTGAGCGTTCGAGCACCAGCGCCCGCTTCAGGCCGTACGCCGAGCGCACCTCGTCCGACAGCACCAGGTCGACCGGCGCCGGCAGCGAGAACTCCACTCTGACCAGGCCGGACTCCATGGCCGTGTCGAGCATTCGTGCCACCTTGAAGCGGCTGACGCCGAACTCGTCGGCGATCTCCAGCTTGGAGCGTCCCTGCACGTAGAAGCGCCGGGCGACGGTGGCGAGCAGCATCGCTTCAGTGAGCGAAGCGCCCTTACGAGAAGCGCTCATTTGAGCATAATAGCGCGAAATCCAGCCGAAAGGTTGACGTAATACCGACGTCAGACCTGTAATGCCTTCACATGTTCTCGACGCGATAGGTCAACGTTGCTCATATGAGCGCGAGGAAGGGGCAAGGCATGCGTGCCGCCATCGTCGACCGGCCCGGTGAGATCAGGGTCGGCGAGGTGCCCGATCCGAAACCCGGGGAACGTCAGGTCGTCGTCAAGGTCGGAGCGTGCGGCATCTGCGGCACCGACCTGCACATCGCGGACGGGCACTTCCCGCCCACCCCGTACCCCATCGTCCCCGGCCACGAGTTCGCCGGGGAGATCGTCGAGCTCGGCGCGGACGTGCCGGGCGAGTGGAAGGTCGGCGACCGGGTGGCCGTCGACCCGTCCCTGTTCTGCGGCTACTGCGGCCCGTGCCGCGCCGGCCACGGCAACCTCTGCGCGAACTGGGGCGCCACCGGCGATACCGTCAACGGCGCTTTCGCCGAGTACGTCGCCGTCCCGTCGTCCACCTGCTACCGGATGCCCGACACGATGACCTGGGAGCAGGGCGCGCTGGTCGAGCCGGTTTCCTGTGCCGTGCACGGTGTCCGGCGCGTCGGCGTCGAAGCCGGCGAACGCTTCCTCGTCGTCGGCGCCGGGACCATGGGCCTGATCATGCAGCAGCTGCTGCAGCGCTCCGGCGCGCAGGTCACGGTGGTCGACCGCAACGAAGCCCGGCTGCCGCGCGCGAAGAGCCTCGGCGCCGTCGCGACCGCTGCCGATACCAAGGACCTCAACGACGAGAAGTTCGACGTCGCCGTCGACTGCACCGGCGCCGCGCCCGCCATCGAAGCCGCCTTCGACTCGATCCGGCGCGGCGGACGGCTGCTCGTCTTCGGCGTCGCCCCGGCCGAAGCGCGCGTCGCGCTTTCGCCGTTCCGCATCTACAACGACGAGATCACCATCGTCGGCTCGATGGCCGTGCTGCACAGCTTCGGCGCCGCGCTCGACCTCGTGGCGAACGGCGCGATCGACACGGACGCGCTGCTCACCGACACCCTGCCGCTGGAGCAGTACCCCGACGCGCTGGCCAAGATGCGCAGCGGCTCGGGCCTCAAGGTGCAAGTCCTCCCGGGAGGCGGCCGTGCGTAAGCTGCTGACGCTGCTGGCGACGACGTCGTTGCTGGTCACGGGCTGCGCGGGAGCCGGCTCGATCGGCACTGGTAACTCGACGCTCGTCATCGCGATCGTGTCCAACCCGCAGATGAAGGACGCCATCTCCCTCGCGCCGGAGTTCGAGAAGGCCACCGGCATCAACCTCAAGTTCGTTTCGCTGCCGGAAAACCAGGCCCGCGCGAAGATCACCGCGTCGACCGCCACCGAGGGCGGCGAGTTCGACGTCGTCATGATCAGCAACTACGAGGCCCCCCAGTGGGCGGCCAACGGCTGGCTCGAGAACCTCGAACCGCACATGGCGGCCACCCCCGGCTACGACGAGGCCGACTTCATCCCGAGCATCAAGACGTCGCTGTCGTACCAGAACCAGATGTACGCGGTGCCGTTCTACGGCGAATCGTCGTTCCTGGCCTACCGCAAGGACCTCTTCGAGAAGGCCGGGCTCACCATGCCGGCCAAGCCGACCTGGCCGCAGATCGCCGACTTCGCCGCGAAGCTCGACGACAAGGCGGCCGGTGTTGCCGGAATCTGCCTGCGCGGCAAGCCCGGCTGGGGCGAGAGCCTCGCGCCGTTCACCACCGTGGCCAACACGTTCGGCGCCCAGTGGTTCGACAAGGACTGGAACGCCAAGCTGACGTCGCCGGAGTTCACGCAGGCCGCGAACTTCTACGTCAACCTGATCCGCGAGCACGGCGAAGTCGGCGCCTCCAGCGCCGGGTTCTCCGAGTGCGGCACGCGCTACACGCAGGGCAACGCGGCGATGTGGTACGACGCGACGGTCATGGCGGGCACCAACGAGGACCCGTCCAGCAGCAAGATCGTCGGCAAGTCCGGCTACGCACCCGCGCCGGTCGTCAGGACGCAGGCCAGCGGCTGGCTCTACACCTGGGCGCTCGGCATCCCGAAGGTGGCCAAGGACAAGAACGCGGCCTGGAAGTTCATGGCCTGGATGACCGACAAGGCGTACGTGCAGAAGGTCGGCCACACCTACGGCTGGAACCGCGTCCCGCCGGGCGTCCGGCAGTCGACGTACGCGATCCCCGAGTACGCCGACGCGGCGAAGGCGTACGCGAAGCCGACGCTGGACGGCATCGCGGACGCGAACCAGCAGAAGGTGATGGCGAGCCCGGCGCCCTACCCCGGCATCCAGTTCGTCGGCATCCCCGAGTTCCAGGACCTGGGCACCCGGGTGAGCCAGCAGCTGTCGGCCGCGATCGCCGGCCGCGAATCCGTCGAAGACGCGCTGAAGCAGTCCCAGGACTACGCGCAAACCGTGGGCGACTCCTACAAGGCGGTGCAGTGATGTCCACGCTCTCCGTATCCACCCCCACCTCACAGACGAAGGCGAAGGTCGAGGAGAAGCGCGGCCTGAGCACCGCGGCCAAGCGGCGGCTGCCGCTGCTGCCCGCGCTGATCTTCGTCATCGCGGTGACGCAGCTGCCGTTCCTGCTCACCGTGTTCTACTCGTTCCAGTCGTGGAACCTGGTCCGGCCCGGCTCACGGCACTTCGTCGGCCTGCAGAACTACGTCGACGTCTTCAGCGACACGACGTTCCTGGTCGCGCTGCTCAACACCGTCGTGCTGACCGTGGTCTGCGTGTTCGTCGCGCTGCTGCTCGGCCTCGGTCTGGCCATCCTGCTGGACCGCAAGTTCCTCGGCCGCGGCATCGTCCGGACGCTGCTGATCACGCCGTTCCTGATCCTGCCGGCGGCCGGCGCGCTGCTGTGGAAGACGACGATGTTCGACCCGACGTACGGGCTGCTGCATTTCGTCTTCGGCACCGACGTCGACTGGCTTTCGGAGTTCCCGCTGGCGTCGGTGATGGCCCAGATCGTGTGGCAGTGGACGCCGTTCATGATGCTGCTCATTCTGGCGGGCCTGCAGAGCCAGGCCAAGGACGTCCTCGAAGCGGCCAATGTGGACGGTGCCGGCCGCTGGCGGACGTTCGTCTCGATCACGCTGCCGCACCTGTCCCGGTTCCTGCAGCTGGCGACGTTGCTGGGCGCGATCTACATCGTGAACAGCTTCGACGCGATCTTCCTGATGACCCAGGGCGGTCCGGGCACGGCCAGCACCAACCTGCCGTACTACATCTACCAGCGCGCGTTCGAGGGCTTCGACGTCGGCCAGTCGTCGGCGATGGGCGTGATCGTGGTGATCCTGACGATGATCGTCGCGACGTTCGCGCTGCGCCTGATGTTCCGGACCTTCTCGGTGAGCGGAGGGATCAAGTGACCACGGTTGCGCCCCGCAAGCGGGCCTACGGCAAGGGGTCGCTGACCGTCGCGACCTGGGTGATCGCGATCCTGTTCGTCTTCCCGCTGCTGTGGATGATCCTGACGGCGTTCAAGCAGGAGGCGGACGCCTACACCGACCCGCCGAAGCTGTTCTTCACCCCGACGTTCCAGCAGCTCGGCAACGTCCTGAGCGGCGGGTTCCTGCCGTACCTGTCGAACTCGGCGTTTGTCACGATCCTGTCGACGGCCCTGGTGCTGCTCTTCGGCGTCCCGGCGGCGTATGCGCTGTCGCTGGCACCGGTGAAGGGCACGTCGAACGCGCTCGGCTTCTTTCTGTCGACGAAGATGCTCCCGATCGTGGCGGCGATCATCCCGTTGTACGTGATCTCGCAGAACACCGAGCTGCTCGACACGGTGTGGGCGCTGGTCATCCTGTACACGTCGATGAACCTGCCGCTGGCCATCTGGATGATGCGGTCGTTCTTCCTGGAAGTGCCGCACGAGATGATCGAGGCGGGCCGCATCGACGGCGCGAACCTGCCGACGCTGCTGCGCAAGATCATCATGCCGGTGGTCGCACCCGGAATCGCGGCGACGGCGCTGATCTGCGTGATCTTTTCGTGGACGGAGTTCTTCTACGCGGTCAACCTGACGGCGGCCCGGGCCGGGACGGTGCCGGTGTTCCTGGTCGGCTTCATCACGAGCGAGGGTCTGTACTGGGCCCAGCTGTCGGCGGCGGCACTGCTGGCGTCACTGCCGGTGATGATCGTGGGGTGGATCGCGCAGAACCACCTGGTCCGCGGCCTCTCGATGGGCGCGGTCAAGTAGGGACCCTCCGGCTGGGTAGGTGGCTGGGTCGTCGTGAGTGAGAAACAGTGTTCTAACACTGTTTCTCAC
>NZ_JBEXKX010000082.1:0-28089 GCF_040609695.1 Amycolatopsis sp. NPDC004625
AGCTAAGCCTGACAGCGCCGATGGTACTGCAACCGAAGGGTTGTGGGAGAGTAGGACACCGCCGAACTTTTTTTGAGGAAGGGCCTGGGCCCGGTCGAGATTAACGTCTCCCGGCCCAGGCCCTTCTTCTGTTTCCACCCCAGGCCACCCTGGCCACGCCCGGAGCCGGCCGTGGTGATGCCCCTCCAGTCACGCATGATGCCCCTCCGCATGATGCCTCCTGGATCACACGCGATGCCCCCTGCCGCACGCCGCCGCCCCGATCGGGGCCCGGAACTCGCGTGCTCGGCCCCTGCAACTTATGTGATGGGAGGCCGAACTCGCGTGATTGGAAGGGCATCACTCGTGATTGCAGGGGCATCACGCGTGACTGAGGGGGCATCACGCGTGGCTGGAGGGGCGGGGCGTGTGTCCTGGAGAGGTCGGGTGGGTAGAGAAAGGGGGTCAGGAGCGGAGCTCCTGACCCCCTGGGGGAAACCTGGGTTACTTGATGGCGGAGCCGGCCTGCCAGTCGGCCCAGGACTTGGACCAGTCGCCGTACAGGTCCCACACCGGGAGCTGGGGGCCGCCCGAATTGGTGACCTCCACGACGTCGCCCAGGCCCATGTTCTGGAAGAACCACTGGGCGTTCGCGTCGTTCAGGTTGATGCAGCCGTGCGACACGTTCGAACTGCCCTGCTGGCCGACGCTGTTCGGGTTCTCGTGGACGAACTCGCCGTCGTTGGAAATCCGCTCCGACCACTTCTCGTTCGAGCGGTACGCCTTCGGGTCCGGCGGGCAGACGCCGTACGTGCACGAATCCATCGTGTAGTTCGCCTGCTTGTCCGAAATGACGTGCGCGCCCAGGTGGGTCGGTGTGGCGTCCTTGCCCATCGAGATCGGCATCGACTTGACCATCTGGCCGTTGTGGAAGATCTGCATCTGCTCGCTGTTCCCGTCCGCCTTCGCGATCCAGGAATCGTGCACCTTGTACGTCTCCGTGCGGTCTTCCGCGCCGAACACGCCGCCGCCGAAGTCGACGCCGTAGATCTTCGCCGACACCTTGAGCGTCGTGCCGGCCTTCCAGTACTCCTTAGGCCGGTAGTGGACGTTCGAGTCGTCGATCCAGTACCAGCTGCCGTCCTGCTTCGGTGTCGACTCGACCGTCAGGGCCTTCTCCACCGCCGCCTTGTTCTTGACGGCGACCTTGCCGAAGCTGAACACGATCGGCTGGCCGACGCCGACGCCCGAACTCGCCACCGCGGACGGCGCCGGGATCAGGTTGGCGTTCGCCTGCTTCTTCGGCGACAGCGTGGTGATCTGGTTGTCCTGCTCGACCGGCTTCCCGTTGGACCCCTGGGCGTGCGCGACGATCTTGTACGTCGCGCCGTAGCCCAGCGGCTCGGTGGACGTCCAGCTCGACCCGTCGTCCGCCAGCTTGCCGGCGACCGTCTTCCCCTTGGCCGCGTTGGTCACCGTGACGTCGAGGAGCTTCCCGTTGGCCGCCTTGACGACGATCGGCGACGACGGGTTCACCGCCGTGCCGCCCGCAGGCTCGAACGTCACCGCGACCGGCGTCTCGGCCGGCGCGGCGGAGCCCGACGCGGGCGCGCCACCGCCGGGGGAGCCGCCGTCGTCACCGGACGAGCAGGCGGAAAGCAACAGTGCTCCGGCGAGGATTCCGGCCACCGAAAGTAAAATCTTCTTGGGGAGCATATTGTCTCTTTTTGGGAATTGGGATCGGCGGGCATTCGTCATCAAAACTACGCGATAGCGATGACGTTCTTGCCGGCGGATCGGTGCATCGGCGTGACGCGGATCACGTGACGACGAGCCCCGGAGCGCCGTACAACCCCGGTCCGCTCACCGAAACTTCACCGAGGTACTCGCGAGCCGCCGTGTACGCCTCTTCCGCCAGTGCTTCGGTGTGCCCGAAATCCAACGGGTTCACACGTACCGGCGCCGGGCCCGGCAGGTACAGCACCGGTACCTGCGCGGCCGCGACCGGCGCTTCCAGCACCGCCTGGTTCCGCATGCTGATCATCGCGGTGAACATCATCACCTCGGCGAACGTCCGCGGGGCGCCGGGCAGCTTCCCCGGGAACGCGCAGTCGAGCACCACCAGCGACTTCGCGCCCATCGCGAGGGCCTGTCGCATCGGCACGTTCGCGACGAGCCCGCCGTCGTACAGCAGCTGACCGTCGTGCTCCACCGGCGGGAAGATGCCCGGGATCGCGCAGCTCGCCAGCAGCGGCTCGAGCAGCCGCCCGGAGCGGATCAGCAGCGGCTCGGCCGTGTCGACCTGCGTCGTGACGACGCCGAGCGGCAGCGGCAGGTCCTCGAAACGCGTCGACTCGCCGAGGTGGTCGGCGATGATCGCGGCCAGGCCGGTGTTGGGGAACAGGTGCGTCCTGCCCTGCGTCAGCGCCCGGACGCGGCTGAACACGCCGCCGGGGAACGCTTCGGCGCGGGTCATGTGCGCCCAGATGTCGTGCAGCCGGGCGAGCGCGTCGGTGCCGGAGCGGGCCAGGACGGCGGCGTTGAGCGAACCGACCGACGTGCCGGTCACGACGTCCGGCGCGAGCCCGGCCTCGGTCAGGGCGCGCAACATGCCGACCTGCATGGCGCCGAGGCTGCCGCCCCCGCCGAAGACGAAGCCGACCGGCCGGGGAAGATCCGCGAGACTCATACCGCCGAATGTAGTACTCAGGGCACGCGTTCGGGCTCCGGCTCGGTCGCGGCCAGTGCCTTGCGCTTCTTCAGCCGCAGCAGGAAGAACACCGCGACGGCGGCGAGCACGCCGACGACGATCAAGCCGCCCGTGTTCAGCGCGCCCTCGATGCGCTTGGCGGCCTCGCCCAGCGCCGCGCCGATGCCGATGTGGACCAGCGACCAGCAGAACGCGCCCGCCGCGGCGGCCGGCAGGAACTTGCGGAACGGCAGGCCGGACGTCCCGGCCGCCGCCGGCGTCAGCGTCCGGATCACCGGCAGGAACCGGGCGAAGAAGACCGCCCACGCGCCCCGGCGTTCGAGGACCGCGGTGGCTTTGTCCCACGCTTCGAGGCCGTACTTGCGGATCAGTTTGGTGTCACGCAGCCGCGGCCCGAAGCGGCGGCCGATGCCGTACCCGAGCGCGTCGCCCGCCGTCGCGCAGAGGGTGACGACGAGCCAGAGCACCAGGAACCGGGGGACGGTGTTCGCCGTCGTCGCGGCGATGAGCAGCCCGGACTCGCCCGGGGCCAGGAAGCCCAGCCCGATCGTGCACTCGGCGAAGACCAGGCCGCCGGTCGCCGCGACGAGCCCCGGTTCCGGGAGTCCTTGCAACCAGCTGAGGAGGTCCGAAACCAGGGCCATACCGCCACTTTACCGATCCTTTAAGGATGGTGGGGTGACGTGCGTCACCGGGCCAGTAGCGACGCTGCTTCCTGAGCTGCGGGACCTTCGGCCGCGAGGTGCTGCAGGTTTTCGGGCAGGACCTCGCCGCGGTGGGCCTTGGTCTGGGCGTAGAGCCGTCCCGCGCGGTACGACGACCGCACCAACGGACCCGCCATCACACCCGCGAAGCCCATCGCCTCCGCAGCCTTCGAGTGCTCCACGAACTCCTCCGGCTTCACCCACCGATCCACCGGATGATGCCGCGGAGACGGACGCAGATACTGCGTGATCGTCAAAATCTCGCAGCCCGCATCCACCAGATCCTGCATCGCCGGAGCAACCTCATCCGGCGTCTCACCCATACCCAGGATCAGGTTCGACTTCGTCACCAAACCAGCCTCACGCGCCGCCGTGATGACCTCCAGCGACCGCGCATACCGGAAACCCGGACGGATCCGCTTGAAAATCCGCGGCACCGTCTCCACATTGTGCGCCAAAACCTCCGGACGCGACCCGAACACCTCCGCCAACTGCGCCGGATCCGCGTTGAAGTCCGGAATCAACAACTCCACACCGGTGCCGGGGTTCAAATCGTGGATCTGCCGGACGGTCTCGGCATAGAGCCAGGCGCCACCATCAGGAAGGTCATCCCGCGCCACACCGGTCACCGTCGAATACCGCAACCCCATCGCCTGCACGGACTCCGCGACCTTCCGCGGCTCAGTCCGGTCCAGCTCAGCGGGCTTACCGGTGTCGATCTGACAGAAATCACACCGACGCGTGCACTGATCCCCGCCGATCAGAAAAGTGGCCTCCCGGTCCTCCCAGCACTCATAAATATTGGGACAACCAGCCTCTTCACACACCGTGTGCAGACCCTCACGACGCACCAGACCCTTGAGCTCCGTGAACTCCGGCCCCATCCGCACCCGCGTCTTGATCCACGACGGCTTCTTCTCGATCGGCGTCTCACTGTTGCGGACTTCCAGACGCAGCAGCTTCCGGCCTTCAGGCGCAGCACTCACGACTTCAACCGTACGCCCGTCCGGGCTACGCGGGATCGGGGGTGACGCCGGTCAGCTTCGCGGTGACGTCCCACAACGCGACCCCCAGCGACTCGCTGCGCGCAGCGGCCAGCGGACGCACCTTGACCGGGTTTCCGCGCACGCCGCCGAGGCGGCCCGGGGCGATGTAGTCGCCGCCCTCGACGCCGTCCGCCGTGGCCGCGTACAGCTGCGGCAGCGCGCCCTGGCGGACGTTCTGCGCGAACAGGACCTCGCCGATCTTGTGGCCGCCGGCGATGACCGAACGGACGACCGGGTTGGTGTACGAGCGGGCCATGCCGCTGCCGAGGCCGGTCGCGGTGTAGCCCGGGTGGGCGGCGACGCTGAGCACGCCGGAGCCGGCCGCGCGCAGGCGGCGGTCCAGTTCGAGCGCGAACACCTGGTCGGCGAGCTTCGACTGCCCGTACGCGGCGGCGGGGTTGTAGCGGCGGTGCTCGGCGTTGGGGTCTTGGAGGTCGATCCGGGCGCCGACCGCGGCGAGGCTCGACAGGGTGACGACCCGGCCGCGCAGGGCGGGCGCGAGCAGCCACGTCAGCGCCGCGTGGCCGAGGTAGTTGGTGCCGAACTGCAGCTCGAAGCCGTCGGCGGTGCGGCCGCGGGCGGTCGCCATCACGCCGGCGTTGTTGACCAGCACGTCGAGGCGGTCGCCGGTGCGTTCCCGCACCGACGCGGCGGCCGCGCGCACCGACGCGAGCTCGCTCAGGTCCAGTGGGACGAGCTCGGGTTCGGCGCCCGTGGCGGCCGCTTTCACGATGTCGAGTGCCTTCGCGCCGCGCTCGGCGGAGCGGCAGGCGAGGAGCACGCGGGCCCCCTTGCCCGCGAGCACCAGTGATGTGCGCAGGCCGAGCCCCGAATTCGCTCCGGTGACCAGGACGGTCCGGCCGCTCTGGTCGGCGATGTCGGCTTCGGTCCAGCGCTGTGTCATGCGCTCACTTAACTCTGTTTACGCACTGGGCGCGAGCAGTCGCCGCAGGTGTCCGATCACCGGACGGCGGCGGGTGCTTTCGTCCCGGCCGGCGCGCAGCAGCGCCTCGAGCGCGTGGCCCACCTTGACGATCTCGTCGGCCGGCTCGCGCGGGTCGGCCAGCCCGGCCGTGACGGCGAGCATGCGCAGCTCGCCCTCGTGCATCCGGCGCAGCGACGCGTGCCGCCCGTAGGCGCCGTCGAGGACCGTGCGCAGGTCGGCGTGCTGCTCGACGGCGGCGCGCCAGGCACGGGTGACGGCGTCGACGTGGTCGCCGAGGCCGTCGGCGTCGTCCGGGTCGATGACCTCGGCGCGCAGGCGGCCGCTCAGCGTCCGTGTCCACTGGTACTGCAGTGCGGTGAGGACGTTCTCCTCGGTGCCGAAGTGCTCGTCGGCGCCGGGCACCTCTTCGAGCGCCAGCGGCTCACCCGGGTTCCGGGCGGCCAGGCGGACGGCGGCTTCGAGGATTTCCTGACGTCGGTAGAAGTCGGTCCAGCTCATGTGGGGCTCCCCTTCCGTGGCCCGGGTCATACCGCGGGTCTGCGGCATACTCCCGGTACGGACCTGACGCGCCGAACATACCATGAGTATGGAGAGGTGCTCCGGGCGTAAAGTTGTGAAGGTGGCGACAATGAGGTCCAGACGACTCGACTACTCCGAGTCGACGCGGTCCGCGCTGGTCGACAGCGCGGTCGAACTGTTCACCAAACGCGGTTACGCGGGTACCTCGCTCGACGAGATCGCCAAACGCGCCCGGGTGACCAAGGGTGCGCTGTACCACCACTTCAGCGGCAAGCAGGCCCTCTTCGAAGCCGCGTTCGACCAGGTCGAGAGCCTCGTCTACGACCGGCTCGACAAGATCATGACCGGCGAGGGCACGCCGTGGGAGCGCGCGCTCGGCGGGCTCAACGCGTTCATCCGCGCCTGCCTCGACCCCGCCTACCAGCGGATCGCCATCCACGAGGCGCCGGTCGTGATGGGTTGGGAACGCTGGCGCGAGGCGGAGGAGCGGTGCAGCTTCGGGCTGGTGCGCTCCGGCCTGCAGTCGCTGATCGACGCGGGTGAGGTCGAGCCGGTGCCGGTCGAGGTCACCGCGCGGCTGCTGTTCGGCGCGCTGTCCAGCGCGGCCACCGAAATCGCCAGTTCGCCCGACCCGAAGAAGGTCGGCGCCGAGATCGAGGACGTGATCGTCCGCATGCTGGTCCGGCTGAGGCGCACGGAGCCCGACGTCTCTATAGGCTGACGTCGTGGACTTGAGGATCTTCACCGAGCCCCAGCAGGGGGCCAGCTACGACGACCTGCTGCGCGTCGCCAAGGCGACCGAAGCCGCCGGGTACGACGCCTTCTTCCGCAGCGACCACTACCTGAAGATGGGCTCGGCCGACGGCCTGCCCGGCCCGACCGACGCGTGGATCACCCTCGCCGGCCTGGCCAGGGAGACCAGCCGGATCCGGCTCGGCACGCTCGTCACCGCGGCGACGTTCCGGCACCCGGGGCCGCTGGCCATCTCCGTGGCGCAGGTCGACCAGATGTCGGGCGGCCGCGTCGAATTCGGTCTCGGCTCCGGCTGGTACGACGCCGAGCACGAGGCGTACGGCCTGACGCTGCCGCCGCTGAAGGAGCGCTTCGACCGCTACGCCGAGCAGCTCGAGATCATCACCGGGCTGTGGAAGACGCCGGTGGGCTCGACGTATTCGTTCGACGGCCGGTACTACCAGCTCTCGGAGGCGCCGGGCCTGCCGAAGCCGGCGCAGTCCCCGGCCCCGCCGGTGATCATCGGCGGCGGCGGCAAGAAGCGCACGCCGGCGCTGGCCGCACGGTTCGCCGACGAGTTCAACCTGCCGTTCGTGGACGCCGAGACGGCGGCGGCCCAGTTCGCCCGCGTCGAGGCGGCGGCGACGGAGATCGGCCGCGACCCGAAGGAGATCCTGCGCTCGGTGGCCCTGGTCATCGGCGTGGGCCGCTCCGACGAGGAGGTCGCACGGCGGGCGTCGGTGATCGGGCGGGACGTCGACGAGCTGCGGGCCAACGGCCTGGCGGGGACGCCGGCGGAGGTCGTCGACCGGATCGGGCGGTGGCGGGAGCAGACCGGGATCACGCGGGTCTACCTGCAGCTGCTGGACCTTGCGGACCTGGACCAGATCGAGTTGATCGCCGCCGAGGTGGCGCCGCAGCTGGACTGAGCAGCCCCCGTTTTCCACGCTGGCGCGACGGACCGACAGTTCCGGGTGCTGAAAGCCGGGCCGGCCTCCTGTTGTCCACAGGAGGCCGGCCGCTTCAGTTCTGCAGGGCGAACGTGACGCCGGGGGCCTCGGGGGCGGCCGGGCGCGGGAGCCAGCGGTCCTCGCTCACCGGGAGCTCGCCTTCGAGCGCCGCCAGGACCGCATCGCGGGCCAGGGGGAGGACCGCCTCGACCGTGACGTCCCGCTGCAGCTCGTAGGACAGGGACGTCACGCCCGCGTCGCGGATGCCGCACGGGACGATCGCGTCGAACGCCGCCAGGTCCGCGTTGCAGTTCAGCTCGAAGCCGTGCATCGTCACGCCTCGCTGGACGCGGATGCCGATGGCCGCGATCTTGCGCTCGATCCCGCGGTCGTCCGCCGGGATCCACACGCCGCTGCGGCCTTCGACGCGGCCGCTGGCCACGCCGAGCTGGTCGCACACGTGGATCAGCGCCTCCTCCAGGCGTCGCACGTAGTGGACGACGTCGATCGGGTCGGCGAGCTTGATGATCGGGTAGCCGACCAGCTGGCCCGGGCCGTGCCAGGTGATCTTGCCGCCGCGGTCGACGTCGATCACCGGGGTGCCGTCCGTGGGGCGGTCGGCCTCCTCCGTGCGCTTGCCCGCCGTGTACACCGACGGGTGCTGCAGCAGGAGCATCGTGTCCGGGGCGGTGCCGTCCGCGCGGGCGGTCAACGAGCTCCGCTGGAGCTCCCAGGCTTCGGTGTAGTCGATCGTGCCGAGTTCGCGGACGTCGACGGGCTCGGTGCCGGCGCGGCAGGTGCGGGAAGAACTCACCCGTCGAGGCTACGCCCGTCACCCGGGGGAAGCAGCCGCAAGGCGCACGCTGAGAGCAGCCCGACACCGGTCACCGCGAGCACTGCGCCGATCGTGTCGGTGACCCAGTGCACGCCGAGCACCACCCGGCAGGCGGCCGACAGGACCACCGCCACCCCGACGGCCACCGCGACCCGCCGGACCAGCCGCGGCCACAGCCACGCGCACAGCAGGAGCAGGACCAGGCCGGTGCTCGCCACCGACACCACGTGCCCGCTCGGGTAGCTCAGGTCCGGGTAGTCGCGCGGCCGTTCCCGCAGGAAGATCGGCTTGAACACCAGGCTGGTCAGCCGGCACAGCACCAGCACCACGGCCAGCCGCACGCACAGGCCGAAGTGCTCGCGCCGCCGCAGCGCCAGAGCCAGCAGCGCCACGCCGAGGACGAAGGGGAGGACCGGGCCGAGGACGTCGCTGCCGGCCTGCGCGACCCGCCCGAGCGGCTCGGCGTAGACGCCGCGAAGGGCGTCCGAGACCGCGATGTCGAGCGCCAGCGGCCGCCGCGCCACGCTCAGGCCGAGCAGCACGAACGCGGCCGAGAGCACCACGCCCACGACCAGCCAGCGCTTCAGCCGGACGCTCATGCCGCGGCGAGCGCGCTGTCCAGGGTCCGGTGCCGGAACTCGTATCCGGACCGCTCCAGCACGACGGGAACCGCCCGCTGCCCGAACAGCGCCATCTCCTCCCCGGCCTGGCCGAGCACGGCCTTGAGCGCGATCCCGGGCACCCACCACGGCGCCGGCCGGTGCAGCGCGCGGCCGACGGCCCGGGTGAACTCGGCGTTGGTCACCGGCTCGGGCCCGGTCGCGTTCACCGCGCCCGTGACGTCGTGCGTCAGGACGTGGACGATCGCGCCGACCTCGTCTTCGAGGGAGATCCACGGCATGTACTGGCGGCCGTCGCCGAGCCGCCCGCCCAGGCACAGGGCGAACAGCGGGCGCAGCGTCCCGTACAGGCCGCCCTTCGCGGACAGCACCAGGCCGGTCCGGAGGTGCACGACCCGCGCGTCCGAGGCGGCCGCCGTCGCCGCTTCCCACGCTTCGCAGAGCTCGGCGAGAAAACCGCGGCCGCGGGGCGCTGATTCGTCCACAGTGGACTCGTGGGTGTGGCCGTAGTAGCCGACGGCGGACGCGTTGACGAGCACGCCGACGCCGTGTTCGGCGACGGCCTCGGCGAGCACCTCGGTCGGCTCGACCCGGCTGTCGGTGAGCTCCTGCTTGCGCATCGCGCTCCACCGGCCGGGGAACAGCGGCTTGCCGCCGAGGTTCACGACGGCGTCCACCCCCTCGAACGCGCCGCCGGCGATGGTGCCCGACGGCGGATCCCAGCGGAATTCGCCGCCGCCGCGCGTTTCACGCCGCACCAGCCGACGGACTTCGTGGCCTTCGCGCGCCAAGCGTTCGCCCAGCGCCGACCCGATCAAGCCGCTCGCTCCGGCGATGAGTACTCGCATGCTTCGATCGTTGCGCATCCGCTGCGTGTCCGCACGTCCGGCCCGGATGCGGCGAAGGCCGCCACGGGAACTCCCGTGGCGGCCTTCGTCGGGGGTGACTCAGAGCCCGAGTTCGCTCTCGAAGTTGCCCTCTTCCAGGCGCTGCTTGATCGTCGTCAGGAAGCGGCCCGCGTCGGCCCCGTCCACCAGGCGGTGGTCGTAGGTCAGCGGGAGGTACGCCATCGACCGGACGGCGATCGTGTCGTTGCCGTCGGCGTCCGCGATCACCACCGGGCGCTTGACGACCGCGCCGGTGCCGAGGATGCCCGACTGCGGCTGCACGATGATCGGCGTGTCGAACAGCGCGCCGACGCTGCCGATATTCGTGATCGAGAACGTGCCACCCGACAGCTCGTCCGGCTTGATCTGACCCGCGCGCGCCCGGCCCGCCAGGTCGGCGATCCGGTGCGCGAGACCGGCCAGGCTCAGCTCGCCCGCGTCGTGGATCACGACCGAGAGCAGGCCGCGCTCGGTGTCCACCGCGATGCCCAGGTGCACGGCGCCGTGGTAGGTGATCTCCTTCGTGTCCTCGTTGTAGGACGCGTTGACGTTCGGGTGCTGTTTGAGCGCCTCGACCGTGGCCTTCGCGAAGAACGGCAGGAACGTCAGGTTGACGCCCTCGCGCTCCTTGAAGCCCGCCTTCGCGCGCTGGCGCAGCTTGGCGATCTTCGTGACGTCGACCTCCTGGACCTGCGTGAGCTGCGCGGCGATCTGCAGCGACTCGCGGGTCTTGGTGGCCGTGATCTGGCGGATCCGGCTGGCCTTCTGCACGGTCCCGCGCAGCGCGGCGAGCTCCGGCGACACCGCGGCCGCGGGACGCGCGGCCGGCGCCGACGGGGCGGCAGCGGCAGCCGGGGCGGCCGCCGCCGGCGCCGGTGCGGCGGCGGCCTTCTGCTTCTCCTCGGCCGCGGCCAGGACGTCCTGCTTGCGGATCCGGCCGCCGACGCCGCTGCCGGTCAGCGACGCGAGGTCGATGCCGTGCTCCGACGCGAGCTTGCGGACCAGCGGGGTGACGTACGGGCCGTCCGCCGAGCCGTCCTTCGCCGCGGCGGCCGGGGCCGACTGCGTGGCGGCCGAGGCCGGGGCGGCCTGCGGCTTCGGTTCCGGCTTGGGCTCGGGCTTCGACTCCTGGACCGGCTCGGGCTTCGGCTCCGGCTTGGGTTCCGGCTTCGGCTCGGGCTTGGGCTCCGGCTTCGCCTCGGCCTTCGGCGCCGCGTTCGCGTCCCCGATGACGGCCAGGACGCCGCCGACCTCGACGGTCTCGTCCTCGCCCGCGCGGATCTCCAGCACCGTGCCGGCGACCGGCGACGGTACCTCGGTGTCGACCTTGTCGGTGGAGATCTCGAGCAGCGGCTCGTCGACCTCGACCGAGTCGCCGACCGCCTTCAGCCAGCGCGTGACGGTGCCCTCGGTGACGCTCTCGCCCAGCTCGGGCAGCTTCACCTCGGTGCCTTCGCCACCGGCGGCCGGCGCGGTGTCCGGCTTGCTCGGCGCGCTCTCTTCGGCCTGGGCCTGCGGCTCTTCCTGCTGCGGCTCCGGCTCGGAGGCCGCGGGCTCCTCCTGCGCGGGGGCGGAGGACTCGGGGACGCCGCCGGACCCGTCGTCGATGACGGCGAGCTCGCCGCCGACCTCGACGGTCTCGTCCTCCTGGGCGCTGATCTTCACGACCGTGCCCGCCACCGGGGAGGGCACCTCGGTGTCGACCTTGTCGGTCGAGATCTCGAGCAACGGCTCGTCGACCTCGACGGTGTCGCCCTCCTGCTTAAGCCACCGGGTGACGGTGCCTTCGGTGACGCTCTCCCCGAGCTCCGGCAATGTGACGGAGTAGGCCATCGTTCGCTGACTCCTCTTCCAAGTTCTGCGTGGTCTGGATTCTGCTGGTGGGACGTCAGCTGTGCACGTGCAGCGGCTTCCCCGCGAGGGCGAGGAACGCTTCACCGAGGGCCTCGGTCTGGGTCGGGTGGGCGTGGATGAGGGGTGCGACGTCCTCGGGGAAGGCCTCCCAGCTGTAGATCAGCTGCGCTTCGCCGATCAGCTCGCCTACGCGGTCGCCGACCATGTGGACGCCCACGACCGGGCCGTCCGGCGCCTTGACCAGCTTGACGCCGCCGGAGGTCTTGAGGATCTGGCTCTTGCCGTTGCCGCCGAGGTCGTAGGTGAACGTCGTGACGTCCGAGCCGTACTTGTCCTTCGCCTGCGACTCGGTCAGCCCGACCGACGCGACCTCGGGGTGCGAGTAGGTGACCCGCGGGATGCCGCTCTCGTCGATCACGCGCGGGTTCTGCCCGGCGATCTCCTCGGCGACGAAGATGCCCTGCTGGAAGCCGCGGTGCGCGAGCTGCAGGCCGGGGACGATGTCGCCGACGGCGTAGACGTTCGGCAGGTTGGTGCGCAGCCGCTCGTCGGTGAGGACGAAGCCGCGCTCGATCTTGACGCCGGCCTCCTCGTAACCGTGGCCGGCCGAGTTCGGCCCGCGGCCGACGGCGACCAGCAGCAGGTCGGCCTCGATGGTCTCGCCGGACTCCAGCGAGACGCTCACGCCGTTGTCGTCCTGCTTCGCGCCGGTGAACTTCACCCCGGTCTTGAAGGCGATCTTGCGGCGGCGGAAGGCGCGCTCGAGCTGCTTGGACGCGAACTCGTCCTCGTTCGGGACCAGCCGCGGGAGGGCTTCGACGATGGTGACGTCGACGCCGAAGGAGGCCCAGACGCTGGCGAACTCGACGCCGATGACGCCGCCGCCGAGCACCACGACCTTCTTGGGGACGTAGTCGAGGGCGAGGGCCTGCTCGCTGGCGATGATGCGCCCGCCGAGCTCCAGGCCGGGCAGCGTGCGCGAGTACGAACCGGTGGCGAGGATGACGTTCTTGCCGGTGTGGCGGGTGCCGTCCACCTCGACGGTGGTGCCGCCGACGAACGTGCCGCTGCCCTCGACGAGGTTCACCTTGTGCGCCTTGGCCAGGCCCTGCAGGCCCTTGTACAGGCGGGCGACGATCCCGTCCTTGTACTTGTTGACCCCGGCGATGTCGATGCCCTCGAAGGCGGCCTTGACGCCGACCGCTTCGGCTTCCCGGGTCTCGTCGGCGACCTCGGCGGCGTGCAGCAGGGCCTTGGTCGGGATGCAGCCCCGGTGGAGGCACGTCCCGCCCAGCTTGTCCTTCTCGATCAGCGTGACGGAAAGGCCCAGCTCGGCCGCGCGGAACGCCGCGGCGTAGCCGCCCGATCCGCCTCCCAGGATCACGAGGTCGGCGGAGGTGTCGGTCACTTCATTAACTCCTCGGCAAGCAGTGGGGTGATGCTCTGTCGTCGCGCCCGCGCCCGGTATAACCGCGCGCGCGACACCGCCATCTTGTCACTACGCCGGACGGGGCTGCGAGCTAGCCGGGTGTGCGACGCCGACCACACGCGGAGTCCGGGATAATGAGTGGGGTAGGTCTCGGGAGGAGAGGTGATCGAGGTGGGGCTCTTCGACTCGCTGCGCAGGCGGGCCAAGGGTGGTCAGCGGGCCGGTACGCTGCGGAAAGCCAGTAACCAGGACACCCGCCACCTCGACGAGTGGGCGGCCACCCGAACGGGTGTCGAGGCGTTCGTGGAACCGAAGACCAACGTCACGGAGACCACTGTGGTGTTGATCGCCCACGACGGGGAGTGGACGCGGCGGCGCATCGGCAGCCTGGAGGCGGCGCAGCAGTTCGGGCACCGGCGGTCCATCCCGGTGTACGAGGTCGCGCGGGTCGGGTACCCGAAGCGGATGCGCGAGTACACCGAGCGCAAGAAGCGCGGCCAGGTCTAGAGCTCGATCCGGCCGACGACCTCGCCGTTGAACGTCTGGCCGGTCGGCCGGAACCCCAGCTTGAGGTAGAACTCCTCCGGGCCGCCCTCGGCCGGGATCCACAGCACCGTCGTGGCGGACTGGCCCCGTTTCCGGGCTTCCTCCAGGACGGTCTCCACCGCGAACCGGCCGTAGCCGCGGCCCTGCACGCCCGCGCCGACGTTCAGCCGCCAGATCCCGCAGCGGAAGAAGTCCAGCTCCGCGTGCGGGTCGAAGGCGCCCATCACGAAGGCCACCGGTTCGCCGTCGTCCAGAATCAGGCGCGGCCAGGCGATCTCCGGCTGCGTGTACGCCTCGGCGAGGGAGACCGCGACCGGCGCGACGAAGTCCTTCTGGTGCGGCTCGACGGCCAGCTGGCACGCGGCGGCGACGTTGTCCGGGGTGATCTGCTCCGCCGTGAGGGTGGTCACCCGGTCCAACCTAGCCCGCCTGGGCCAGCAGCGTGGCGTGCTTGACCAGCGCCGCCCGGAAGGACGCGTGGACCGTCGTGCCCAGGACCGGGTCGACCTCCACCACGTGCCCGCCCGACAGCAGCAGCACCGGCGGGTCGGACAGCACCACGACGCCGTCCTGCGCACGCAGGTCCGCCGTGCCGAGGAGGCGCGGGAAGACCACGTCGGCGGGCAGGCCGTCGCAGGTGCGGAGGAATTCGTGAACGTCCGCGGGCAGGGCCACGCCCAGCCGCAGCTCGGC
Source organism: Amycolatopsis sp. NPDC004625 (assembly GCF_040609695.1). Classification (NCBI taxonomy): domain Bacteria; kingdom Bacillati; phylum Actinomycetota; class Actinomycetes; order Pseudonocardiales; family Pseudonocardiaceae; genus Amycolatopsis; species Amycolatopsis sp. NPDC004625. The sequence continues at coordinate 14,451 of NZ_JBEXKX010000082.1, forward strand.
CGAGCGGATCGCAGCTTCGGACGCCGGGGGAGGGAGAGCGGTCCGGAGGGGGCCGGCCGCGGCGGTTTCGCCAAGTGGAACACCCGCCGCTCCCCGCAGCCCTGGGTCCGTACCTTCGCCGCGCAGCCGCATGATCTCCCCGATCAGCTCCGCCCAGGTGCCCAGGTCGGACGGGTACCGCTCGTGCAGCGCCGCGACCAGCGCACCCGCGCAGCTCGGGGCCCACTCGCGCAGGCCGAGCGGGTCCGCGCCGGCGACCAGCGCCGGGGCCAGGGCCCGCGTCGCGGCCAGCGTGGCAACGTCCGGGCGCGGCCCGGCGAGGGGGGCCCACCTCGTGAGGTCGCCGTCGAGCAGGGCCGTGCGGACCCGGTCCGGACGCGCCGGCGCCACGTGCTTCACCACCTCGGCGACCGGCCCCGGCGGGAGCACGCCGTCGAGATCGGAGACCGGACGACGCAACGCGGCCGTGTGCGCGCGTTCCTCGGCGTCGAGGTCGAGCGGTGGCAAGGCCGCCGCCCAGTCCGGACGCGCACCCCGCGCCTCGAACAGCATCGCCCACGCACGCGCCCGCACCGGGTCCGCGGCCAGTGCGTCGGCCGGCCGTTCCGTCCGGGCCTGCCACTGCCGCACCAGCCGGTCGGCCTCGTCGAAGGCACCGGTGACGGCGAGCAGCAACGCCGCGTAGCCGACCTCTTCGTCCACAGTGGACGAAGCGGCGGTCAGGACGTCCCTGACCGCCGCTTCGAGGTACTCGCCGGAGTCCACTCAGCCGTTGGCGGCGATGTCCGCCAGCACCGCGGCGATCGACCGGACCGGGACGCCGGTGCCGCCCTTGCCGGTGTAGCCCCACGGGGCGCTCGTGTTGAACGACGGGCCCGCGATGTCGATGTGGACCCAGTCGAGGCCGTCGGCGACGAACTCGCGCAGGAAGATCCCGGCGGCCAGCATGCCGCCCCAGCGGTGGCCGGTCACGTTGGCCAGGTCGGCCAGCCGCGAGTCGAGGTCGGCGCGCAGCTCCTCCGGCAGCGGCATGGCCCAGCCGTTTTCGCCGGTGGCCTGCATGATCGCGGCGACGCGGTCGCGGAAGTCGTCCGAGCCCATCACGCCCGCGGTGCGGTTGCCGAGCGCGACGAGCTGGGCGCCGGTCAGCGTCGAGGTCTCGATCAGGTAGTCCGGGTTCTCCTCGGCCGCGCGGACCATCGCGTCCACCAGCACGAGCCGGCCCTCGGCGTCGGTGTTGAGGACCTCGACGGTCTTGCCGCCGTACATCGTCAGCACGTCACCCGGGCGGTACGACGTCCCCGACGGCAGGTTCTCCGCCAGCGGGATGTGCGCGACGACCTCCAGGGGGTACTTCAGCTTCGCCGCCAGCACCACGGCCGCGAGCACGCCGGCCGCGCCGGACATGTCCGAGGTCATGTGGTCCATGTTCGCGGCGGGCTTGAGCGAGATGCCGCCCGAGTCGAACGTGATGCCCTTGCCGACCAGCGCGACCTTCTTCGCGGCCTTGGCCGGCTTGTAGCCGATGCGCACCAGGCGCGGCTGGCGCGAGGAGCCGCCGCCGACGCCGAGGATGCCGCCGAAGCCCTTGCGCTTCAACGCCTTCTCGTCGAGCACCTCGAACTCGAGGCCGTTGTCCTCGGCCAGCTTCTTCGCGCGCTCGGCGAAGGAGGCCGGGTAGAGGTCGTTCGGCGGGGTGTTGATCAGGTCGCGGGCGGTGATGACGGCCTCGGCGATCGAGCCGGCCGCCTTCAGCGTCGCCTTGTGCTCGCGGGCGGTGCCCTCGGCCGGGCTCGCGAAGTCGGCCTTCGCCAGCGGGGCGTCGCCCTTCTCGGAGCGGTAGTCGGTGAAGACGTAGGAGCCGAGGATCGTGCCCTCGACGGCGGCCTGCAGGTCGAGCTCCGAGAGCGTGACGAGGGCGCGGTCGGTGCCGGCCAGCGCGCGGCCGGCGGCGCCCGCGGCGCGGCGGACCTGCTCGGGGGTGATCGTGTCGCCCGCCTTGCCCAGGCCGACGGCGAGCACCACGCCGGCCGGGAGCTTGCCCAGCGTCGGGACCTTGACGACCTCTTCGGCCTTGCCGCTCGCGCCGAGGGTGGCGAGCAGGCCGGCGAGCCGGCCGTCGAAGGCGGCGTCCACGGCGGCGGCGCCGGGCGCGAGCACGGGACCGTCCTCGCCGGCCACGGTGCCGACGACGACCACGTCGGCGCGCGTCTTGGCCAGTGCCTCCCCGGTGTTGTCGGACAGGGCGAGCTTGGGCACGGTCACTTCTGGCTCCTCGCGCGTTCTCGTGTGGCACCGGGCACCCGCCCGGCCGGGATCGTGAGCCATGCTAATGACGACCTGACCACGGGTGAACACAGGGCGAGGGAGGGCCGCGTGCGGCTGGGCGGTGGGCTGCTGGTGGCACTGGCGGCGGCAGCGGCGGGCGCCGGCTGGTGGCTGCTCGGCGGGCTGGTGCTCGCGGCGATCGCGGCGGGCGTGACGGCGGGGGTGCCGGAACCGGGGGATGCGCTGGTCGGCCGGGTGGTGGTCGCGCTCGCCCGGCTCGCGGAGGTGACCGTCTACGCCATCGCGTTCGGCGCCTACGTCTTCCCCGCGCACCGGGAACTCGCCGCGGCCGCCTTCGTCGTCGTGGTCGCCGGCGCGGGGTTCGCCGGGCTGAAGATCCCGACGATGGTCGTACGGATCACCGGCGCGCTGCTGCTCGTCGCGGGGCTCGTGCTGGTCGCGGTGTGCGTGGCCGTGCCGCCGGTGGGGCTCTCGGACGGGCTGCGGCCCCCGGACTTCGCGGGTGTCCTCGTCGCGGCCGTGCTCACGCTGCCGTTCCTGCGGCCGGCCGGCCGCGAGAACGCGGGCCTGCGCGTGCTGCTGCTCGCCGCGGTCGCCCTCCTGGCCGCCTTCGCCGCCCTCTACCAGCTCGGCGCGGTGCGGCTCGGGCTGTCGCTCACCTCGCTGCGCGACCTGCTCGACGCCGCCGACGCGGCGGCGCTGCAGCCGCTGCTCACGGTGCTCGCCGTGGTCGCGACCGTCGTGCCCGCGCTCGCCGCCGGGACGGAGATCCGCACCCGGGCCGGGGTGCCGGGCCTCGCCGGGCTCGCCGTCGCCGCGGTGGCCGCGTCCTTCCTGCCGCTGCTGCCCGTGCTCGTCTTCGCGGGCCTGGCGACCGTGATCGAGCTGCTACTGGGCGTACGCGCGCGCAGGTACAGTGGTACGCGTGAGTGATCGACGCTGGCGGCCGGGGGAGACCGTGGTCGAACGGTTCCACCGCCCGGACGGCTCGATCGGCCAGGTCCACCCGCTGCGCGTGCTCGAAGACGACGGCCGCGTCCTGCGCGGCTGGATCCCGGCGGGCACCGCGATCGTCGGCAGCCGGCTCGCCGACGGCCGGCTGATGCGGGACGCCCCGCTGGACGAGCGGTTCCGCATCCCGCGGGTGCCGGTCGCGGACTCCTGGCACGGCGCGTCGACGCTGCGCCGGATCCCCGAGGACGAGTGGTCCTCGGTCTGGTGGTTCTTCGACCTCGAAGGCCGGTTCAAGAACTGGTACGTCAACCTGGAGATCCCGCTGGGCCGCACGGCGGGCGCGGTCGACCGGATCGACGGCGTGCTCGACGTCGTCGTCGAGCCCGGCGGCAGCTGGCGCTGGGACGACGAGGACGAGGCCGAGGCGGCGATCGAGGTCGGCCGCCTGACGCTCGAGCAGTTCGACCGGCTGCGCGCGGAGGGCGAGCGGATCGGCGCGCTGGCCGAACGCGGCGCCTACCCGTTCGACGGGACCGACACCGACTTCCGCCCGGACGAGGGCTGGCCGGCGCCGCAGCTGCCGGCCGGGCTCACGCCGGAGCTCAGCCCGCGGTCAGGAGAAGGATCAGCGCCAGCACGGCGTTGACGACCGCGAGGACGACCACCGACTTCGCCGGGACCACCTTCGGGAACGCGCTGCCGTGGATCTTCCGCCACCACACGATGCCGAAGACCCCGCCGACCAGGCCGAGGAAGCCGCCGAAGCCGCTGTCCAGCACGGCCCAGCCGACCATGCCGAGCAGGCCGACGCCGAAGGTCAGCAGCACCGCGGTGACGAACGTCTTGACGTCGGCGCCGGTGCTCTTGGGCCGGCGGACCGGCTCAGTGGAGTGGTAGGTCACGGCGCCATCCTAGGGCGCCCCGGGCGCGGGCGCGGGGACCCGCCGAACAGATGGACATCCGACTAACGCGCTTCCGAGCAAGCGGTATCGTCTAGCCATGACGACCACGACACAGTTCGCCCATGTCCCGCACCCGAGTCCTGCGAGCGCGGACCGTGTCGCGGAGGTACTCACCGCCCCCGGATTCGGGGTGTACTTCACCGATCACATGGTGACCGTCAAGTGGTCGAAGGCCGAGGGCTGGCACGACGCCCAGGTCGGCCCGTACGCCCCCTTCACGCTCGACCCGGCGACCTCGGTGCTGCACTACGGCCAGGCCATCTTCGAGGGTCTCAAGGCCTACCGCCAGCCGGACGGCTCGATCGCGTCCTTCCGCCCGGACGCCAACGCGACCCGGTTCCGGCAGTCGGCCGAGCGGCTCGCCATGCCGCAGCTGCCCGAAGACGTCTTCGTCGAGTCGCTTCGCGAACTCATCGCCGTCGACAGCCGGTGGGTGCCCACCCGCCGGGGTGATTCGCTGTACCTGCGGCCGTTCATGATCTCGACGTCCACCGGGCTCGGCGTCAACAGCCCGGCCGTCGACTACGTGTACACGGTCATCGCGTCCCCGGCGGGCTCGTACTTCGCCGGCGGCGTCAAGCCGGTCAGCGTCTGGCTGTCCACCGAGTACGTCCGGGCCGCCCCCGGCGGCACCGGCGCGGCCAAGTGCGCCGGCAACTACGCGGCGTCCTTCGTGGCGCAGGCGCAGGCCGTCGAAAAGGGCTGCGACCAGGTGGTCTGGCTCGACGCGGTCGAGCGGCGCTGGGTCGAGGAGATGGGCGGGATGAACCTGTTCTTCGTCTTCGGCTCCGGCGAGAACGCCCGGCTGGTGACCCCGGAGCTGACCGGGTCGCTGCTGCCCGGCGTCACCCGCAAGTCGCTGCTGCAGCTGGCTTCGCGGCTCGGGTACAAGATCGAGGAGCGCCGCATCTCCACCGACGAGTGGGAGAAGGGCGTGGCCTCGGGCGAGCTGACCGAGACGTTCGCCTGCGGCACCGCGGCGGTGATCACGCCGGTCGGGCACGTGAAGCACGCGAACGGCGAGTTCACGATCGCCGACGGGCAGCCGGGCACGCTGACGATGAAGCTGCGCGAAGAGCTGACGGGGATCCAGGAGGGCACCCGTCCCGACACCGACCACTGGATGGTCGAGCTCGGCTGAGCGGAAATGCGAAAGCGGCCCCCGGCTCCGGCCGGGGGCCGCTTTCGTCGTTCAGGAGGCCGGGGCGGCGATCAGCGGGCCGGAGACGCCGGCCTGCTCGTGCGTCGCGGTTTCGGCGAGGACGCGGGCGGCCATCATCAGCAGCGGCAACGCCGTCACCGCGCCGGTGCCTTCGCCGAGCCGGACGTCCAGTTCCAGCAGCGGGCCCAGGTCCAGGTGTTCGAGGGCGAGGGCGTGGGCCGGTTCGGCGGTCCGCTGGCCGGCGACCCACCAGCGGCGCGCGCCCGGGGCGAGGTCCTCGGCGACGAGCGCCGCGGCGCACGCGACCAGGCCGTCCAGGATCACCGGCGTCCGGCGGGCCGCGGCCTGGGCCAGGAAGCCCGCCATCGCCGCGATGTCCGCGCCCGCGGTGGTGCGCAGCAGGTCCAGGGGGTTCGCGAGCACCGGCCGGGCGCGGCGCAGGGCGTCGCGGACCGCGGTGGCCTTGCGCATCCAGGCGTTGTCGTCGATGCCCGAACCGCGGCCGACGACGGCGACCGGCTCGCTGCCGGTCAGCGCCGCGACCAGCACGGAGGCCGGGGTGCTGTTGCCGATCCCCAGGTCGCCGGGGATGAGCAGGTCCGCGCCGCCGTCGACCTCGGCGTCGGCGATCGTCATCCCGGCGCGGACCGCGGCCTTGGCTTCGGCGTCGGTCAGCGCGTCTTCGACGTCGATGGAGCCCGAGCCGCGGCGGACCTTGAACTCGCCGATCGAGCGGGTCGCGGGGGCCTCGGTGTCGACGGCCAGGTCGACCACGCGCACGCTCGCGCCCGCAGCGGCGGCCAGCACGTTGATCGCGGCGCCGCCGGTGAGCATGGTGCCGAGCAGCTGCGAGGTGACCTCGGCGGGATAGGCGGAGACGCCCTTCGCGGCGATGCCGTGGTCCCCGGCGAAGACGACAACGCGCGGCCGGGTGAACGGCCGCGGCGGCGACTGCCCCTGGCACGCGGCGATCCAGACGCCCAGCTCTTCCAGCCGTCCGAGCGACCCGGCGGGTTTGACGAGCTTGTCGTGCAGCGCGATGGCGGCGGACCGGGCGTGGTCGTCGGGCGGGGTGATCTCGGGGAACTCGATGTTTTCCGGCTCCACACCAGGCCCTTCCACTCTTCGGGGGTTCCGGGTGGCGGAGCCCCCGGCCCGGGGCGGAGCCCCGGTTCAACGCTGTGGCACGGCAACGCTGCGGCCAACTTACCGGGCACCGGCCAGCGCCGGTTCCGCGGCTCGGCAGGGTGTGCCGGGGGTGCGGTGCGGTTTGCGGCGGGTCGCGAGGATTGCGTGAAGGCGCGCCTTTCGAGCCGGGTTGGACACCACGGGCGTGCGCGGCTCGGCGCCGGCGCGGATTCGCCCCCGAGCACCGGTGCGGCGCCAGCGTGGTGCGAAGGCGCGGGCTTCCGAGCCGGGTGCGCCCGCGCCGAGCGTGGTGCGCCGCCCGTCGCCGCGCCCAGTAGGGTCGCCGCTCGTGGAGACGACGGCGGCCGCGGTGGTGCTGGCCAGCGGCGCGGGCACCCGCGTCGGCGCGAAGCTGAACAAGGTCTACCTGCCGCTGGCCGGCCGGCGGGTCGTGGCCTGGTCGCTCGATGCCTTCCGCCGGGTGCCCGGCATCGGCGTGCTGGTCCTGGTCATCCGGCCGCAGGACCGGGACCTGGCCGAGGAGATGGCCGGCGACGGCGTCGAGATCGTGCACGGGGGCGGCACCCGGCAGGCGTCCGAGCTGAACGCGCTGCGCCACCTCGCCCCCCGGATCAGAGGCGGCCGGGTCGACGTCGTGTTGCTGCACGACGCGGCCCGGCCGCTGGTCCACCCCGAACTGGTCGGTGCGGTGTTGGCCCGGACACGCGAGGACGGGGGGGCTGTGCCGGGCCTGGCCGCGGACGACGTCGTCGAGGTGGATGCCGGGCACCTGGTCGCCCAGGTGCCCGGCGCGATCCGCGTCCAGACGCCTCAGGGCTTCCGGGCCGGACCGCTGCTCGAGGCCTACGAACAGGCCGAGCGCGAAGGTTTCGTGGGTACGGACACTTCGTCCTGCATGGAGCGGTTCTCCTCCCTGCCGATCCGGTGGGTTCCGGGTGCTCCCGAGAACCTCAAGATCACCTATCCCCACGACCTCGTCGTCGCGGAGCGTCTACTGGCCCGTTAGGCGCACGCCGGCGGGCCGCCGCCGTCGTCCCCCTCCCGGTGCGGTCCGGTCGGCCGGATCGTCACGTCCTGCCGCAGTTCCGGCGGGACGCAGCAGTCCGGCTGCGGGCGCAGCGCCTGCAGCGGCGCGCCCGGGGTGCCGGGCTCCGCCAGGGTGAGCACGGCCCGCAGCGTCCAGACCGGCGTGGCGTGGTACTGCCAGGTGACGACCCGCGGGTGGAACACGTCCGTGCCCGGGAAGGTCGGCACCCGGTAGGCGCTGGCGCGGTGCTCGTCGCGGAGGATGATGACGTCCGCGCAGGTCGGCCACCGCTTGACCGCCGCGTACAGCTCCGGCGCTTCGCGGCCGCCGAACAGGTGCAGCACCCAGTTGCGGCGCCGGAGCTCCTCGAGGAGTTCCTCGAGGCCCTGGCCGCTTGAGCCGCTGTGCGATGTGGGCGGGGACACACTTTCGAGGGTAACTTGCGCACTAGTGCGCGTCCAGCACGTGTACTAGTACACCTGGGTGGTTCTGAACAGGGCTTTGTGGGAGACACCCCGGCGTGCTAGAACACTTGTGCGCGTTGTCCCTGTGAGGAGCCGCCTTGCCCACCCTCGACCGTCCTGAGCCGCCGTACCTGCAGATCGCGGGCCGGATCCGTGACGACATCCTGTCCGGCCGGCTGCAGGAGGGCGACGCGGTGCCCTCCGCCCGCGAGATCGCGCGCACCTGGGCGGTGGCGATGGCGACCGCGACCAAGGTCCTGGCCACGCTCCGTTCGCAGGGTCTCGTGCGGCCGGTGCGCGGTGTCGGCACGGTCGTCGACCGCGGCGGCCTGCACCGCACGGCCCGCGACCGCAGCGCCGCCTCCTCGCGCACCGGCCGGATCTACCCGCCGGGCCACTACGCCGTGATCCGGGCGGCCGGGCTCGAACCGGCGTCCGAACGCGCCGCGGCCGCGCTGGGCCTCGAAGCGGGCGCCCCGGCCATCCGCCGGCGGCGCACCACCTACGGCTCCGATTCGCGGCCGCTGTCGACGTCGACCTCGTGGTTCGACGGCGCGCTGTCGGCGAAGGCGCCGGCGCTGCTGGTGGCGGAGCGGATCGTCGAAGGCACCGCGGTCCACGCGGCCGCCCGGCTGGGCACGAAGATCGCGACTACGCAGGAACGGCACGCGGCGGGCCGCGCGGACGAGGCGGAGGCGGCCGAACTGCAGCTGCCCGCCGGGTCGCCGGTGCTGCTCGGCCGGAGCACCTTCCTGGCGGCCGATGGGACGGTCGTCGAGTACGGTGAGTCCGCCGCCTTGCCCGACCACTGGGTTTTCTACGAGTACACGACTGAGGACGGCGAATGAAGCACATCCACGCGGGCAAGGTCCGTGACCTGTACGAACTCGACGGCGGGGACATCCTGCTGGTCGCGTCCGACCGCGTCTCGGTCTACGACGTGTCGCTGCCGACGCCGATCCCGGACAAGGGCAAGCTGCTCAACCAGCTCTCCGCGTGGTGGTTCGACCGGATGGCCGACGTCGTCCCGAACCACGTCGTGTCCACCACCGACGTGCCGGCGGAGTTCGCCGGGCGCGCGACCCGCTGCAAGCCGCTGAAGATGGTCAAGGTCGAGTGCATCGCCCGCGGCTACCTGGCCGGGCTGGGCCTGCGCGAATACCGGCGTGACGGCGAGATCTCCGGCGTCGCATTGCCGCCGGGTCTGGTCGAGGGCGACAAGCTGCCGGAGCCGATCTTCACGCCGACGACCAAGGAGTCCGACACCGGGCACGACGAGTTCATGACCTTCGACGAGGTCCTGAACGACATCGGCGAGGACACCGCGAAGCGGCTTCGCGAGCTGACGCTGGAGATCTACACGAAGGGCGCCGAACACGCGGCGAAGCAGGGCGTGATCATCGCCGACACGAAGCTGGAGTTCGGCTTCGACGCCGACGGCACGCTGACCCTCGGCGACGAGGTGCTGACGTCGGACTCGTCGCGGTTCTGGCCCGCCGACGAGTGGCAGCCGGGCCGCCCGCAGCACGCGTTCGACAAGCAGTTCGTGCGCGACTGGTCGCTGACCACCGGCTGGGACAAGACCGCGCCCGGCCCGGAGATCCCCGCGGACATCGTCGAGCAGACGCGGCAGCGCTACACCGAGGTCTACGAGCGGATCACCGGGAAGACCTGGGTCCGTGGGTGAGTACGACCCGTACAAGCTGATCGACGAGGTCGAGACCCTGCTGGTTTCGCACGGCTTCGCGCCGTCGCGGATCCCCGGGCGCGGCGGCGACCGGCTGGCCGGGGCCAGCCGCCTCCTGCGCGGGTTCGGCCTGGAACCCCGGATGGCCCCCGAAGCCGCGTTCGACCTCGGGGTGCCGTTCCAGGGCCGGATCAACCAGGACTAGGGGCTCTTCGTCAGGCTCGCGTCACGCTCGACGACGTCCCCGAGGACGTCGTCGATGGCGGTCAGCAGGTCGGCGTCGAGCTTCCGGCCGGCGGCCTTGACGTTCTCGTGCACCTGCTCCGGCCGCGAGGCCCCGATGATCGCCGAGGCGACGTTCGGGTTCTGCAGCACCCACGCGACGGCCAGCTGGGCGAGGGAGAGGTCGGCCTGCTCGGCCAGCGGCTCGAGCTCGGCCACGCGCTTGAGGACGTTCTCGTCGAGGAAGCGGGCGACCATGTTGGCCCCGCCCTTCTCGTCGGTGGCCCGCGAGCCGGCGGGGTAGTCCTGGCCCGGCTTGTACTTGCCGGTCAGGACGCCCTGCGCGATCGGCGACCAGACGATCTGGCTCAGGCCTTCGCGCTCGGAAGCGGGGATGACCTGGTCCTCGATGACGCGCCAGAGCATGTTGTACTGCGGCTGGTTGGAGACGAACGGGATCTTCAGCTCACGGGCGAGGGCGGCGCCGCGGGAGATCTGCTCGGCCGTCCACTCGGAGACGCCGACGTAGAGCACCTTGCCCTGGCGCACGAGGTCGGCGAAGGCGAGCATGGTCTCTTCGAGCGGGGTGTGCCGGTCGAACCGGTGCGCCTGGTAGAGGTCGACGTAGTCGGTGCCGAGCCGTTCCAGGGAGGCGTTGGCCGACTCCATGATGTGCTTGCGGGAGAGGCCCTTGTCGTTGGGGCCCTTGGGGCCGGTGGGCCAGTAGACCTTGGTGAAGATTTCGAGGCTTTCCCGCCGCTGCCCCTTCAGGCCGCGCCCGAGGACCGATTCGGCGGCGGTGTTGGCGTAGACATCGGCGGTGTCGAAGGTGGTGATGCCGGCGTCGAGGGCGGCCTTGATGCAGGCGTGCGCCTGGTCTTCTTCGACCTGGGAACCGTGGGTGAGCCAGTTCCCGTACGAGATCTCACTGACGTTGAGGCCACTGCGGCCGAGACGACGAAACTCCATGGCCGCGAGCTTAGGCGGTAATCGTTTGCTTTGCTAACGACCAGGCGTGACTCCGGCCACGGTCGCCGGGGCCGGACAGCAAGAAGCCGGGTCGAGCATCGCTCCACCCGGCTTCTCGGAACCGGCTCAGTTCGGGATCGGGTCCCCCGGCCGCAGCCGCGGCTTCGGGACCCGCAGCTTCCGGATCTGGGACGCCCGCACGAACGCGTACCAGCCGATCGACCGGCCGTTCACCGCTTCCTTCGGGAACTTCTCCCGCACCAGCTTCGCGATCTTCCGGCCGTTCACGAAGCCCTCGATCGCCATCACCAGCAGCATCGCCGTGCACAGCAGCGTGATGTACGACTGCACCTGCGGCAGCGGCACCAGCAGCGCCAGGAACACCACGATCGCCAGCGGCATGAACAGGCCGAGCAGGTTGCGGCGGCTGTCGACCAGGTCGCGGACGTACGCCTTGACCGGGCCGCGGTCGCGCGGGAGCAGGGCCTTGTCGTCGCCGCGCATCATCGCTTCACGGCGCGCCTTGGCCGCCGCGCGGCGGTCCTCCTTGGTCTGGGGGTTCGCCTTGCGCAGCTCCTTGTTGCGCTTCATCGCCTCACGCATGGTCGTGGGCGGGGGCGCGACCGGGCCGCGCTTCTTCGCCTCCGCGTCACGGCGCTTCGGCGTGGCTTTGCCCTTACCGGGCGTGAACGCCTTGCCGCCGACGTCGACGGCATCCGTCGTCTCCGGCTCTTCGGCGGCGGTGTCTGTGGTGCTTCGGCGCAGGAACCTCACCTCACCAGGGTATTGCAGGCGTCACGCCGCCGTTCACCAGGTCGATCCATGTGCGACCATGGTGGGGGAACAGATCGGACGTCCCCGGTGTTGAGCACGTCAGCACGAGGAGTATCCGCAGCGAGTTCGACTTTGATGAGGGAGTGCCATGACGACCGCTGAGCACGCCGGCGCGACGCAGGCCGAGACCGCCGAGGAGACCCACGGCGTCACGTTGACCGACGCCGCGGCTTCCAAGGCGAAGGCCCTGCTCGAGCAGGAGGGCCGCGACGACATGCACCTGCGCATCGCCGTCCAGCCCGGTGGCTGCGCGGGCCTGCGCTACCAGCTGTTCTTCGACGAGCGCACGCTCGACGGCGACCTGTTCCGCGACTTCGACGGCCTCAAGGTCGCCGTGGACCGGATGAGCGCGCCGTACGTGTCGGAAGCCGTCATCGACTTCGTGGACTCGATCGAGAAGCAGGGCTTCACGATCGACAACCCGAACGCCACCGGCTCCTGCGCCTGCGGCGACTCGTTCCACTGAGTCACAGCAACCGAAGAAGGCCCCGCTTCCCGAGGAGGGAGGCGGGGCCTTCTTCGTCGCTGCGGACCTACACGTACGCGTCGAGCTCGGCCACCTGGGCGTGGCACGCCTCGTCGACCTCCCACGGCTTGGCCGTGACGCGGGGCAGCGGCAGGCTCTCGGCCTGCAACGTCGCCGGGATGAGCGCGCAGTCGGCGATCAGCTCGGACAGGGTCTCGGGTTCGGTGACGGCGTTCACGATTCGTAACGCTATTGATCCGCTCTCGACTGGAGAAGGAGTACCAGCCGGTAGTGTCGGCTGGGCACGCGCGAACTACCCGGATGGGTCATGACCCGGGGGTAACTTCGCGCCTTTTGCCGTGAGGCCGAGCACAAAGGAGCAGCCGGTGGCAGAAAAGGCCAGGATCGCGGTGTCCGGCAGTATCGCGACCGACCACCTCATGCACTTCCCGGGCAGGTTCGCCGAGCAGCTGGTCGCCGAGCAGCTGCACCGCGTCTCGCTGAGCTTCCTCGCCGACGACCTCGTCGTCCGGCGCGGCGGCATCGGCGCGAACATCGCCTTCGGTCTCGGGGTGCTCGGCGTCCAGCCGGTCCTCGTGGGTGCCGTCGGCGCCGACTTCGCCGACTACCGCTCCTGGCTGGAGCGCCACGGCGTGGACACCTCGGGCGTGCACGTGTCCGAGGTCGCGCACACCGCGCGGTTCGTCTGCACCACCGACGAGGACCTCTGCCAGATCGCGACGTTCTACGCCGGCGCGATGGCCGAGTCCCGCAACATCGAACTGCAGCCCATCGCCGAGCGCGCGGGCGGGCTGGGCCTGGTGCTGATCAGCCCGGACGACCCCGAAGGCATGATCCGCCACGCCGCCGAGTGCCGGCAGCGCGGGTACGAGTTCGCCGTCGACCCGTCCCAGCAGCTGGCGCGGATGAGCGGCGAGCAGGCGCGCGCGTTCGTCGCCGGCGCGAAGTACCTGTTCAGCAACGACTACGAGTGGGAGCTGCTGCTCCAGAAGACCGGCTGGACCGAGGCCGACGTCCTCGACCAGGTCGGCCTGCGCATCACGACGCTGGGCGAGAAGGGTGTCGAGATCGTCGGCAAGGACGGCGTCGCGCTGCAGATCGGCGCGGTCCCCGAGCGTGCGAAGGCGGACCCGACGGGCGTCGGCGACGGCTTCCGCGCGGGCTTCCTGGCCGGCCTCGACGGCGGCCTCGGCGTCGAGCGCGCCGCCCAGCTCGGCTCGCTGATCGCGGTCCTGGTGCTGGAAACGGTGGGCACGCAGGAGTGGACGTTCGACCGCACCGAGGCGCTGGCCCGCATCGGCGAGGCGTTCGGCCCGGACGCGGCCGAGGAGATCGCCCCGTTCCGCATCGACGGCGTCACCGGGCCGGACGAGTACTCCGCGGTGGCGGACAACAACGTCTACACGAACCTGATGGCGCGGCGGAACCTGCAG
>NZ_JBEXKX010000083.1:0-26994 GCF_040609695.1 Amycolatopsis sp. NPDC004625
TGCATCGAGGGGTCGAAGAACAACGTCAGGTACACCCCGGTCAGCAGCAGGATGATGAAGCTGTAGAGCGCGATCTCGCCCAGCAGGAACGACCAGTGCGTCGGGAACACCTTGTTCATCTGGTGCCGCAGGCCCTTGGCCAGCTGATAGCGCTGGTCGGCGTTGTTCGCGGCCTCGCCCACGGCCTTCTCGACAGCGCTCGACCCCTTGGTCGGCGTGGTGAGTGCACTCATCCGCGGCCCGCTCCTCCCGCATCGCCCCTTGCTCCGACCGTGACACCGGTGCATCGGAGGCGCAACGAAAGAGCGCGGTTTGCATCGGGTCTGCATCGACGGTCCACTGTCGAGGGACGCCGGGCCGGACGGCCGTCAGCCGGTGCGGCCGTCCGACGTCAGGACGGCCCAGACGACCTTGCCGCCGGACCACCGCGGGCTGCAGCCCCACTCCGCGGCCGACTGCGCCACGATGTGCAGCCCGAGCCCGGACGCGCCCGGCGTCGGCCGCGGCAGCAGCACGGCCGGCTGCGGGTCGTCGTCGAGGACCGCGATGGTCAGCCGGTTCCGGCGCAGGTCCAGCCGCAGGGTGACGGCGGAGGTGGTGTGCCGGAGGGTGTTCTCCGCCAGCTCGCCCGCCACCAGGATCCCGTCGTAGACGAACTGCGGCACCGCCCACCGCGCGCAGGCTTCGCGGACCGCGGTCCGCGCCATCGCCGGCGCTTCCGGGTTGCGGTGCAGCGGCAGTTCGAGCTGCCGCCGCGCCGGGCGGCACAGCGCCCGTTCCGCGCTGCGGACGTCGACCTGGATCGCCACCCGGCGGTGCACGCCCCGCTCCCGCAGCGTGCGCGCCTGATCCCCGGTCCCGGTGGCGAGCGCGAACGGGATGCCCGGCCACGTGCCGAGCCGCCGGGCGACCAGCCCGAACACGCTCAGCGGCGCGAGGCCGTCGAAGTCGAGGCCGTCGATCCGGGCGATGACGGCGTCGGGGGTGTCCGCCCCGACCTCCAGCAGCCCGTCGCGCAGCCGCCGGTAGCTGCCGAGGTGCAGGCCGCCCTCCGCGGTGACCAGCGCGTACCGGGCCTGCGGCGTCACGTCGAGCTCGAGCGTGCGTCGCATCGTCAGCTCCTCGGCCGGTCACGGGCGCGTCCAGTACCTGCCACGCTAGGACCACGGCCCCGGAGCCGGTAAGTCCGCAACCGGCTGAAGTCCGGCCCGCGGTCAGCGCTGCAGCGTCAGCACCCCCGGCCGCCAGGGGAGGTGGTTGTAGTCGGTGCCGTCCGAGCTCGGGTTCCGGCCCTGGTAGAGCAACTGCAGGTGGCACGGGTCGATGGTCTTGGTCTGGTCCGGGTTGGTGCGGACCAGGTCGCCGTGGCTGATGTCGTTGGTCCAGGTGGCGCCGCTGTTGGCCTTGCCCGCGAACGGGTTGCTCTCGGTCGCGGCCTGCGGGGTCCACGAGCCGCTGAGGCTGCTCGCGGTGAACGACCGGAAGTAGCGGCCGTTCGCGCCCATCGCCTCGACGAGCATGAGGTACTGGTGCTGCCCCTGGACCTGGTAGACCTCGACCGCTTCGAAGAGGTTGGCCTGCGTGTCGCTCATGATCGTCGTGTACGACGAGCCGAAGCTGCCCGGGAAGTTCCCGATCGGCATGCTCGCCCGGTAGATGTTGCCGTTGTCGCCGGCGAAGAACAGGTACATGTTCGTGCCGTCGCCGATGAGCGTCTGGTCCAGGGGAGCGCCGCCGGGGATGGTGCCGGTGAACAGCGTCTGCGGCGCGGACCAGCCGTTGGCGTTGGTGGGGTCGCTCGACGTCTTGTAGCTGAAGGTGGTCGGGCCCCACTGGTAGGCGAGGATCCAGATGTTCTTGGGGGCGAAGTAGAACAGCGTGGGCGCGACGGTGCCGGTGGTCATCGCGGTCTGGCCGGCCGAGGCCATGTCGGACCAGTTCGTGAAGGGGGCGAAGCCCACCGAGCCGTACGCCCCCGACGCGTCGGTCGTCGATCCGTAGACGAGGTGCTTGCCGTTGTAGACGACGTTGGTGAAGTCCTTGAGCGCGATCCGGCCGTTCTTCGGTTCGGCCAGTGAACCCGTGGACGACCAGTGGTACGCCGACGGGAGGGTGCACGAACTCGTGTCACCCAGCCGGACGAGCTGCCACTGCTGGTTGGCCCCCTGCCAGTCCCCGTACTGGACGACGGCGGCGCCGTCGGCGGTCGAGCCGCCCGTCACCTCGACCGCCTTGCCGCTGTTGCGGTTGATCAGCCGGAGGTAGCCGCCGTCGGAATCGGCCAGGCTGAACTGCTGGTTGGTGCCGTTGAGATCGGTCCACTGCTGGACCTTCCCGCCGTCGGCGGTCGACCAGCCGTCGACGTCGAGGACCTTGCCGGAGTTCTTCGACTTCAGCCGGTAGTAGCCGTTGCCGGAGTCGACGAACTGCCACTGCTGGTTGGCGCCGTCGTGCCGGGTCCACTGCTGGACCACCGCGCCGTCGGCGGTGGACGCACCGGAAACGTCGAGCGCCTTCCCGCTGGTGCGGTTGACGAGCACGTACGACGCGTTCGTGTCGACCGTCGCCGCCGACGCCGTGCCGGGGACGAGCACCGTGGCGGCCGCGAGAACGGCCGTGAGCAGCAGCGAACGCATGGGCGCTCCTTTGCGCGAGTTAGCGCTAACACAGTTTATCTTTCGCAAAGTAATCGGGCCTGTCGCCGCCGTCAATGCCGAATGTGGTTGTCGAATGGTATTCGACAACGGCATCGCCGATTTCGATTGTTTCGGGGGCTTTCCGGGCTGTTTCGCCCGCGGAAAGGCGCTGGGCCGCAGTCTTGACGGAGCCGGTGGCCGCACCTACAGTCTGTACGACTATCGGTCCGGCAGAACGGTAATCGAACATGGTGACGCGAGCCGAAGCTGAACACCTGGTCCCCGAAGTCCCCACGACGCCGTACTTCGCGGGGCAGTGGGCCGCCGGGAACGGACGCACCTTCGACGTCGTCGACCCGGTCACCGAGCGGCGGCTCGCGGCGGTGACCGAAGCCGGACCGGCCGAAGTGGACGGAGCCGTTTCGGCCGCCCGGGCGAGCATGGACGGCGACTGGGGCCGCGTGGACGGCGAGGGCCGGGCGGCCCTGCTGAACCGGGTGGCCGACCTGCTGGCGGACCGCAGCGAAGAATTCGCCGTCCTCGAATCCCTCGACGTGGGCAAACCGGGCTTCGAACCCCGCGCGATCGACCTGCCGCAGGCGATCCGGACGTTCCGGCACTTCGCCGGCTGGGCCGACAAGCTGGCCGGCCGTGCCATCCCCACCGCCGGCTACCGGGGACGGCCGACGCTCAGCTACACCGTGCGCGAACCGGTCGGGGTGGTCGCCGCGATCACGCCGTGGAACTCGCCGACGATGATCGGCGCCTGGAAGCTCGCCCCGGCGCTGGCGGCCGGCTGCGCGGTCGTCCTCAAGCCGCCCGAGGACGCGCCGCTCACGTCGCTGCTGCTGGCGTCGGTGTTCGAGGAGGCCGGGTTCCCGCCCGGGGCGGTCAGCGTGCTGCCCGGACGCGGGGCCGTGACCGGCCGGCTCCTGGTGGACCACCCCGGCATCGACAAGATCTCGTTCACCGGCAGCCCGGAAACCGGGCACCGGATCGCCGTCGCCGCGGCCAGCGGGTTCCGCCGGACCACCCTGGAACTGGGCGGCAAGAGCCCGCAGATCGTGTTCGCCGACGCCGATCTGGACGCCGCCGCCGAGGGCGTGGCCGCCGGCATCTTCGCCAACCAGGGCGAAGTGTGCGCGGCGGGCAGCCGGATCCTCGTCGACCGCGCCGTCCACGACGACCTGCTCGAACGGCTGGTGGCCCGGGCGCGGGCGATCACGGTGGGCGACCCGTTCGACGCGGGCACCACGATGGGCGCGCTGATCAACGCCCGGCAGCGCGACCGCGTCTCGCGGTACGTCGAAGCCGGGATCGCCGGCGGCGCCCGGCTGCTCACCGGGGGCGGCCGGCCGCAGCGGACGGGGTACTTCGTCGAACCGACGCTGTTCGCCGACGCGACGAACTCGATGACCATCGCCCGCGAGGAGATCTTCGGCCCGGTCGGCACGATCATCCCGTTCGGGTCCGGTGACGAAGCCGTGGCCATCGCCAACGACTGCGACTACGCGCTGGCCGCCACGATCTGGACGGCCGACCTCGGCCGGGCGCACACCGTGGCGCGCCGGGTGAAGGCGGGCGCGGTGGCGGTCAACGGGTGGTCCCCGCTCGATCCCGCCCTGCCCTGGGGTGGCTCCAAGCTCAGCGGCCAGGGGCGGGAACTGGGCCGGCCGGGCGTCGAAGCGAACACGGAGGAGAAGACGGTCACCGTCGTCCTCTGACCCCGCCCGCGAAAGGAAACTCCCGGTGACGCAACGGATCGAGATCTGGTCGGACCTCCACTGCCCGTGGGCCCTGATCGCGGTGCACCGGCTGCGCCGGGCCCGGGAGCGGCTGGGGGCCGACGTGGTCTTCGTGCCCCGCGCGTGGCCGCTGGAGTGGGTCAACGACCGCGGCACGCCGCGGGACATCGTCTCGGTCGAGGTCGCCGCGCTGGCCTCGCACGAGCCGGACGTGTTCACCCGGTTCTCCGGCGAGTCCTGGCCGTCGACGTTCCTGCCGGCCTTCGAACTGGTGGCGGCGGCCGCCCGGACCGGAGGTGCGGAACTGGCGGAGGAGGTGGACTACGCGCTCCGGCTCGCGTTCTTCCGCGATTCGGCCGACGTCAGCATCGAGGCCGGGCTCCGGCAGGCCCTGGACCTGGTCCGGGACCACGACGTGACCGCCGTCCTGCGCACCTGGCGGACGGAGAACGTGCGCTCGGACGTGGTGCGGGACTTCCGGGAGAGCCGGGACGTGGCGATCCAGGGCAGCCCGCAGATCGTCGGGCCGGACGGGATCTCGGTGCACAACCCGGGGCTGACCGGCCACCACTGGCGGGGCGGCCTGCTGCGGATCGATGCGGCCGATCCCGGCGAGCCCGAACGCCTCCTGGCCGCCATGGTCAGGGGCTGAGGCCGCGCCAGGACGTCAGCCGGCCTGCAGGGCGTGCGCGCGCACCTCGGCGGCCAGCACCACGACGTCGGGAGCGGCGGCCTGGACGCTGTCCGCGCGGTGGGACAGGAACATCGCGCACGCGTCCAGGGTGTCCCCGCCCCGGCTGACGGGCGCGGCGACGGCGTGGGCGCCTTCCTCCACTTCGCCGTGCGCGATGATCCAGCCCTGCTCGCGCGCGGTGGCGACGGACGCGGGCTCGCCGTCGACCGGCGGGCGCCCGGCCCGGACCGCCCAGGCGCCCGCGCCCCGGTCGATCGGGTGGCGGCTGCCCCGCCGGTAGGCGAGGTGGGAGTCGGCGTTCGTCGGGACGGCGACCGCGACGGCGACGATCGCGTCGGTCTCGGCCAGGCACAGCATCGCGGTGCCGGCGTACTTGTCCGCGAGGACCTGGAGCCGGCTCTGGGCGAAGTCGATGACCGAAGGCCCCGCCAGGCTCGCGAGCGCGCGGGCCTCGGGGCCGATCCGGTAGGCCCCGGCCGGGGTGCGTTCGGCGAAGCCGTCCGCGACGAGGGTGTTGAGCAGCCGGTGGACGACCGTGCGCTCCAGGCCGGTCGCCGCGGCGAGCTGGTGGGCCGTGCCGCCGTCGGGCAGGTGGGCCACCGATTTCAGCACCGACAGGCCCCGGCTCAACGTCTGGGACGTGCGGCGCGGACCGTCGTCTGGCCTGGCTGTGCTCATGGGTCCCTTCTTCGGCGCGGACGGTCGGGAGTCTAGGTGGCCCCTTGACCGCGGCGGCGCAGTGACTCACACTGTGCCTTAATCGCACAGCATAGTGGCTATATCGCACAAGGAGGTTTCGTGAAGCGGACCCATTCGGCGCCCGGCGACCCCGGAACGGTCACCGGTGCCCACGCCGTGCTGAAGGCCGCGGCCGCGCACGGCGTCGACGTCTGCTTCGCCAACCCGGGCACGACCGAGATGCCGATCGTGCGGGCCCTGGACGACGTGCGGGCCGTCCGCCCGGTGCTCGGGCTGTTCGAAGGGGTCTGCACCGGCGCGGCCGACGGCTTCGCCCGGATCGCCGGGCGGCCGGCGTCGACGCTGCTGCACCTGGGGCCCGGCTTCGCGAACGGCATCGCCAACCTGCACAACGCCCGCCGCGCCCGGACCCCGATGCTGAACCTCGTCGGCGACCAGGCCAGCTGGCACCTCGCCTACGACGCCCCGCTGACCAGCGACATCCACTCCCTGGCCCGGCCGGTGTCGGGCTGGGTCCGCACCAGCGCGCGGGCCGCGGACCTCGCCCGCGACACCGCCGAAGCCCTCGCCGCGACGACCGCGTTCCCGCGCAGCCCGGCCACCCTGGTCGTGCCCCTGGACTTCCAGCAGGCCACCGTGTCCGGCGCGCTGCCGGGCCGGCGCCCGTCGCCGGGGCGGCCCGCGGTCGACGGCCAGGTCGTCGACGAGTGCGCCAAGGCGATCCGGGCCGCGCACCGGTGCGTGCTGCTGCTCGGCGACGACGCGCTGGGGGAGCGGGGCCAGCGAGCCGCGGCGGCCGTCATGGAAGCCACCGGCGCGACCGCCTACAGCGAAACCTTCCCGAGCGTCGCCGAACGCGGCGGCGGGCTGCCCGGCCTCGACCGCCTGCCCTACTTCCCCGAGGCGGCCCGGGCGGCGCTCGCCGGCGCCGACCTCGTCCTGCTCGCCGGGGCGCTCGAACCCGTCTCGTACTTCGGCTACGAGGGGATCCCGGCCCGGCTGGCCCCGCCGGAAAGCGTCACGCGGCTCGCCGAGCCGGGCCAGGACAGCCAGTCCGCGCTCGAAGACCTGGCCGCCGCCCTCGGGGCGACGCCGCCGGCGACCCGCCGGTGCGGGGCACCGGTCGTCCCCGGGGGCGGTGCCCTGACGCCGCGGTCGGTGGGGGTGACGCTGACCGCGCTGCTGCCGGAGGGCGCGATCGTCTCGGTCGAGGGCGGGACGTGCGGCTACCCGTTCTTCACCGCTTCCGCCGTGGCGGCCCGCCACACGGCCATGACCAACACCGGCGGCGCCATCGGCCAGGGCCTGCCGGTCGCCGTCGGCGCGGCGATCGCCGCCCCGGGCCGCCGGGTGGTCGCCCTCCAGTCGGACGGCAGCGCCCAGTACACGATCCAGGCCCTCTGGACGATGGCCCGCGAGCAGCTGCCCGTCACCGTGCTGATCGCGAGCAACAGCCGCTACGGCGTCCTGCGGACGGAACTGGACCGGCTGGGCGCGCGCACCGACGGCCCGGCCTCGGAGCGGTTGACGTCGCTGGCCGATCCGGCCATCGGCTGGCCCGCGCTGGCCGCCGCCTACGGCGTCGGGGCCACCTCGGTGTCCACAGTGGACGAACTGGCCCCGGCGCTCGCCCGGTCCCTGCTCGCCGACGGGCCGTCGCTGATCGAGCTGAAGCTCTGAACGGGAGAAGACCATGGACCTGGACCTCGGCGGGAAGGTCGCCTGCGTCACCGGCGGCAGTCTCGGGATCGGCAAGGCGATCGCGGAAACCCTGGCGCGGGAGGGGGCTTCGGTCGTCATCACCTCCCGCCGCCGCGAGCTGCTCGAGAAGACGGCGGCCGAGCTCACCGAACGCACCGGCGGCGACGTCGTCGGCATCGCCTCGGACACCACCGACACCGCGTCGGTCCGGCGGATGGTCGCCGCGGCGGCCGAGCGCTTCGGCCGGCTCGACATCCTGGTGAACGGCGCCGCCGCGCCCTCGGGGCTGGTGCGCAACACCCTGGCCGAAGCCGACCCCGACCTCCTGCTCGACGACCTGAACACCAAGGTCGTCGGCTACTTCCGCTGCGCGCAGGCCGCGGCCGCGCGGATGCGGGAAGGCGGCTACGGCCGGATCGTCAACATCGGCGGGCTCACCGGCCGCTCCAGCCACGCCCTCTCCGGCCTGCGCAACCTGGCGATCGTCCACCTGACCAAGACGCTGTCCGACCAGCTGGGCCCGGCGGGTATCACGGTCAACACCATCCACCCCGGCGTCGTCGAAACCGAGCACATCCACGAGCTCTACGAACGCGAAGCCCGCAAGCAGGGCACCACGGCCCAGGCCGTCGAGCAGGGGTTCATCGACCGCACGCCGATCCGGCGAGTCCTGGCCGCCGGCGAAATCGCGGACCTCGTGGCCTTCCTGAGCTCGCCGCGCGCCGGCGCCATCACCGGCGAGTCCGTCGGCATCGACGGCGGGCTCACCCGCGGCATCTTCCTCTGACCCCGATCCGCCACCACCGTCAGGAGTGAACTCCATGCAGGGAACCATCCTCGTCGCCACCGCCGGCCAGGGCGTCGTCCGGTCCAGCGACGACGGCCGGACCTGGGCGCGCACGCCGCTGGACCAGGCCCTCGAATTCGACAGCGTCGTCCGCTGCATCGCCGTGGCACCGGACCGGCCCGAGGTCGTCTACGCGGGCGCCGAAGTGGGCCTGGTCCGCAGCGACGACGCCGGCTACAGCTGGACCCGGGTCGACGGCCCGTTCGACGGCAAGCAGCTGTGGACCCTGGCGATCGACCCGCACGACAGCGACTTCCTCCTCGTCGGATCCGGCGCCCCCGACCGCGCGTACGTGTGGCGCAGCACCGACGGCGGCACGACCTGGGCGGAACTGCCGCCGCGTATCCCCGAGCACTGCGCGGGCGTCAGCAAGCCGCGCATCCTGACGTCCACAGTGGACCCGGTGGACCCCGCGCAGCTGTGGTTCGGCATCGAAGAGGGCGGGCTCTGGCACAGCACCGATCGCGGCGACTCCTGGGAGCGCCTCGACCACGCGCCCGACACGCGGCCTGGCGTCGTCACCAACTCCGACGTCCACGCCGTCGTGGTCCACCCGGGCGAGCCCAAGACGCACCTCGTCGTCACCGTGAACGCCCTGTGGGTCAGCCGCGACGGCGGCCGGCAGTGGAAGCGCTCGATCGCCCGCGACGAGTTCGGCTACCGCTACGCCCGCACGGTCAGCGCGCTCGCCGACGGCAAGACCCTCCTGTTCGCCTGCGGGGACGGCACTCCGGGGACGAAGACCCGCATCTTCCGTTCGGAGGACTTCGGCGACACCTGGCAGGAGACCAAGTTCGACGTCGAGCCGAACTCGACCGTCTGGGGTTTCGGGGTGCACCCCGCCGACCCCGCGCTGGTCTTCGCCGGCACGAAGTACGGCCACCTGCTCCGGTCGGTC
Source organism: Amycolatopsis sp. NPDC004625 (assembly GCF_040609695.1). Taxonomy (NCBI): domain Bacteria; kingdom Bacillati; phylum Actinomycetota; class Actinomycetes; order Pseudonocardiales; family Pseudonocardiaceae; genus Amycolatopsis; species Amycolatopsis sp. NPDC004625. The sequence goes on from NZ_JBEXKX010000083.1 coordinate 9,221, forward strand.
GACGGCGGCCTGTCCTGGACCAAGGAGTGGCGGGAGTTCTCCGAGATCACCGCCGTCGCCTGGACCCCGGCCGTCGCCAACCCGGCCAACCCCCACTGACCACGACGGAGAGACGCCGATGAGCCAGACCCGTGACCCCCGCGGCGGGATCGACCCGGACGAATCCGTGCTCGACCCGGCCCAGGAACCGACCCCGATCCGGGGCGACGACGCGCCCCCGCCCCGGGTGCGGCGCACGCACCTCTCGCTGTTCGTCCGCGACCCGCACGCCCTCGCCGGCTGGTACGAGGACGTGCTGGGCATGGAGGTGACCGCCCGCGCCGAGGAGTGGATCTTCCTGTCGTTCGGGGTGAAGCACCACGACATCGCGCTGATCCGGGCGCCCGAAGGCGCGCGCAGCGGCGGCCTCGGCCTCCAGCACTACGGGCTGGAGGTCGACGGGGACCTCGACGAGTGGCGCCGCCTGTACGGGCGGCTGCTGGCGAAGAACGTGCCGGTCGTGAAGACGACCGACCACAAGATCGGCTTCGGCCTGTACTTCACCGACCCCGAGGGCAACCGCTTCGAGTTCTTCCACGAGACCGTCACCGACGACGAAGAGGGCAAGCGGATCCTCGGCCGGCACGGCGCGCCGAGCGAGCCGATCGACGTCGACCCGCTCTACGGCTGACCACAGGAGCTCCGGAAACGATGAAGCAACCCAACCTCGACCGGCTGCACGTGCGCAAGTGGTTCGTGCTGCGGGAGGAAACCCACGCCACCGAGAGCGGCCGGCTCGCCGACGGCCCGCCGGTGGTGAAGATCGTGGTCGCCGCGGCGGTGCAGAACCCGCACGCCGGCACGTTCGGCGACGACTTCACGGATGTCTACGCGGGCTCGGTGGCCCTGGGCGCGGAGTTCGCCCGCCGGATCCTCGCCGCCGCCGGCGGACAGGAGCTGGCGAGCTACGGCAAGGCGAGCATCGTCGGCGTGCAGGGCGAGTACGAGCACGGCAACGCCTTCCTCACCACCGACTTCGCCACCCCCGTCCGGGAAGCGCTCGGCGGCGCGATCGCGTGGATGCCCTCGACCGGCAAGCGCGGGGGCCCCGGCACCTCGATCGACATCCCGCTCGCGCACAAGAACGCGCTGTACGTGCGGTCGCACTACGACACCGCCACGGTCGCGTTCTCCGACGCCCCGGCGCCGGACGAGGTCGTCGTCGCGGTCGCCGTCGCGACCCGCGGCCGGCTGCACGCCCGGCTCGGCGGGCCGGCCGCCGCCGACGTGCTCGGCGAGGACGGGCTGCGATGACGGCGGTCTCCGGCGCCGGGCCGTCGGCGGCCCCGGTGCCGGCCGGCGCGCGGCCCGGCTGGTTCCGCACCGGCGACGGGATCCGCCTCCGCTGGCTCGAATGGGGCTCGCCGGACGCGCCCGCGCTGGTGCTGCTTCACGGCCTGCGCAGCTACGCGGCGACGTTCGAACACCTCGCGCAGCGGCTCTCGGGCCGGTGGCGCTGTGTGGCGCTCGACGCGCGCGGGCGCGGCGGAAGCGACTGGGACCCGCGGCGCGACTACCACACCGACCGGTACGTGCGGGACCTCTCCGAGTTCGCCGGAGAGCTCGGGCTGACGCGCTTCGCGCTGCTCGGGCATTCGATGGGCGGCGCCACCGCGATGGCCTGGGCCGCCGCCCACCCGGGCCGGCTCGACGCCCTCGTCGTCGAGGACATGCTCCCCGGCTCCTCGGTTTCCGGGGCAGGCGCGGCGCGGATCCGGCGTGAGGTCGCCGACATCCCGGACGGCTTCCCCGACCGCGCGGCCGCCATCGCCTACTGGTGGCGGCTGCGGCCCACGGCGACGGTGGCCGCGATCGAATCGCGCGTCCGCCACACCCTGCGACCGGCTCGCGAGGGTTCGCCGGAGCTGCGCTGGATCCCCGACATGCCGGGGATCGGCGCGGCGCGGCTGGACCGCACCCGGCCCCCGGCCGACCTCTGGGCCACCGTCCCCGCGCTGCCCGCCCGCACGCTCGTCGTCTGCGGCGGCGACTCGGACTTCACCTCCGCGGCGACCCTGGCCGAGATCCGCCACCGCAACCCCGCGATCGCCACCGCCGTGATCGACGGCGCCGGGCACTACGTCCACGACGACCGGCCCCGCCCGTTCGCCGACCGCGTCGAAGCGTTCCTGGACGGGGCCGGCCGTGCTGCTTGAGGAACGGGACTACGGCGTCCGGCCGGGCACCGCGCCCCGGTACCTGCAGGCGTGGGAGGACCTCGGCCGCCGTCCGCAGGAGCACCACCTCGGCCGCACCCACGGCGTCTACGTGGTCGAGGTCGGCGAGCTGAACACCGTTGTCTTCCACTGGTGTTTTCCCTCCTTCGAGGACAGGCAGGCGCGCCGGGCGGCGCTGCTGGCCGACGAGGACTTCGCCGCCTTCCGCGCCCGGGTCCGCGACCTGCTCGTCAGCCAGCGCACCCGGCTGCTCGTCCGCACCGACCACCCCGCACCCGAGGAGCCCCGATGAGCCAGCCGGCCCGCCGTGTACAGGAGTTCCTGGCGGCCCCGCGGTCGATGTTCGTCGCCGGCCGCTGGGGTGACGCGCTGTCCGGCGCGCGGCTGGATTCGCTCGACCCGGCCACCGGGCGGGTCCTCACCTCCATCCCGGCCGGCGACGAGCACGACGTCGACGTCGCGGTTCGTGCCGCCCGGGCCGCGCTCGACGACCCCCGCTGGCGCGATCTCAGCCCGATGGACCGCGGCCGGCTGCTCGACCGGCTCGCCGACCTCGTCGAGGAGAACGCCGACGAGCTGGCCCTGCTGGAGGCGTACGACAACGGGAAGCCGGTCGGTGTCGCCCGTGCCGTCGACGTCGGCACGACGGTCAAGCTGTTCCGCTACTTCGCCGGCTGGCCCAGCAAGTTCGAGGGCAGCACCATCCCGGTGTCGCCGCGCGGCGGGCTGAAGGTCCTCAACTACACCGTGCACGAGCCGGTCGGCGTGGTCGCCGCCGTCGTCCCGTGGAACTTCCCGATGTCGATGGCGAGCTGGAAACTCGCGCCGGCCCTGGCGATGGGCAACGCGGTCGTGCTCAAACCGGCCGAGATCACGTCGCTGAGCACGCTGCGGCTGGCCGAGCTCATCGACGAGGCGGGGTTCCCGCCCGGCGTGGTCAACGTCGTCACCGGCCGGGGTGCGGTGGCCGGCGCGGCCCTGGCGGCCCACGACGACGTCGACAAGATCGCCTTCACCGGCTCGACCGCGGTCGGGCGCCAGATCGCCCGCGCGGCCACCGGGAACATGAAGAACGTGTCCCTGGAGCTGGGCGGCAAGTCGCCGAACATCGTCCTGCCCGACGCCGACCTGGCCGAGGTGATCGCCGCGGCGACCGACGCCGTCTTCTTCAACCAGGGCCAGGTCTGCACGGCCGGCTCCCGGCTGTACGTGCACGCCGACGTCTACGACGAGGTCATGGCGGGGCTGGTCGAGCGCACGCGGCGGATCGTGGTCGGTCCGGGCACCGACCCGGCCACCCAGATGGGGCCGGTGGTCTCCGCCGCCCAGCTCGCGACGGTCGGCGAGTACCTCGACCTCGGCCGCGAGCAGGGCGCCACGGTCCTCACCGGCGGCGGGCCGGTGACCGGGCTCGGCGAGGACTACGCCGGCGGCTACTTCGTCGCGCCCACGATCTTCGCCGACACCGACCACACGATGCGCGTCGTGCGCGAGGAGATCTTCGGGCCGGTGCTGGTGGCCATGCGCTGGACGGACACCGACGAGCTGGTGACTCTGGCCAACGACACGCCGTACGGGCTCTCCGCGGGCATCTGGACGCGGAACCTGACCGACGCCCACCGCCTGGCCGGCCGCATCAAGGCCGGGACCGTGTGGATCAACTGCTACAACTACACCGATCCCGCGTCGCCCTTCGGCGGGTACAAGCAGTCCGGCTGGGGCCGCGAGATGGGGCACGCGGTGCTGGGGTCCTACACCGAGACCAAGAGCGTCTGGGTGAACCTCTCGTGAGGACCCGGGTGGCGGTCGTCGGGGCCGGCCCGGTCGGCACGACGATCGCCAACCACCTCGGCCGGTTCGGCGTCGAGACGCTGCTGATCGACCGGTCGGAGTCCATAGTGGACTATCCGCGGGCGATCGGGATGGACGACGAGTGCCTGCGCAGCATGCAGGGGATCGGCCTGCACGAGCAGGTGGTGGCCGAGCTGGTCCAGAACGTCCCGCTGCGCTTCTTCGACGCCCAGGGCCGGTGCTTCGCCGACATCCGGCCGTCGACCAGGGAGTTCGGCTGGTTCCGGCGCAACATCTTCATGCAGCCGCTGCTGGAGCGGACCCTGCGCGCCGGCCTGGACCGCTATCCGCACGTCAGCCTGCTTTCCGGGCACGAGGTCACCGGCCTGACCCAGGACGACGGCGGCGTCGACCTCGACGTCATGCGCGCCGGCGGCCCGGCGCGCCTCCGCGCGGACTACGTGGTGGCGGCCGACGGCGGGCGCAGCCGGGTCCGTGACCTGCTCGGCATCCCGCTCGAAGGTGCGACGCACCCGCGCAAGTGGGTCGTGATCGACGCGGAGGGCGATCCCGGCGACGCTGTCTACACAGGACTGTTCTGCCACCCGCGGCGGCCGTACGTGTGCGCGCACCTGCCGCGCGGGTTCCGCCGGTGGGAGTTCATGCTGTTCCCGGGGGAGGACGCGCAGGAGATGCTGCACCCGGACCGGGTCCGCGCGCTCCTGGCCCACCACGTGCCGGACCCGGCCGCGGTGCACGTCGTCCGCGCCCGCGTCTACACCCACCACTCCCGTGTCGCGTCGACGTTCGTCCGCGGCCGCGTCGCGCTGGCCGGCGACGCGGCCCACCTGATGCCGCCGTGGGCCGGGCAGGGGATGAACACCGGCATCCGCGACGCGACCAACCTGGCGTGGAAGCTCGCCGCGATCGCGGGCGGCCGTGCGGCACCGGCCCTGCTGGACACCTACGACCGCGAGCGCCGCGACCACGCCCGCGCGATGACGGGTCTTTCCACGACGCTCGGCCGCCTGCTCGCCCCGGCCCACCCGTTCGCCGCGCGGCTGCGCGACACGGGGTTCCGGGCGGCCGGCCGCCTCCCCGGCGTCAAGGACTGGGTCCTGCAGATGCGCTTCAAGCCGATGCCGTGTTACCGCGACGTGCTTTCCGACGGCACCGACCCCGCGGTGGGCCGCATGTTCCCCCAGCCACTGGTCGAAGCCCCGTCCGGCGACGTCCACCGCCTCGACGAAGACCTCGGCGACTGGTTTTCCGTCATCGGCTACAACCAGGACCCGCGCGCCGCACTGACCGACGAGAACCAGAAGTACCTGGCCGGCCTCGACACCCGGTTCGTGACGGTGACACCGTCCCGGTCCCGCTTCCCGGGAGCCGGGGTGGAGGACGTCGAGTCCACGCTGGCCCGCTGGTTCGAGGGCCGCCCACCGGTGGCCCTCCTCAGACCCGACCGCTACCTGGCGGCCCTGACCACCCCGGCCGGCCTCAACACGGTCGTCACCCGCCTCCGGACAACCTTGGGAGAACCATCGTGACCGATCCTCGAGCCCAGGCCTACGTCGACGAGATGGCCCGGCGCCGCGGATACGTCCTGGAGTACCACAAGACCATGGCCCACGCGGACTTCCCGGTGCTGGAGGCGGCGAACGGGTTGATCAGCGCGGCTTACCTGGACGAGCGGACGCTGGACCGCCGCACGAAGGAACTACTGTTCGTGTTGAGCTTGACGGTGTTGAGGGCGCCGCAGGCCCAGATCCGCGCGCACATCGAGGTGGCGCTGGAGATCGGTGTGACGGCAAGGGAGATCTTGGAGGCGATCGAGATCGCGCTGCCGGAGGCTGGGGTGGTGGCGTTCCAGCACGGTTTCGAGGCGTGGTGCGCCTGCGTGAACCCGCCGGCGGTCGAACCCACGCTCTAGTGCCGGCCGCTAGCGGCCTTCGGCTGCGTCCAGGCGGCCCCGGATCTCGCCGGCTTCCTGCGGGTCCAGGTACTCCATCAGCGCCAGCGACCGGCGCCACGCCGAGATCGCGTCGGATGTCCGGCCGGCGGCCGAATGCGCGCACCCGATCCGGTCCAGCACGAGTGCGGCGTGGTATTCGTCCTGCAGGACGAGGTCCTGCGCCAGTGAGTCCTCGTAACGCGCGATCGCCTCGTCCCACTGCCCGAGCCCGGCGTGTGCCGATCCGAGCATGCGCAGCACGTCGGCCGCGCCCTCGATGTTGCCGATCTCGCGGTAGAGCTGCAGGGCCTCGGTGCAGTGGGTGATCGTCTCCAGCGGGGCACCCGCCGCCAAGGCGCAGTAGCCGACGGTGTTCAGGGCGGTGGCGCGCAGGTTGAGGTGACCGGCGGCCTCGGTCAGGGAGAGGGCGCGGCGGGCGTCGGCGTCCGCCTCGCGCAAGCGGCCCCGCTGCAGGTGAAGCCGGGTGCGGCCCAGCAGCGCGTCGGATTCTTCCGGCTGGTCGCCCTGCTCGCGGAACAGCTCGACGGCGCGTTCCAGGAGATCATCCGCTTCGTCCTGATGGCCCAGGCGGATGAGGGTCTTGCCGAGAACCCGGCTGATCTTGCCCTCCGCGTGGGGGTCACCGAGCCGGCGGGCGGCGGTGAGGGCCTGGCGCTGGGTGGCCAGCCGGTCGTGGTGGTGGCTGAACCGGCGCAGGTACGTCACCAAGGCCCACGCCAGCTGCCACGCCTGGCGGTCCAGGCCGGTCTCGACGGCCTTCGCCACCGCGCCGACGGCGAGCTGGTGCTCCGCGGCGCACCAGGCGAGCGCCTGCCGGTAGTCCGAGACCTCGGCGACGACCACGTCCGGGCCGGCCGGCGGCACGGCGGTGCGCAAGCGGTGGGGACTCAGCAAGGCGTCTGCGGCCACGGCCGTCTGCAGGTACGACTCCACCATCCTGGTGATCGCCGCCGTGCGACCGGCTTCCGGTTCTTCGGCCAGCCGCTCGACGGCGTACTCGTGCAGCAGGTCGTGGAACCGGAACCGGCCGGGCAGGTGTTCCTCCAGCAGGTTCGCCCGGACGAGCTCGGTGAGCAGAGCCCGGCTGCGAGGCCGCGGCAACCCGATGAGCGAGGCGGCGGCGGGCAGCCCCACGTCCGAGCCGGTCGTCGTTCCGAGCAGGCGGAAGGCCCGTTGGGCCGGGGCGGGAAGAGCCTCGTACGACCAGGAGAAGACCGACCGCGCGGTGCTGTACGGATCGCCGGTGTCCAGCGAGTCGAGCCGCTGCGTGGCCGAGCGCAACTCGTCCACCAGGGTGCTGAGCGGGAACGGCCACTGCGCCGCGCGTCCCGCGACGATGGCCAGGGCGAGCGGTAGCCCGGCGCACCTGGCCGCGAGCTCGCCGACCTCGCCGTCGCCGGCCGGGATGCCCTGGAGGCGGCCGGCGATGAGGCAGCGCGCGTCGGCTTCCCCGAGCAGGTCGAGCCCGATTCGCCGGACATCGTCGCGCACCACCAGACCGGTCAGCTCGTTCCGGCTGGTGACCACGGCCGCACAGCCCGGCCCGCCGGGCAGCAGGGAGCGGACCTGGTTCGCGTCGCGGGCGTTGTCGAGCACGACCAGCACCCGCCGATCGGCGACCACGCTGCGGTACAGGTTCACCTGGGCGTCGACGTCGAACGGGATGCGTTCCGCGGGGACACCGAACCCGTCGAGAAAGCCCCGGACGACTTCCGCCGTGGACAACGGCGGGCGAAGGGGATCGAACCCCCGCAGATCGACGTACAACTGGCCGTCGGGAAAACGACCGGCGACCGACCAGGCCCAGTGCAGGCACAAGGCGGTCTTGCCGACGCCCGCGGTGCCGCTGATGACGACCGTCCGGTGCGCCGGGTTCAAACCCCGCTCCAACGCGGCGAGTTCCGCCGCCCGGCCGACGACTTCGCCTCCGCTGCGCGGCAGCTGCCGGGGCACGATGACCACGGGTGCGTGGACGTGCAGGTTGCCCTGGATGGTGTGTGCCTGCACCACCGAGCCGTGGATGTCCCCGCTGACGATGTTGCGCTCGACCATCACCCGATAGTGGGGTTCGGGACGCGGGCGTGCGACCGCCGTGGGAGTGGCCCGGCTAGTCCCGGAAGGTGTCCACCACGCACTCGGCCGCCCGGTTCGCGCTGTCCGTGGCCACGACCACGCTGCCGGTGATCGTGATCGGCGGGGTCAGCGGGACGGCCCGGACCCGCGTCGAGCGGATCTCCGCCACCTGGTCGCCGGGCAGGACCGTCCAGCTTCGCGGGTCCGAGCCGACCTCGACGAGCGTGTCCTGCAGGGTTCCGGCCGGGTGGGCCGCCTTCGGGTGCACGCCCGTCTCGTGCAGGGACCGGACCACCGTGTCGTGCTCGCGGGCCGGTACGCGCAGGGTGTCGTCCACCAGTTCGGCCACCGCGATCGCGCTGCGGTTCGCCGCCGGGTGGTTCCGGGACACCACCGCGTACAGGCGTTCGGTCCAGGTCGGCAGCACCGTCAGGCCCGGTACCGCACGGACGCCGCGGGTCAGGGCCAGGTCGAGTTCGCCCTGCCGCACCGCGTTGAGGCGGGCTTCGACCGGGAGGTCGACCAGGACCACGTCGAACTCCGGTGCCCGCTCGCGGAGGGCGTCGATGCCGCGTTCCAGGCGGGCGGTCAGGCCCGCGGCGGTGCCGATGCGGACCGTCGTCATGCCCTGCTTCGCCGCGATCGGCACCTGGCTCGCCGCGGCGAGCGTGGTGCGCGCCGCCTCCAGGACCCGGTGGCCGGCCGCGGTGAGGCGGACGTGGCGGGGTGACCGGTCCAGGAGCCGGACCCCGAGTTCGCGTTCCAGGCGGGCGATCTGCTGGCTGACGGCCGGTTGCGCGATGTGCAGCCGCTCGGCGGCCCGGCCGAAGTGCAGTTCGTCGGCGACCGTGACGAAATACCGCAGCGCGCGCAGCTCCATGATAAGGCGAGCTTATCGCAGCGCGGTGCGGTTGCCGCTGGATGACGTGCCCGGCGGGTGCTGAAGTCGTGATCATGACCATCGAACCGGGCCCCCTGGGGGCCTACCTGACCGCCGCCGGGGCGAGCGCGGCGGACGCCGTCGCACTGGAGGAAGCCGGCTACGGCGCGGTGTGGCTGGCCGCGTCGCCGCCGGCCGATCTGCTCGCGGCCGAGCGGCTGCTCGACGCCACCGGCCGGATCGTCGTGGGCACCAGCGTGCTCAACGTGTGGCAGGCCGACGCGGAAGAGGTCGCGGACGCCTACCACCGGATCGCGGCGAAGCACCCCGGCCGGCTCCTCGTCGGCATCGGCGCCGGCCACCGGGAGATCGACGCCGGGTACGCGTCCCCGCTGGCGAAGGTCGCGAGCTACCTGGACGCCCTGGCCGCGGCCGGCGTTCCCGCCGAGCACGTGCTGCTGGCCGCCCTCGGGCCGAAGATGCTCCGGCTGGCGGCCGGCCGCGCCGCGGGCACGCTCACTCTCCAGGTGACACCCGAACACACCCGCCGCGCCCGGGCGATCGTCGGACCGGGCAAGCTGGTGGTGCCCGGCCACGGCGTGCTGCTGGACACCGACGCCGGCCGCGCCCGCGCCACCGCCCGGGCCGCGGTCCGGCCCATGCTCGGAATCGCCAGCTACGCCACCAACCTCCGGCGCACCGGCTACACCGGCGAGGACCTCACCGACCCGTTCAGCGACCGGCTGGTCGACGCCCTCGTCCTGCACGGCGACGCCCCGGCGATCGTGTCCGGCATCCGCGCGGAGCGGGCGGCCGGGGCGAGCCAGGTCGGCCTGCACGCGCTGGGCGACGATCCGATCGGTGTCCTGCGCGAGATCGCCCGGGCCACGCGGGTCAGCTGAGCAGCAGGTGCGCCGCCACCGCGGCTCCGTCGGTGCGGATCCCGGTGCTCAGCGCCCTGGCCCGGCGGCCCGAAGCCAGCGCCAGCTCGAACGCCTCGGCCAGGGACTCCCGGGTCGCCGCCGGGCCGTCCAGCGCCGCGCCGACCCCGTGGGCGGCGACCTGCCCCGCCCAGTACGGGTTGTCCGCCACCGGGAGCGGGACCACCACCTGCGGCACGCCCGCCCGGGCGGCCACCTGCGTGGTGCCCGCGCCGCCGTGGTGGATCACCGCGGCCAGTTCGGGGAACAGGCGCTGGTGGTTGACTTCGCCGACGGCGAAACAGTCCTCCTCGCCGTCGAGCAGGTCCAGGTCCGCCCAGCCGCGCGAGACGATCACGCGGTGCCCGTGAGCCCGGCTGATCCCGACCGCCCAGCGGGCGACGTCCGGGGCCGGGCCGATGCTGCCGAAACCCACGTAGACCGGAGGCGGGCCGGCGGCCAGGAACGCCGCCAGGTCGGCCGGCAGCGGACGCTCGTCCGGCTGGATCCACGCGCCGGTCTGGACCACGTCGAGGCCGGGGGCCGGCGGCCACGGGCCCAGGGCCGGGTCCGCCGCCAGCCACGGCCGGTCCGAATAGACGTGGTCGCGCACGCCGCCCACCGGTGGCAGGCCCAGCGCGGCGCGGTGGCCGTTGAGCGGCTCGCGGAACTGGGCGTCGACCAGCCGGGCGTCGTGCTCCCACCGGGCCGCGTTGCCGGCCTCGGCCGGCTCCGGCCAGCCCGGCCGCGGCGGCGGTGGGTGGTGCGGCGACGGCAGGTTGACCGCCGCGTACGTCACGTACACGTAGGGGATGCCCGCGGCCTCGGCCACCGACCGCGCGGCGACCTGCGCCAGCCCGGCGACGACCAGCGCGTCACAGCCGTGAGCGGCCGAAGGGAGGACGGCGAACTGCGCCTCCAGCAGCTCGGTGCGGTACCGGGCCAGTTCCGCCGCCGACGGGGTACGGCGCATCAAGGCCCGGATCGGCGGGCCGACGGGCACGTGGTCGATCCCCAGCCCGGCCAGCCGGTGCGCGAACTCCTCGTCCGGCGGGGTGCACATCCGCACCCCGGCGCCGCGGGCCCGCAACTGCACCGCGAGGGCCACGAGCGGTTCGACGTCACCGCGCGTCCCGTACGTCGACAGGAGGATTCGCCTGCGCGTCACCGTGGTGCCCGGGCGTAGAAGCCGACCGGCATCGTGAGGTCCGCGCTCGAGGCGCCGCACTCCAGCATCCACAGCGCCGCGGCCGGCCCGAGTTCGCGGCCCAAAGCCCCGAGCGCGTCCGGGTCCGGCGCGACCGCCCGCGCCAGCTCGACCCCGCCCGCGAACGCCTCCGGGTCCCAGCCGTCCGGGTTCCCGTCGCCGAGCGAACGCGCCCCCGCGGCCAGCGCCCGGACGGGCAGCGGGCCGGGGACGCCGAGCAGGCCGTGGGTGCGCTCGCCCACCAGGACACCCATCCAGCGCGAGCTTTCCGGCGTGGGCCGGGGACCGGTCCACCGCGGCCGCCCGTCCAGGTCCGCGAGTTTCGCGGGGGCCCCGGACCGCGCCCACCGGCCCGCCCACTCCACGGCCAGGCCCGGCGCGCTGCGGGTGGCGGGGTTGTGGAACCGGGCCATGTCCCACCGGTTGCCGACCGCGACCGCGGCCAGGTCGCGGTGCGGCCAGACCCGGGCCTCCCACCAGAACCCCCACGGGAACGCCGCCGTGTGCCCCCACCACCAGTCCTCGCCGAGGTCCGGGTCGGCGAGCTCGAGGGTCAGGCCGGCGAACGAGCGGACGCCGTTCGGGCTCGGGCGCGCCACGCGCGGGGCCGTCATGGCCGCGAGCGAATCCGGGCCGACCAGCCCGCGGTCGCCCCGGGCGGTGCGCAGCAGGGATTGCAGCAACCGCGCGAAATCCGTGACGCTGGTGTACATCCCGACGCCCGGGTAGGCCGCCGTCCGCAGCGGCGGGCTCGGCAGGCACCAGTCGCCGAACGCCAGGTACCCGGTCGCGCTGTCCGGCGGCCGGGTGCCGTCGTCGATGCCGGTGTCCGTCATCCCGGCCGGCGCGAACACTTCCCGGCCGACGCGGGCGCCGTACGGCTCGCCGGTCAGGTGCTCGACCACGCCGCCGAGCACCCCGACGCCGAAGCTCGAATACGAGTACGCGCCCGGGGCCGTCACCAGCGGCAGCACCCCGCCGTACTCGACGGCCCGGCCGGTCTCGTGCCGGCGCCGGACGTAGTCGAGGACCGGCTCGGCCGGCGCGTCCGGGGCCACGGCGGTGACGATGTCGCTGTAGTAGCCACCCTGGTGGGCGGCCAGCATGGCGGTGGTGACGGGCGCCGCGTCAGGGCCGCGCAGCCCGGCCGGCAACACGTCGTCGACCGGCGTGTCCAGGCTCGCCATCCCGGCCTCGACCAGCTGCAGGAAAGCCAGGCCGGTGACGGGTTTGGTGAGCGAGCCCGCCGGGGCGGCGATCCCGGCGGTCATCGGCGTGCCCGCGGCGAGGTCCGCGAACCCGGTCGCGGCCGTCCGCAGCTCGTCGCTCGTCGCCACCGCGACGGCGACCCCGGGCGTGCCGGTGACCGCGGCCAAGCGCGGCAGGACGGCGTCGAGCGCCGCCACCACGTCGTCGAGCATGCTCATCCCTCGGTGGTGTTGTAGTTGACGATCCGCTCGACCATGAGCGCGCGCGCCCCGGCCAGCGGGCTGTCCGCGTCCCGGCGGGCCACGTCCGGCAACCGGTGGGCCTCGTCCGCGGTGACCGCCACCATGCCCCAGAGCGCGTTGAACCCCGACGGGTCGGCGGGCTTTTCCGCGGCGGCTTGGACCATCACGACGCCGTCGGTGCCGGCGGTGCCGGTCACGGTGAGCGCCCCCATCTGCCGCAGCACGACGGGATCCCGTTCCGGCGCGGCCACCACGCTCCAGCCCGCCACCTCCGTCTCCTTCAGGGCGGCGAGCAGGCTGCCCACGTCGCTGACGACGATGTCCGGCAGCACCAGCGCGACCGGTCCCCGCGTCATCGGCAGGGCACACCGGATCGCGCCGTCGAGGCCCGGCTCGGCCTCGCCGTCCTGGTAGACGAACACCAGCTGGAACGTCCCCGCGTAGCGCGCCAGGTACTTCACCGTGTCGAGCTTGTGCGTGCCGAACACGACGACCACGCGCACGACGAGCCCGCTCTTCACCAGCTCGACCGCGGCCTCCAGGCTGCGGTCCAGCACGGTCACCCCGGGCGCCAGGCAGTGCAGCTCCTTCGAGTACGGCGCGCCGAACCGCGTGCCGAACCCGGCGCAGGGCAGGATGACCGAGACGTCGGGGTCGTTCACCGCAGCCACACCTCCAGCGCGACCCGGTGCCGCGCCCGCGGCAACGGCACCCAGGCGGGCTCGCCCGCCGGGCGCACCGCGGGGAACCGGTCGAACAGGCTGCGCAGCGCCACTTCGGCCTCCACCTTCGCCAGGGCGACGCCGAGGCAGAAGTGCGGGCCCCAGCCGAACCCGACGCTGCCTTCCCGGCCGCCGTGCTCGGCCTGGCGGCGCACGTCGGCGTGGTGCGGGCAGGCGAACTGCGCCGGGTCGCGGTTGGCCGCGCCGAGCACCGCCTGCACCGGGTCGCCCGCGCGGATCCGCACGCCGCCCACTTCGAGGTCGGCGGCCGCGTAGCGCAGCCTCGCCAGCTGCACCGGGCCGTCGGTGCGGACCAGCTCCCGCACCGCGGCCGGCCACAGGTCCGGTTCCGCGCGCAGCAGGTCCCGCTGGGCCGGGTCGCGCATCAGCGCGAGCGCCGCGTTGGACAGCAGGTGCGCCATCGTTTCGTGCCCGGCCAGCACCAGGAACACCACGAGCGCCACGGCGTCGACGTCGGTCAGGTCCTCCTGGGCGACGACGTCGCTGAGCAGGTCCCCGGCCGGCTCGGCCCGGCGCCGGTCGACCAGTGCGTGGCAGTACGCGAACATCTCGCCCAGCGCCGGGGTGATCCGCGCAGGGTCGCCTTCGACGAGGATCTTGCCCCACCGGTACCAGGCCGGCCGGTCGGCTTCGGGCACTCCGACCAGCTCGCAGACCACCGCCATGGCCAGCGGGTAGGCGTAGTCGTCGAGCAGGTCCACGGTTCCCTTTGCCGCGCCGAGGGTTTCGAGCAGCTCGTCGACGATCTGCTGCACCCGCGGCCGCAGCGTGGCGACGCGCGAAGCGCTGAAGGCGGGCAGGATGCTGCGCCGCAGCCGCGTGTGCTCGGCGCCGTCGAGGCTCAGCAGGCTCGCCCGCAGGTACGGCAGGTGCTCCGGCGGGGTGCCCAGCGCCAGGAAGGTTTCCTCCTGGGTCTGCGCGCCCCGGCCGGGCAGGCCGGTGGGGTCGTTGCGCACGGCCGGATCGGACAGCACGGCGCGGACGGCGTCGCTGCCGGTGACGAGCCAGCCCTCCTCGCCGTTCGGCAGCCGGGCCCAGCGGACCGGCGCCTCGGCGAGGATGCGGTCGTACCCGCCCATCGGGTCGTCGAGGACGGCCGGATCGCGGACGTCCACCACGGGTTCGGACGACATCGGACTCCTGTCAGCCTTTGAGCGGGCCGCCGTTGATGGCGACGCGGTGCCCGAACCGGGTGTGCGGGTAGTAGTCGTAGGTGGCGTGGTGCTGGACGCAGCGGTTGTCCCAGAACACCAGCGTGTCCGGTTCCCACCGCACCCGGCAGGCGAGCATCGGCCGGTTCGGCACGACCGAGAACAGCAGGTCGAGCACGGCCTGGCTCTCGTCGGCCGACAGCTGCGGGATGCGCGAGGTGTAGGCCGGGTTGACGTACAGCAGCGGCCGGTCGGTCTCCGGGTGCCGCACGACGACCGGGTGCTCGCTGACCGGCGGTTCGTAGCCCTCGGGGATCTTGTGGCCGCGGAAGGCGTGCGCGCCGTCGTGGATCGCGGTCAGCCCGGCCAGCAGTTCCTTGAGCTTCGGCGACAGCATGTCGTAGGCGAGGTGCATGTTCGCGAAGAGCGTGTCGCCGCCGCTGCCCGGCTCGGGCACCTTCGTGATGTGCAGCATCGAGCCCAGCGACGGCTCTTCGTCGGCGGTGCCGTCGGCGTGCCACCCGTTGCCGAACACGGTGGCCGCCTCCGGGGCGGTCGCCACCTCGAGGATGTAGGGGTTGCCGTGCTCGGGCGGAGGGTTCACCGGCCGCAGCTCGCCGAAGTGCGCGGCCAGGCGCTGGTGGTCGTCCGGCGTGATGTGCTGGTCGCGGAACACCAGCACGTGGTGGTCCAGGAAGGCTGTCTTCAGCTCGGTGAGTTCGTCCTCGGTCAGTTCGCGGGTCAGGTCGAGGCCGGTGACCTCGGCGCCGATGACCGGGGTCAGGCCCCGCACGGCCAGGGTCCGGTAGTCCCGCGCCGGCCGCGTCGTGATCCGCTTGACGGCGTCGAGTTCGTACTGCTCCATGGGTTCCTTTCTTTGATGGGTCTCATCGTCCGATGGCGGCGGCCACGGCGGTGACGTGCGGGGCGCGCACGATGCCGTAGTGGGTGGCGGGCAGTTCGTGCCAGTGGCTCGGCTCCGGCAGCAGGGCGCGCCAGCCGTCTCGGCCCGCCGAAGGCAGGCCGGGCTCGGGTTCGGTGGCGAGCCAGACGTGGCTCGGCGTCGCGGTCAGCCGCGGCAGCTCGTGCCCGGCCATGCTGCGCAGGTTGGCCCGGCACGCGCGGGCGAGCTTCTGCGCGTGCTCGCCGGCGGTGCCGCCGGAGGCACCCAGCTCGCGCTCGAACACCGTCTCCAGCTGTGCGTCGCTGTAGTCCGCGGCGCTCGCGCCGGGCGGCGGCGGGTCGATCAGGTGCAGCGCCCGCACGGGCTGCCCGGCCGCCTCGGCCTCGGCGGCCATGCCCGCCGCGACCCAGGCGCCGAACGACCACCCGGCCAGCAGCCGCGTGCGGCCGGGCAGTTTCGCCTGCAGGGCCGCGTGATACCGCCGGGCCCGGTCCTCGACGGACCACCCCGGGGGTTCCGGGCGGCCCAGCGCGGGGTCGGCGATCACGCAGACGCCGACCGCCGGATCCAGCGCCTCGACGAGCGGTCGGTACGCGTGGACGTCCCCGCCGACCGGGTGCACGAGGCAGACGACCTCCGGTGCGGTCCCTTCGCGCCAGACCTGGACCTCGACGTCGTCCGTGCCGGCGGCTTCGGAGAGCTTGGCCAGCAGCCCGGCCATCGTCACCTCCGGGCCGAGCCAGGCGAGGTCGAGGTCGACGCCGTGGAGGCGTTTCACCGACTCGACGATGTCCAGCAGCGTCAGGGAATCGGCGCCCAGGTCGTACAGCGGCACGTCCGGGTCCAGCTCGGCGACGCCCAGCAGGGCGCACACCTCCTCGGTCAGGTCGCCGCCGGCGGGTTTCGCCGCCGGTGTGGTGTCGCGTTCGTGGAACTCGCGGGCGCCTTCGAGGCCGCTCGTCGCGACGAGCACGTGCGGCAGCCCGGAGCCGAGAGCCCGGGCGAAGGTGCGCCGGCCCTCCTCGACGCTGAGGCCGACCGCGAGGTGCGCCTGGTGCCGGGCGTCGGTTTCCAGCGCGGTGACGGCCATGCCGGTGTCGCGCCAGACGTCCCAGCCGAGCGAAAGCCGGGCCGTCGGGCCGTCGCGGTGGGCGAGCGCGTCGAGGAACCCGTTGGCGGCGGCGTAGTCCAGCTGACCGGTGCCGCCGAACTGCGCGGACAGCGACGAGCAGTAGACGGCGTAGGCGGGCCGGTGGCGTTCGATGAGCTGCTCCACGAGGAGGGCGCCGGCGAGCTTGACGGTTTGGGTGCCGTCGCCGCGGGTGGCGATCAGGCCGCCGTCCGGGTTCCCGGCCGCGTGCACGATCCCGGCGAGGGGGAATGCGATGTCGTCGGCGGTGATCGTGGTGAGGTCGGCGGCGAGGAGGTCGACGCGGTCCGCCCACGGCTTGAGCGCTTCGGGCAGGTAGGGGTGGCGTGCCAGCAGGACGACCCGGCCGCCGGTGCGGCCGAGCAGCTCTTCGGCGATCGCGGTGCCGAGGCCGCCGGTGCCGCCCAGGACGAGGTGGGTTCCGTCGGTCAGGACGGGCTCGCCGGGGTCGACGGGCGCGCTTTCCGGCGTCCACCAGAACCCGGCGCGCAGGGCGACGCGCGCGGGTGGGGTCGGGCCGGTGAGGAGGCCGGCGAGCGGGTCCAGGCCGGGGCCGGGCAGGTCGGCCCAGTGGCCGGGAACGCCGCTTTCCTGCGGCCCGACGGCGGTGATCCCGGCGAGGAGCCCGGCTTCGGGACGCGTGACGGCGTCGGTGACGGGTGCGGCTCCGGCGGAGACCCACCACGTCCGGAGCGGCCGGTCGCCGGCCGCGCGCAGGAGGGCGGCGGGGGTGTCGACGCAGGCCCGGGTCGCGTGGTTCAGGGAGGCTTCGCCGACGGGGCCGGTGATGCCGAGGGGGAGGGTGTGGAGCCAGTCGATCCCGTTGTCCGGCAGGGCATCGAGGACGTGGCGGAGGTGCGCGGTGTCGGCCGGGTCGGCTTCGAAGGTGTCGGGGCCGAGGCGGGCGAAGCGGTCTGCCGCGTGCACGCGCACGACCCGCGGGTAGGCGGTGTCCAGAGCGGGCGCGGCCAGGTCGCCTTCGCCGGAGATGACGAGGACGCGATCGGTCCGGGCGGCGGCTCCCGCCCGGCGGAGGCGCACCCAGGTGGGCTGGTGCAGCCACTCGCGTTCGGGCAGTTTCGCGACGGCGGCCTGCCGCGGGAAGCCGAAGTCCCGCTCGGCGAAGGCCGGCGGCGGAAAGTCCCACGGCGCCGGGTGCGGGGCCTGGCCCCAGTCGACGGCCGCCCCGGCCAGCCAGGCGGCCACCACCTCCCGCACCGCTGCTCCCGCGGCTGGTCGTGAGTGGTAAGGCGCGTTAGAAAACCCCATTACAAACAACAACACCAAGGGGTGCGCCGAGCCGGAGCCAGACA
>NZ_JBEXKX010000084.1:0-25664 GCF_040609695.1 Amycolatopsis sp. NPDC004625
CCCGCGCCGTTCCCCCCGGGCCGGTGTGTGGTCTGCGGCGGTGGGTCTGTTGTGGTAAGGCGCGTTAGAACGCGCCTTACCACTCACGAGCCGGGGAGAGCGCGAGGGCGGCGGGGGCTCGTGAGAGGGTGGCGGCATGGCCAAGCCGACCCCGCTGCAGTTCCGGAACATCCTCGTCGCCGTCCTCGCGGCGGCCGGTTTCGTCTGGAGCGTCGTGGTCGGGCTGCCGTGGTGGGTGAGTGCCCTCGTCGGCTGCGCGTGTGTCCTTTCGCTCGCCTCCGCCTACCTCAACCGGCCCGGCGCGAACTAACGCGTCTTCGCGAACCTGGCCTTCAGGTTCGTCCGGCCCGCCTCCGTCAGCCGGCCGAACAGCCGCAGCCGGGCCAGGCCGCCGTCCGGGTAGATGTCCAGGCGTGCCTCCGAAACCTCCGGGGCGTCCGGGAGCGCGAAGCGGTGCCGCGTGTCCGGCTGCAGGCGCGTCTTCGGCAGCAACGGCACCCACTCGCCGTACGTCTCGCGGCCGCTCACCGAGGCCCAGCCCGGGGCGTTGCCCTTCAGGTTGCTCGTGTCCAGCTCGACGAACCGGACGATCCCGGCGCCGGCCAGGCGCAGCGTCACCCAGTCGTTGCCGTCGTCGCGGCGGCGGGCCGTCTCCCAGCCCTCCGCCTGGTGGGCCGCCAGGCCCGGGGACAGGATGTTGTTCGGCGACGAGTAGAACCGGTTGCTGCAGCCCGTCACGATCGCGCCGTTCTCCAGGGCCGCCAGGTCGAGCGCGTCCAGGTCCAGCAGCGCCGGGTCCGGGATCGGGGCGCCGTGCACGCGCAGGCGCGCCACTCCCCCGTCCGGGTGCTGCGTCAGCCGGACGTGCGTGTACCGCCGCGATCCGTTGACGACGTAGAAGTTCTCCGTGTGTCCCGAAGCGGGCGCGCGGTCGACCAGGACGTCCCACTCGGCCGCGGCCACCTCCGCCGCCGACGGGTAGCCCGGCAATGACGTCGCCTCCACCGACACGAACGGCGGGTAGTTGCCCTTGAAGAACGCCGTGTCGACGATGACGCCGGTGATCGTGCCGGCCAGGCCGAGGCGGACGATCGCCTGGTCGTCGCCCGGTTCGCGGTGGCGGCGGGTCTCCCAGCCGTCGTAGACCTGGCCCTTGGGCCCGAACGTCTCCGTGCGGTGCGCCGGCACCCACGGGTTGACCAGGTTCTCCTTCTCGGCGAACAGCTCGTCGGTCGCCCACATCACCGTGCCGCCGAAGCGGCGGGACGCGAGGTCGGGCAGTTCTGTCCACTCCGGACGGTCGGTCACAGCGCCTCCATGTCAGCAGTTCCCCCGGGTCAGCAGCGCGCCGCGCGGCTCGTCGCCGGTGATTTCGGTGCCCCGCAGCCACGTCGAGCGCACGACGCCGGCGAGCGGCCGCCGGTCGTAGGCGCTGACCGGGTTGCGGTGCTTCAGTTTCGCGACGTCGACCACGAACGCCTCGTCCGGCGCGAACACGCAGAAGTCGGCGTCGTACCCCACCGCCAGGTGCCCCTTGCGCCGCATTCCGGCCTGCGCGGCCGGGCGCCCGGCCATCCACCCGACGACGTCGGTGAGCGCGAACCCGCGCTGCCGCGCCTGCGTCCAGATCGCCGGCAGCCCCAGCTGCAGGCTGGAGATCCCGCCCCACGCCTCGCCGAAATCGCCGCTGTCGAAGCGCTTCAGCTCGGGAGTGCACGGCGAATGGTCGCTGACGATCGTGTCGATCACGCCGTCGGCGAGGCCCCGCCAGAGCTGCTCCCGGTTGGCCGCCTCGCGGATCGGCGGGCAGCACTTGAACTGCGTTGCGCCGTCGCGGATCTCCTCGGCGACGAAACTCAGGTAGTGCGGGCAGGTCTCCGCCGACAGCCGGACGCCGTCACGCCGCGCCGCGGCGATCAGCGGCAGGGCGTCCGAAGAGGACAGGTGCAGGATGTGCGCCCGCGCGGAGTGGCGGCGGGCCGCCTCGATGACGTGCGAGATCGCGAGGTTCTCCGCCTGCCGCGGCCGTGAGTGCAGAAAGTCGACATAGCGACCACCGTGCGGCTCCGGCGCCGCATCGATCTCGTGGGCGTCCTCGGCGTGGACGATCATCAGCGCGTCGAAGGAACTCAGCTCCCGCAACGCTTCGTCGAGCCCGGCCGGGTCGAGCGGCGGGAACTCGTCGACGCCCGAATGCAGCAGGAAGCACTTGAACCCGAACACCCCGGCGTCGTGCAGGCCGCGCAGATCGCCGACGTTGCCGGGGATCGCGCCGCCCCAGAAGCCGACGTCGACGTGCACCCGGCCGGCCGCCGCCTTGCGCTTGACCTCCAGCGCGGCGACGTCGACGGTCGGCGGCAGGCTGTTCAGCGGCATGTCCACGATCGTGGTCACCCCGCCGGCCGCGGCCGCGCGGGTCGCCGTCCCGAAGCCCTCCCACTCGGCGCGACCGGGGTCGTTGACGTGGACGTGCGTGTCGACCAGCCCCGGCAGCAGCACGACGTCGTCGCCGAGGTCGAGGACGCGGTCGCCGGTCAACGCGGCACCACCGGGTTCGACCGCGACGATCCGGCCGCCGTCGACGCCGACGGTCGCCGGGACCTCACCCTCGGCCGTCACGGCCCGGGCGGCACGCACCACAAGATCCATCCGAAAGCCCTTCTCCGGGAGGATGACCACCGCCGATTTCACAGTACGGAAAGGTGGTTTCGCACAACGACAGTAACCACGGCGCGCGCCGCTCGTCAACGACGGCTGTAGCGCGTTACGGTCATCTTCGTGCGGCTTGAAGCGGAGTTCACCAGCGAACCGTTCCACGGCGAAGGTTCGCCGCCCGAGCACGCCGTCGCCGCCCGCGACGCCGCCGCGGAAGCCGGGCTGGACACCGATTTCGGCCCGCTCGGCACCCTCGCCCGCGGCGAGGCGAAGGAGCTGCTCGAAGCGCTCCCGGCCATCGCGCGAGCCGCCCTGGAAGGCGGCGCCACGCGGGTCACGCTGCAGCTGCGCCGGGCCGACGACCCGGGCAGCGCCCCCGTCGTCGAGCTGAACGACGCCCTCGCCCGGCTGATCGCCGACGTCGAACGGGAACTGGGCGCCAAGCTGGGCGAGCTCGACCGCGCGGGCAAGCAGCGCGCGGTGCGCCTGCTGCGCGAACGTGGCGCCTTCGGGCTGCGGAAATCCGTCTCGTCGGTGGCCGACGCCCTCGGCGTCACGCGGTTCACCGTCTACAACTACCTCAACCGGGAAGCGGACTGACCAGCGCTTTCAACAAAATGTTGACGGAACTCCGGCGCGGACGTACGGTCAGCCCGTGCTGCTCACCGAGTTCAACACCACCGACGTCCGCCCGCTGCTGACGGAGTGCCTCGCCGTCCCGCGCTGGGTCGGCGCCGTGCTGGCCGGGCGCCCGTACGCCGACGTCGACGCGCTGAAAGCCGCCGCGGACGTGCCGCTGACCAGCGACGAAATCCGGCAGGCCATGGCCGCGCACCCGCGGATCGGGGAAAAGCCGGAAGCGGGCTGGGCGCGCTCCGAACAGTCCGGTGTGGACAACCCAGACGCGTTCGCCGCGGCGAACGCCGAGTACGAAGCCAAGTTCGGGCACGTCTACCTGGTCTGCGCCAGCGGCCGCAGCGGCGACGAGCTGCTGAAGATCCTGCGCGAGCGGCTGGCCAACGACCCCGCGACCGAGCTCGCCGTCGCCGGGCGCGAGCTGCTGAAGATCGCCGGACTCCGCCTCGCGAAAGCGGTGACCGCATGAGCCTCGTGACCACCCACGTCCTCGACACGGCAACCGGACGCCCGGCCCAGGGGATCGCCGTCCGGTTCGAGACCGCCGAAGGCGAGCCGATCGCCGAAGGCCGCACCGACGACGACGGCCGCATCCGCGACCTCGGCCCGGAAACCCTGGCGCCCGGCGCCTACCGGCTGGTCTTCGACACCGGCGCCTACCTGGGCCCCGACGCCTTCTTCCCGGAGGTCACGCTGACCTTCCGGATCGCCGACGGCACCGCGCACCACCACGTGCCGCTCCTGCTCAGCCCGTTCGCCTATTCGACCTACCGAGGGAGCTGACCGTGGCCGTCACCCTGGGCCCCAACCAGTACGGCAAGGCGGAGGTCCGCCTGGTCACGGTGCGCCGCGAAGGCCCGGTGCACCACCTGAAGGACCTCACCGTGTCGACGTCGTTGCGCGGCGAACTGACCGCGACGCACCTGACCGGCGACAACGCCGGCGTGCTGGCGACCGACACGCAGAAGAACACCGTGTACGCCTTCGCGAAGGAGGCGCCGGTCGGCGAGATCGAGGACTTCGGCCTGCGCCTGGCCCGCCACTTCGTCGGCACGCAGGAGAACATCACCGGCGCGCGCGTCAAGATCGACGAGCACGGCTGGGACCGCATCCCGGTCGGCGGCGCGCCGCACGACCACGCGTTCAGCCGGTCCGGCGACGAGCGCCGCACGACGGCCGTCACGGTCCAGGACGGCCGCGCGTGGGTCGTGTCGGGGATCGACGGCCTGACGCTGCTGAAGTCGACGGGTTCGGAGTTCCACGGCTTCCCGCGCGACCAGTACACGACCCTCGCCGAAACCGGCGACCGCATCCTCGCCACCGCCGTGACGGCACGCTGGCGCTACCAGGGCGAGGGCGTCGACTGGGCGGCTTCGCACGGGGAAATCCGGCGGCTGCTACTGGAGACGTTCGCGACCAAGCACAGCCTTTCCCTGCAGCAGACGCTGTACGCGATGGGCGAGGCAGTGCTGGAGACGCGTCCGGAGGTGGCCGAGGTGCGGCTGTCGCTGCCGAACAAGCACCACTTCCTGGTGGACCTGAGCCCGTTCGGGCTGAAGAACGACAACGAGGTGTTCTACGCGGCGGACCGGCCGTACGGGCTGATCGAGGGCACGATCCTGCGCGACGACGCCGAGGACCCCGGGCCGGCCTGGGACATCCACTGAGTTGATAGAACGCTCTATCATCGAGGGGTGGCAGGGACCAAGGAACGCATCATGGCCGCCGGCGCCGAGCTCTTCCGGCGCAACGGCTACGCCGGGACCGGGCTGAAGCAGATCGTTTCCGAAGCCAACGCCCCGTTCGGGTCCCTGTACCACTTCTTCCCCGGCGGCAAGGAGCAGCTCGGCGCGGAGGTCATCCGCACCTCCGGCCTCGCCTACATCCAGCTGTTCGACCTCTTCGTCGCACCCGCGCCGGACGTGGTCAGCGGGATCGAGGCGTTCTTCGCCGCCGGGATCGCCACCCTCGAAGCCACCGGCTACGTCGAAGGCTGCCCGATCGCCACCGTCGCGCTCGAGGTCGCCGCCACCAACGAACCCCTCCGGCAGGCCACCGCCGACGTCTTCACGGCCTGGATCGACGCCGGCACCGAGAAGTTCGCGAAGTTCGGGCTCAGCCGGGAAGCCGCCCGGACCCTCACCATCACCGCCGTCAACAACCTCGAAGGCGCCTTCGTGCTGTGCCGCTCGCTGCGGGACACCGAAGCCATGGCCGTCGCCGGAGCCGCGACCGTCGACGTCGCCCGCCGACTCCTCCAGGAGCGCACACAACTTTAGTCGGGGATCCAACACGAATCACCAAAGTGGCGCTTGACCGCGCAGCATCCGACACCGAAGCTGCACAGTGCTGGTCAAATAATGGTCTAGTCCTCCTGCCTCACACCGCCGTCCGGTTGGAGCCGCCATGCGCCGAGTCCTCGCCGTCCTCGCCACCGCCGTCGCCGCCATCGGCCTCGCGAGCCCGCCCGCCGACGCCCTCGAAAACGGCCTCGCCCGCACCCCGCCGATGGGCTGGAACACCTGGAACACCTTCGAGTGCAACATCAACGAAACCCTGGTCAAGCAGACCACCGACCTGATGGTCAGCTCCGGGATGCGGGACCGCGGCTACACCTACGTCAACCTCGACGACTGCTGGATGACCCGCTCCCGCGACAGCGCCGGCAACCTCGTCGCCGACTCCGCGAAGTTCCCCGGCGGCCTCAAGGCCCTCGGTGACTACATCCACGCCCGCGGCATGAAGTTCGGCATCTACGAAAGCGCCGGTTCCGAAACCTGCCAGCACTACCCGGGCAGCCTCGGCCACGAGCAGGCCGACGCGAACCTCTTCGCGAGCTGGGGCGTCGACTACCTCAAGTACGACAACTGCGGCAGCCCGGCCGGGGAAACCCAGCAGGACTACGTCCGCCGCTACTCGGCGATGCGCGACGCGCTCAAGGCCACCGGCCGCCCGATCGCCTACAGCATCTGCGAATGGGGCAACTTCAGCCCGTCGACGTGGGCGCCGGACGTCGGCAACCTGTGGCGCACCACCGGGGACATCACCAACAACTGGGGCAGCATCGACTCGATCTACCACCAGAACGTCGGGCTCGCGGCCGCCGCGAAGCCGGGCGCCTGGAACGACCCCGACATGCTCGAAGTCGGCGACGGCATGGACTTCCAGGAGGACCGCGCCCACTTCACGCTCTGGGCGGCGATGGCCGCGCCGTTGATCGCCGGTGCCGACCTGCGCGGCGCCAGTGTCGCCACCTTCTCGACCTACCTCAACGCCGACGTCATCGCCGTCGACCAGGACCCGCTCGGCAGGCAGGCGCGCCGGATCGCCACCGGGAACGGCCTGGACGTGCTCGCGAAGCCGCTGCAGAACGGCGATGTCGCCGTCGTCCTGCTCAACGAGAACAGCACCACGAAGACCGTCTCGACGACGACGGCCGCAGCCGGGCTGCCCGCCGCGTCGAGCTACCGGCTGACCAACCTGTGGTCGAAGGAGCTGACCACCAGCACCGGCACGATCAGCGCGGCCGTGCCTTCGCACAGCACCGTCATCTACCGCGTGACCCCGGGATCCGGCAGCAGCATCGGCACCGCGCACCCGATCCAGGGCGCGTCGTCGTCGCGCTGCATCGACATCAACGGCACCGCCCCCACGCCCGGCCCCCAGGTCGACATCTGGGACTGCGACGGCGGCGGCAACCAGTCCTGGACGTTCACCAGCGCCGGGGAGCTGCAGGCCAACGGGCTCTGCCTCGACGCCAGCGGCGGCACCAGCGCGGCCGGGACCAAGCTGATCGCCTGGACCTGCCACGGCGGCGCGAACCAGAAGTTCAAGCTCGAAGCGGACGGCTCGATCAGCCAGGCCGGCCTGTGCGTCGACGTCACCGGCGGCGACAAGGCCGCCGGCAACGTCAACGGCGTCCAGCTCGAACTGTGGAACTGCAACGACGACGCCAACCAGAACTGGCAGCTCAGGTAGTCCAGGTAGGTCAGGTGGCGGTCAGGTGCTCCGGCCGGACCGGGACGCGGGTGAGCGCGAGCCCGGTCGCGGCCCGGATCGCGGCCACGATCGCCGGGGTCGACGAGATCGTCGGCGGCTCGCCGACCCCGCGCAGGCCGTAGGGCGCGTGCGGGTCCGGGCGCTCCAGGACGTCGATGGTCATCGGCGGCATGTCCAGGACCGTCGGGATCAGGTAGTCGGTGAAGGAGGGGTTCCGGATCTTCCCGCCGGAGGTCTGGATCTCCTCCATCACCGCGAGCCCGAGGCCCTGCGCCGAGCCGCCCTGGATCTGGCCCAGCACGGCCTGGGGGTTCAGCGCCTTGCCGACGTCCTGGGCGCAGTCCAGCGCGACCACCTTGACCAGGCCGAGTTCGGTGTCGACGTCGACGACCGCCCGGTGCGCGGCGAACGCGTACTGCACGTGCGCGGTCCCCTGCCCGGTCTCCGGGTCCAGCCCGGTGGTCGGGCGGTGCCGCCACTCCACGGTTTCGTCGTGGACGTCTTCGCCGAGGACGTCCACCAGGTCGGCGACCACCTGGCCGTCGGCCGCGACGAGCTTGCCGCCGACCACCCGCACCTTCGCGTCGAACCGGGCCAGCAGCCGCGCCCGCACCGCCGCGCAGGCGGCCTGGACGGCACCGCCGGTGACGTAGGTCTGGCGCGAGGCCGACGTCGAGCCGCCGTTGCCGATCGAGGTGTCCATCGGCAGGACTGTCACCTGGTCGACGCCCAGCTCGGTGCGCACGATCTGCTGCATGATCGTGACCAGGCCCTGGCCGACCTCGCAGGCCGCGGTGTGCACGGTCGCGGCCGGTTCCCCGCCGACCAGCTGCAGGCGCACCCGGGCCGTCGAGTAGTCGTCGAAACCCTCGGAGAAGCAGACGTTCTTGATCCCGACGGCGTACCCGACGCCGCGGACGACGCCTTCGCCGTGGGTCGTGTTGGACACCCCGCCCGGCATGTGCCGCAGGTCGAACGGCCGGTCCGGCGGCATCGGCATGGCCCGGACGCGGGTCAGCAGCTCCGCGACCGGCGCTTCGGCGTCGACGACCTGGCCGGTCGGCATCAGGTCGCCCTCGCTCATCGCGTTGCGGACGCGGATCTCCACCGGGTCCAGGCCGCAGGCGTCCGCCAGTTTGTCCATCTGGGACTCGTAGCCGAACGCCGCCTGCACCGCGCCGAAGCCGCGCATGGCGCCGCACGGCGGGTTGTTGGTGTAGGTGCCCCAGCAGTCGACCGCAGCACTGTCCACTTTGTACGGACCGACGCCGAGCGTGGCGGCGTTCGCGACCACCGCGCCGGTCGAGGACGCGTACGCACCGCCGTCGAGGAAGAGCCTCGTCTTCACGTACACGAGGCGGCCGTCCTTCGTGGCGCCGTGCTCGTAGTACATCTTCGCCGGGTGGCGGTGCACGTGGCCGTAGAAGGACTCTTCGCGGTTGTAGACCATCTTCACCGGCTTGCCGGTGTGCAGGGCGAGGAGGCACGCGTGGACCTGCATCGACAGGTCTTCGCGGCCGCCGAACGCCCCGCCGACGCCACCGAGGGTCAGCCGGACCTTCTCCACCGGGAGGCCCAGGGCGGCGACGATCTGCTGCTGGTCGACGTGCAGCCACTGCGTCGCGACGTACAGGTCGACGCCGCCTTCGGTGTCCGGCACCGCCAGCCCGGACTCCGGGCCGAGGAACGCCTGGTCCTGCATGCCGACCTCGTAGACACCCGAGACGACGACGTCGGCGGCGAGATCCTGCGGACCGCGGCGGATCTTCACGTGCCGGACGACGTTGCCGCCTTCGTGCAGCCGAGGCCCTTCGCCCGCGACGGCGGCTTCGGAGTCCGTCACCGGCTCGAGCTCTTCGTAGGTGACGTGGATCCGCTTCATCGCGCGGCGCGCGGTCTCCGGGTGGTCGGCGGCGACCAGCGCGACCGGTTCTCCCTGGTAGCGCACGACGTCCGAGGCGAGCACCGGCTGGTCGGCGTGCTCGAGGCCGTAGCGGTTGACGCCCGGGACGTCCTCGTGCGTGAGCACCGCGTACACACCGGGCACGGCCAGGGCTTCGGCGATGTCGATCGCGGTGATCCGCGCGTACGGGTGCGGGCTGCGCAGGGTCACCCCCCACACCATGTCCTCGTGCCAGAGGTCCGAGGAGTAGGCGAATTCGCCGCGCACCTTCACCGTGCCGTCGGGGCGGCGCGGCGAAGCACCGACGCCGTTCGCGGTCGGCGTCGTGACGGACGTGGTGGTCATCGGTCCTCCCGCAGTTTCGCGCTCGCAGCGGCCAGCTCGCGGGCGATGGCGGACTCGTCGGCCTCGCGCAGGGTGCCGTCTTCGACGACGGCCTTGCCGCCGACGAACAGGCGGCGCAGCGGCGGCGTGGCCCCGAGCACCAGGGCCGCGACCGGGTCGGCGATGCCGGCGTGGTTCAGCCCGGTCAGGTCCCAGACGGCCAGGTCGGCGAGCTTCCCGGGCTCGATCGACCCGAGGTCGTCGGCGCGGCCGAGGCAGCGGGCGCCCCCCATCGTGCCCATCCACAGGGCTTCGCGCGTGGTCAGGCCGTGGGGGCCGCCACGCTGGCGGGCCTGCAGCAACGCCTGGTGGAGCTCTTCGCCGAGGCCGCCGGACTCGCTGGAGGCGGCCCCGTCGACGCCG
Source organism: Amycolatopsis sp. NPDC004625 (assembly GCF_040609695.1). Classification (NCBI taxonomy): domain Bacteria; kingdom Bacillati; phylum Actinomycetota; class Actinomycetes; order Pseudonocardiales; family Pseudonocardiaceae; genus Amycolatopsis; species Amycolatopsis sp. NPDC004625. Next base: position 9,941 of record NZ_JBEXKX010000084.1, read on the forward strand.
AGGCCGACCGCGACACCGGCGTCGAGGAGGTCCCGCACGGCTGCGATGCCGGTGCCGAGGCGGCCGTTGGACGTCGGGCAGTGCGCCGAGCCGGTGCCGGTGGCGCCGAAGCGGCGGATCGCCTCGGGCGCGAGGTGGACGGTGTGCGCGAGCCAGACGTCGTCGGCGAGCCAGCCGAGCTTGTCGGCGTACTCGGCCGGGGTGCAGCCGACCTCGGCCAGGCACTGGCGTTCTTCGTCGAGGGTCTCGGCGAGGTGGGTGTGCAGCCGGACACCCTTGCGGCGGGCCAGCTCGGCCGCGCCGGACATCAGCCGTTCGGTGACCGAGAACGGCGAGCACGGGCCGGCGGCGATCTGCAGGTGGGCGCCAGGCGAGTCGTCGTGGAAGCGGTCGATCGCCGCTTCGGTGCCGGTCAGCGCGTCCTCGGTCGGCTCGACGAGGTTGTCCGGCGGCAGGCCGCCGTCGGACTCGCCGCGGTCCATCGAGCCGCGCACGACGTGCAGCCGGACGCCGATGCGCTGGCGGGCCGCGGCCAGCGCCGCGACCTGGTCGCCGCCGTCGCGCGGGAAGACGTAGTGGTGGTCGGCGACGGTGGTGCAGCCGGTCAGCGCCAGCCGCGCCATCCCGGCGGTGCCCGCGGCGTGCGTGATCCCGTCGTCGAGGCGGCTCCAGACCGGGTACAGCTGCACGAGCCACTCGAACAGCGTGTGGTCGGCGGCCAGCCCGCGGGTCGCCCACTGGTAGAGGTGGTGGTGGGTGTTGATCAGGCCGGGCGTGACCAGGCAGCCGTCGGCTTCGACGCGCTCGTCGAACTCTCCGGTGTAGACGCCTTCGCCGACTTCGGCGATCCGGTCGTTCTCGACGACGACGTGCCCGCTCGCGTACTCCTCGCCGGTGACCGTGGCGATGGCCGCGTTCGCGATGAGCGTCCTCACGCGGCACCTCCCTTCGCGACGGCGCGGACCGCGTCGAGGATCTTCTCGTAGCCGGTGCAGCGGCAGAGGTTGCCGGCCAGCGCTTCGCGGATCTCCTCGTCGGACGGATCGGGGACGCGGTTCAGCAGGTCGTGCGCGGCGACGACCAGGCCCGGCGTGCAGAACCCGCACTGCACGGCACCCTGGTCCACAAAGGACTGCTGGACCGGGTCGAGGGTGTCGCCGTCGGCCAGTCCCTCGACCGTGCGGACCACGCGGCCTTCGGCCTGCCCGGCCGCGACCAGGCAGGCGCACACCGGGACGGCGTCGAGGTAGACCGTGCAGGAGCCGCATTCGCCCTGCTCACAGGCGTTCTTCGAGCCCGGGAGGCCCAGCCGCTCGCGCAGCACGTACAGCAGGCTTTCGCCCTCCCAGACGTCGTCCGCCTGGCGTTTCTCGCCGTTGATCGTGACATTCAGGCGCATGCGCGCTCCCCCGTCCGGTGGTCGTCCCAGGCCCAGGTCAACGTACGCCGCGCGAGTACCCCGAGTGCGTGCTTCCGATACGCGGCGCTGCCCCGGACGTCGTCGATCGGGGACGCCGCCCGGGCCACCAGCTCGCCGAACCGCCGTTTCAGCGAGTCGGGCAGCGCTTCGGACGAGCCCCACGGCAGCTCGGCGGCCAGGAAGTCCTCGGCCTCCCGGGCGCGGCGCGGGGTCGGGGCGGCGGACCCGATGGCGGCGCCGACCTGGCCGTGCCGGAGCGAAACGGCGAACGAGCAGACGGCGATGACCATGGCGTTGCGCGTGCCGACCTTGGCGAACTGCTGCGGCCCGGCGTGCTCGGGCAGGTGGACGGCGATGATCAGCTCGTCTTCGGCCAGGGCGTGGCGTTTCACGCCGACGTAGAACTCCTCCGCGCGGAGGAGGCGGGTCCCCCGGACGGAGGCCACCTCGATCCGCGCGTCCAGGGCGAGCAGCACCGGGTGCGTGTCGCCGGCGGGCGAGGCGGCGCCGAGGTTGCCGCCGACCGTGCCGCGGTTGCGGATCTGGGGCGACCCGACCGTGCGGGAGGCCATGGCCAGGGCCGGGACGGACGCACCCAGTTCGGCGATCACCCGGGAGTACGGGACGCCGGCGCCGAGCCGGACCGTGCCGTCCGAGTCCTCCACAGTGGACCACTCCGCCAGCTCGGGGACCGTGGTCAGGTCCAGGAGGGCGTCCGGGCGCCGGTGGTCGAAGTTCAGCTCGACCATGACGTCGGTGCCGCCGGCGATCGGCACGGCGGCCGGCCGCTCGGCCTTGAGGGCCAGGGCCTCGGCGAGCGTCGCGGGACGCAAGAACTCCACGAGCGGGCTCCTTCGTAGGGGCGGTAGACCAGTAGACGACGGATCACGGCCGGGCGGCAACGGCACCACGCATGAAACGCACAGGAGCGAAACCCGGTGCGTTTGTGCTTTCCTACAAGCCTCATGACGACCGTGAAAACTCTGCTGGGCCTGCCCGGGCTGCGGCTGCGCCCGCTGGCCGGGACCGACCTGCTCGACCGGCCCGTGACGCGCATCTACGTCACGGAGCTGCCCGACCCCGGACGGTACCTGTCGGCCGGCGAGCTGGTGCTGTCCGGCCTGCTCTGGTGGCGGCGACCGGGGGACGCCGAGCCGTTCGTGGCCGCGCTGGCCCGGGCGGGTGCGGCGGCGCTGGCCGCGTCCGGCGCCGACTCGGGCGGCATCCCGGACGACGTCGCCGACGCCTGCGTCCGGCACCGGATCCCGCTGCTGGAGGTGCCGGCCGACCTGTCGTTCTCGGTGATCACCGAGCAGGTGGTGCTGGCCCTCGCGGCCGCCTCGGAGAGCGCGCGCAAACGTTTGCAGGCCGCTGCGGACGCCCCGGTCGGGACGTTGCTGGAGAGCGCGTCGGCGGAGCTCGGGCTGCCCTGCTGGGTGCTGTCGGGGCTCGGCCGGGTGATCGCCGGGACCGGTCCGCTGCCGATGCCGGCGCCGGACGTCCTGCGCCGGTACGCGGCCAAGGAGGCCGGGCCGCTGACGGTCGTCCCGGTCGAGGGGCGGCACGCGGTGCCGTGGCTGATCGCCGTCGGCGGCCCGCTGAGCACGGCCCAGGCGGAGCTGGCCGGGGAGCTCGCCGGGCTGGTGGGTGTCACGCGGGCGCGAGCGGTCGCCCCCGAAGCCGAGCTGCCCGGCGAAGCGCGCGTTGTCGCGTTGCGGACCGAAGGCAGCGACGAGAGCCGGGACGTCTTGCGGGAACTGCTGCCGGACGGGCTCCTGCTCGAGTCCACCGGGGACACCTCGTTCGCGGCGACCTCCCGGCGGCCGTCGCCGGCCGAACTGTCCACTGTGGAAACACTGCTCCAGGCGAAGCGGGTGTACTGCGGTGTCAGCGATCCCGGCCCGCGGGAGGAGGCGTGGGCCTCGGCCCGGTACGCCTTGGCGGTCGCGGCCCGGTGGCGCGTGCCGGTGGTCGCGGCGGGCGAGGTGGACGTGCACGAGCTGCTGCTGACCGGCGCCCCGGACGGGCTGCGCGCGGCGCTGCGGCGCCGGGTCCTCGGGCCGCTGCTGGCCTACGACGCCGAGCAGCACACCGACCTGGTGCACACGGTCCGGGTGTTCCTGGAGTGCTCGGGCTCGCCGACCCGGGCGGCGAAGGCCCTGCACGTGCACGTCAACACGCTGCGCTACCGGATCGGGCGGGCGGGCGAGCTGCTCGGGGCCGACCTGACGGAGTTCACCGACCAGCTCGACGTCTACCTCGCGTTGCGCGCCGGCGGGCAGGCGGGAGGATGAGGGAGTGGACCCCGAGATCACTTCGGCCCGGCAGGCGGCGAACGACGCCCGCGTGCAGGCCTTCGGGCGGCTGCAGGGCGCGGCGAACCGGCTCGAGTACCTGCTCGGCCGGGCCCTGGAACGCGAGTGCGGGATCACCCACCTGATGTACGAGGTGCTGCTGATCGTGGGCCGGACCGGGGAGGATGGGCTCACCATGCGGTCGATCGCCCAGGAGCAGGTGCTCACCACCGGCGGCGCCACCCGGCTGGTGGACCGGATGGAGGCCGTCGGGCTGGTGACCCGCACCGCCGACCCGCGCGACCGGCGGGTGCAGCTGGTGCGCCTGACCGCGCTCGGCGAGGAGACCACCGTGCGGGCCAGCCGCCTGCACGTGGAGAACATCGAGCAGTTCTTCCTCCGGCCCCTGCCCGAGGGTCACCGCGAACGGTTCGCCGAAGACCTGCGGACGCTGAGCCACTTCGCCCGCGACGCCCTCCCCCGGCTGCGCTAGTGGGCAACCGGAACCGTTCCACCCGCGAGCTGCCGGCGACGGCCGAGGGCTTCGCCGGTGCGCTGCTGGCCGCCGCCCGGGCCGGGGACGACGCGCGGTGGCTCGCCCCCGGTTTCGAGCTGCCCGCCGAACTGGTCCGGGGTGCGGAGCTGGCCGTCCGGCCGCTGCTCGACCGGGCGCACCGGGGCGGCTGGCCGCCCGGGGAACTGCGTCAAGCCGCGAGCCGCCGCGTCGACGAATTCGCCGGCTCGTATCTGCTCGACGCCGGACCGCGCCTGCCGGAGTGGGCGGCGAAGCACCTCCTCACGCCGGCCGAAGCGGTGACGGCGGTGGTCGATGCCCTGGGCGTGCTGCTGACCCTGCCGGCCGCGCCGCAGCCGTCCGTCCGGCACAGCGTCGACGACAAGAAGCTGGGCCGGGTCCGCGCGCTGCTGGCCAAGGCCGAGTCGAGCTCGTTCCCGGAGGAGGCCGAGGCCCTCTCGGCGAAGGCCCAGGAGCTGATGACCCGGCACGCCCTGGACCGCGTGCTGGTCGCGGCCGCGCCCGAGCTGCCGTCGTCCCGCCGGATCTGGCTCGACACGCCCTACACGGACGCGAAGTCGTTGCTGGTCAACGTGGTGGCGAAGGCCAACCGCTGCCGCGCGGTCTTCGACCCGCGCTGGGACTTCGTCACGGTGGTCGGCGACGACCTGGACGCCGTCGCGCTGCTGACGACGTCCCTGCTGGTCCAGGCCACCCGCGCGATGATCGCCGACCCCGCCGGCCGGTCGCGGCAGTTCCGCAAGTCGTTCCTGGTCTCCTACGCGACGCGAATCGGCGAGCGCCTCGAGCAGGCAGCCGCGGCCACGCTCACGGCCACCCCCGACGCGGACCGGTTGCTGCCCGCGCTGGCCTCGCACGACCTGAGGGTGAACACGGCATTCGCGACGCTGTTCCCGCAGGTGGTGGGCAAGTCGGTGACCGTGCGCAGCGCCGAAGGGTGGGACGCGGGCCGGTCGGCGGCCGACCGCGCGCGGCTCGGTGAGTGATCCTCAGGCGAGCCGCTGCGCGTACTTCTCCAGCTCCGGCCGTCCGAACGGCAGCTCGCCTTCGTCGAGCGCTCCGCAGTCGAGCCCCCGCAGCAGGTACACCGCCAACGCCTGCGCCGTCGCCGGCTCGTCCAGAACCCCGCCGGCCTTCTTGTCCGCGTACGCGCGCAACCGCTCCACCGCCTCCGGGAACCCCGCCCGGTAGAACGTGTACGTCGCCGCGAAGCGGGTCGGCAGCTGGTGGGGGTGCAGGTCCCAGCCCTGGTAGAAGCCGCGCTCCAAGGACCTGCGCACCAGCCTCGAGTGCTCGGCCCACGCCGACGGCAGTGCGTCGCCGAGGGGGAGGCGGTTGGTCGAGCCGTCGGAGAGGCGGACGCCCGTGCCCGCCGCCGCGATCTGCATCAGGCCCTTGGCCAGGTCCGCCGCCGGGTGCTCCATGCTCTGGTACGCCGCCGCGATGCCGAGGCCCGCACTGTAGTCGTACGTCCCGTAGTGCAGGCCCGAACAGCGTCCCGCCGCGGCCTGCACGATCCGCGCCACCGACAGCGTCCCGTCGAGGTCCACAATGGACTGGGACGTCTCGATCTGGACTTCGAAGCGCAACGCGTTCGAGGGCAGCTCGTACGCGGATTCCAGCCGGGCGAGGACTTCCGCGGCCACCGCCACCTGGTCCACCGCCGTCACCTTCGGCAGCGTGACGACGAACCCGGGCGGCAGCGGGCCGTTGTCCAGCAGCGAACCCAGGAACAGGTCCAGGGTGCGAATCCCACGCCGGCGCGTCGCCGCTTCGAAGCTCTTGAAGCGGATGCCGCAGAACGGCGTCCCGCCGGTCGTCGCCAAGGTCTGCCCGGCCGCGCGCGCCGCCGCGTCCTCGACGTCGTCGGGCACGCGGCCGAAGCCGTCCTCGAAGTCGATGCGCAGGTCCTCGATCGGCTCGGTCAGCAGCTTCGCGCGGACGCGTTCGTACACGTCCGCGTCGACGCCGAGGAGGTCGCCGTGCTCGACGAACACGCGCATCGCCTGCTTGCCCCAGCCGGCCACCAGGCGCGTTTTGTACTGCGACGCCGGGACGTACACCGTGTGCACGGGCTGCCGTCCGGGCCGCTCGCCCGGGTACGACGCCGCGACGCGCGCGTCGGCCTCGGCCAAGCGCGCGTCGGCGGCGTCGTAGACGTCCTCGGGCAGCCGCACCTACTTGATCCGCTCGTAGGCGGGCAGGGTCAGGAAGTCCGGGAACTCGTCGGCCAGCGCGACCTGCTCGAACAGCTCCACGGCCGGCTCCAGCAGCTCCGGCTTGAGCTCGCCCGCCAGCTCGCCGCGGACGTCGGCCAGCACGCCGCGCACCAGCTCGGACGTCACGACGTCGCCACTGTCCAAAGTGGTCCCGTTCTTGACCCACTGCCAGATCTGCGAACGCGAGATCTCCGCCGTGGCGGCGTCCTCCATCAGGTTGTGGATGGCCGCCGCGCCGTTGCCGCCCAGCCAGGACGCGATGTAGCGGACACCGACGTCGACCGCGGCGCGCAGGCCGGCCGCCGTCGCGCCACCCGGCGTCGAAGCGACGTCCAGCAGCTGCTCGGCGGTGACGCTCACCTCGTCGCGGGTGCGCCCGAGCTGGTTCGGCTGGTCGCCGAGAACCTTGTCGAACTCCTCCTTGCAGAGCTCGACCATGCCCGGGTGCGCGACCCACGAGCCGTCGAAGCCGTCGCCGGCCTCGCGGGACTTGTCGGCGTGCACCTTGTCGAAGGCACCCTTGTTGGTTTCGGGGTCCTTGCTCGGGATGAACGCGGCCATGCCGCCGATCGCGAAGGCGCCGCGCTTGTGGCAGGTGCGCACCAGCAGCTCGGTGTAGGCGCGCATGAAGGGCGCGGTCATGGTGACGGAGTTGCGGTCCGGCAGCACGAACTTCTCGCCCGCGTCGCGGAAGTACTTGATCACGCTGAACAGGTAGTCCCAGCGGCCCGCGTTGAGGCCCGACGCGTGTTCGCGCAGCTCGTAGAGGATCTCCTCCATCTCGAACGCGGCCGGGATGGTTTCGATCAGCACGGTCGCGCGGACGGTGCCGTGCTCGATGCCGAGGGCCTTCTCGGCGTGGGTGAAGACGTCGTTCCAGAGCCGCGCTTCGAGGTGGCTCTCCATCTTCGGCAGGTAGTAGTACGGGCCCTTGCCGCGCTTCAGCAGCTCGGCGGCGTTGTGGAAGAAGTGCAGGCCGAAGTCGACGAGCGCGCCGACGCCTTCGCGGCCGCCGAACGTCAGGTGGCTCTCGGGCAGGTGCCAGCCGCGCGGGCGGACCACGATCGTGGCGTGCTCGACGTCGTCCTTGAGCGCGTAGCTCTTGCCGCCGCTCTCCAGGGTGATCGTCTCGCGGACGGCGTCGTGGAGGTTGACCTGGCCGGAGACGACGTTCGCCCAGTGCGGGGTGTTGGCGTCCTCGAGGTCGGCCAGCCACACCTTCGCGCCGGAGTTGAGCGCGTTGATGGTCATCTTGCGGTCGGTCGGCCCGGTGATCTCGACGCGGCGGTCGCGCAGCGCGGCCGGCGCGCCGGCGACCTGCCAGTCGCCTTCGCGGATCTCCTTGGTCTCGGGCAGGAAGTCGAGCTTGCCGGTGGTCCGGGCCTCCTCGCGGCGCTTGCTCCGCGCCTGGAGCAGCTCGTCGCGGCGGCCGGCGAAGGCGTCGTGCAGGCCGGCGAGGAAGGCGAGCGCCTCCGGCGTGAGGATCTCGTCGCCGCGCTCGACCGGGTCGCCCAGCACCTGGACTTCAGAAGACATGGGGAAACACCTCGAGGGTTCGGATCTTTGGATAACGGCCCTACGGTTTTCTACCAGCCGGACTATAGTTTCTGCATAGCGGAAGCTCAACGCCGACGTAAGGAGGGCCACCGTGCCGGCGGAGAAGAACGGTCGCGACGGCGGCGTCCAGTCCCTGCAGCGCGCCTTCGAGCTGCTGGAACACCTCGCGGACACCGGCGGCGAAGCCAGTCTGTCGGAGCTGGCGACGCTGTCCGGGCTGCCGATGCCGACGATCCACCGGCTGATCCGCACCCTGGTCGACCTGGGGTACGTCCGCCAGAACACGAACCGCCGCTACGCGCTGGGCGCCCGGCTGATCCGGCTGGGCGAGAACGCGAGCATGCAGTTCGGCGCCTGGGCGCGGCCCCTGCTGGCGGAGCTGGTCGAGGAGGTCGGCGAGACGGCGAACCTGGCGGTCCTGGAGCGCGACGAAGTCGTGTACGTGGCCCAGGTGCCGTCGAAGCATTCGATGCGGATGTTCACCGAGGTCGGCCGGCGGCTGCTGCCGCACGGGACGGGTGTCGGGAAGGCGATGCTGGCGCACCTGCCCGCTTCGGAGGTGCAGGCGTTGCTTTCGCGGACAGGCATGCCCGCCTACACCGAGCACACGTTCACGGATCCGGACGCGCTGGCGGTCGAGCTTTCGCGGATCGCTTCGCAGGGGTACGCGCTCGACGAGGCGGAGCAGGAGCTGGGGGTCCGGTGCGTGGCGGTGGCGGTGCCGGGCGCGCCGGTGCCGGCGGCGGTGTCGGTGTCCGGGCCGTCGGGCCGGCTGACCGCCGAGGCGGTGGCGCACATCGCCCCGGCGGTGCAGCGGGTCGCGGACGCCCTGGGGGCGAGCCTTTCGCAGGCGGTCACGGTCTGACCAGGACCGCTCAGCTCAGCTCCCCGGCCAGCAGGTCCATCAGCAGCCCGTCGTGCCAGGTGCCGTCCGGGGCGCGTTCGTAGTCCCGCAGGACCCCGACCGGGCGGAATCCCACCTTCGTGTACACCCGGATCGCCGTCTCGTTGGACGCCGCCGGGTCGATCGTCAGCCGGTGGTGGCCCGCCGCGAACAGGTGGGCCGCCAGCGCCCGGATCGCGTCCGTGCCGATGCCGCGGCCGTGGAAAGCCGGGTGCACCGAGATGTCGATGCCCGCGTGGCGGTACTGCGGGTCCAGCTCTTCGCAGCTCTGGATCAGGCCGACGGCTTCGCCGCCGAACTCGATCACGTAGACCGTGTAGCCCTCTTCGACCTCGTACAGGCCTTCGACTTCGCGATCCGGGTCGCCCCACCACCGGGCGACCTCCGGGGTGGCCAGGATTTCGCGCAGCCGGACGCGGTCCGCTGCGCCGATCGGGCGCAGCCGCACCCGGTCGCCGGAAATGGCGGTCATGATGGGTCCTCTCTCGTAGCGAACGACGGCTTCGGAGCGTCTGTCACGAGGAGGGGCGCGCGTGCGTCAACCGGGCATGCCCGGATTGTGCGCTCGTACCGCCGCCGCCGTCACCCGAATATCGCCGGAGGCCGCATGGACACGCACGCCGGCGCCTTGGCCTGGCTCGCGCAGGGCGCCGCTTCGAACCTCCTGGACCGGCTCGTCGACCGCGCGCTCGACGGGCCCGCCGCGCCGCCCGCCTGGCCGCGCCCGGCCACGACCCCGGCCGGGACGGTCGAGATCAGCGTCCGCCACCACCTGGCCGCGAAGGCGCGGACGCCGGTGATCATCACGCTCCAGGAGGACGGCAGCCGGACCGGCACGGCGTTCCCGGCGGTCCTCGGCCACACCGCCCGGATCGCCCTGCCGGGCGGCCGCTACTTCGGTGCGGCGATGGTGCTCGACCCGGCCCGCCGGACCCTGCAGGGCATCGGCTGGTCCCGCCTCACCGTCGCGGCACGGCGGACGTCCCCCTGCCTGATCCCGGTCACCCGCCCGTCGGCGCCGGTGATCCTGCAACTGGGGCTGCGCAAGGCCGACGGGACACCGCTTTTCCGGCTCTGACCCGGTAGGTTCGGCACCGGGACGCCGGAGGGGGAGCCATGTTCGAGCTGTTCGCCGCGCCGCTCGCCTGGGTCGGGCAGAAGACGGCGGAAGCCGTCATCGGCCAGCTCGCCGAGCGGGGCGTGAAGAAGCTGACCGACCGCGGGCGGCAGGCCGTCGTCGTCCCGGCGGCCCACACCCGCCACCGGCTCGGGGACGTGACCAGCGACGTCGACATCGCCGTGCGGCACCGGCCGGCCACCGGGCAGCGGGTGCTGCTGACCTTCCAGGCCACCCCGCTCGCCGGCGAGCGGACCTCCGGGGTCACCGTGCCGATGGTGCTCGGCGAGACCGCGCACCTGACGCTGCCCCGCGCCGACTACCTGATCAGCGCCCTCGTCTTCGACCACCCGGCGGACCCCGGCGCCAAACCGGTACTGCGCGGCGTCGGCGGGATCCGCCACTACGTCGCCAGCACGAAGACCGAGCAGCTGACCATCGAGACCGGCACCCCGACGGCGCCGCTCCTCACAACGCTCGGGCTGGCGGATTCCAAGGGCACCGGCCCGTTCCAGCCGGCGCCGCACCTTCCGGCCACCGCCACCTCGCCCGCCGAACGCAAAGCCGCTTTCCTCCTCGCCAAGATCGAGGAACGCGACGCCCAGGTGGAAGCGGGCACAGCCACGCGGTGCCGAGCCGCGACCTCCGGCTCCGAGTCCCGCTGCCCCGCCCCGGTCGCCCTCTTCGACGACAACGGCACGTGTTACCACCACCTGGCGGAACTGGTGAAGGGCGTACCCGTGTACGACTTCCGGACCGGCCGCCCGATCACCTAGCCCAGGAGCGCGTCCACGAACGCGCCCGGCTCGAACGGTGCCAGGTCGTCCGGCCCCTCGCCGAGCCCGACCAGCTTCACCGGGACGCCCAGCTCCTTCTGGACCTGGAACACGATGCCGCCCTTCGCCGTTCCGTCCAGCTTGGTCAGCACGATTCCCGTCACGTCGATGACCTCGGCGAACACGCGGGCCTGCATCAGCCCGTTCTGGCCCGTCGTCGCGTCCAGGACCAGCAGCACCTCGTCGACCTTGGCCTGCTTCTCCACGACGCGCTTGACCTTGCCCAGCTCGTCCATCAGGCCCGTCTTCGTGTGCAGGCGGCCCGCCGTGTCGACCAGGACCGCGTCGACGCCGGTGTCCACGCCGCGCTTGACCGCGTCGAACGCCACCGCCGCCGGGTCCGCGCCCTCCTTGCCGCGGACGACCTCCGCGCCCACGCGCTCGGCCCACGTCTGCAGCTGGTCGGCCGCCGCCGCGCGGAACGTGTCCGCCGCGCCCAGCAGGACCGTGCCGCCCTGGGCCACCAGGACGCGGGCGAGCTTGCCCGTGGTCGTCGTCTTGCCCGTGCCGTTGACGCCCGCCACCAGCACCACGGCCGGCTGCTTCCGGCCGTCGACGGTGTGCGGCAGCGCCCGGACCGCGCGGTGGCCGTCGGTGGACAGCTGCGCCGTCAGCACCTCGTGCAGCACCTCGCGTGCCTCGGCCGACGACCGGACCGCGCGCCGGGACAGCTCGTCGCGCAGGCGCTCGACGATCTGGTTCGTGGTCGCCGCGCCCAGGTCGGCCAGCAGCAGCGTGTCCTCGACGTCCTGCCAGGAGTCCTCGTCGAGGTCGCCCGCGCCGAGCAGGCCGAGCAGGCTCGTGCCGAACATCGACCGCGACTTCGTCAGCCGGCCGCGCAGCCGTTCCATGCGGCCCGCCGCCGGCTCGATCTCCTCGGCGACCGGGGCCGGCTCCACGACCTCGGCGTCCGGCAGCTTGACGTCCCGGACCGTGCGCTGCGCCGAGTCGCGCGGCACCGCCGCGTCGTCACCCACCGCGGGCTGGCCGTCGACCTCCGGCCGGTCCTCGACCGGGTGCTCGGCGGCTTCGGCTTCGGCCGCGCCGCCGGGCGCGAGCGCGATGCCCCCGCTGGCCGCGTACGAGCCGCCCTTCGGTTTCTCCTCGACCTCACGCCGGGCGTCCAGGCTGATCCGCCGCCTGCGGGCGACCAGCAGGCCGGTCACCAGCAGGGCGACCAGCACGACGACGGCGACGACTACGAACAGGAACCAGGTGCTCGACACGGCCCCATCCTTTCATCCGCGCCCGCGCCCGGCGGACACCCCGTCCGCACAGGCAATTCGCAACAACCTGGGTCCCGATTGGGCCAAGACTTCACCACGTGGGTTGCGTCACAGGCAACGCTCCACTAAACCCCTCCGGATGGGGATGCGAGCCAGCCACGGCTATCGGGTGATCGGCCTGATTTCGGGCACGTCGATCGACGGGATCGACGTGGCCGCCGCCGACCTGCACGCCGAAGCCGGCACCGTCGTGCTGACGCCGCTGGGCGAGCTCGACGTCCCCTACCCCGAACCGCTGCGCGAGGCCCTGCGCGCCGCCCTGCCGCCGAACCCGTGCACGGCCGGGGAGCTGACGCGGCTGGACACCGGTGTCGGGCAGGCGTTCGCCGACGCGGCCGCCCGCGGCGCCGCGGACCTCGCCGGCGGCTCCGCCGACCTGGTCGCGTCGCTGGGCCAGACGGTGTTCCACTGGGTCGAGGGCGGCGCGGTCCGCGGCACCCTCCAGCTCGGCCAGCCCGCCTGGATCGCCGAACGCACCGGGCTGCCGGTGTGCGCCGACCTACGGGCCCGCGACGTCGCCGCGGGCGGCCACGGGGCTCCCCTGGCGAGCACGCTCGACCAGCTGTGGCTGCGCGGCCTCGCCGAAGACGCCGGTCACGCCGTCGCCGCGGTCAACCTCGGCGGCATCGCGAACATCACCGTCGTCGCCGCGGGCGCGCCGGCGATCGCCTTCGACACCGGGCCCGCCAACGCCTTGCTCGACCTCGCCGCCCACCGCGTCACCGGGCGGCACAGCGACGTCGACGGCCGGCTCGCGCTCGGCGGGTCGGTGCGCCAGGACCTGCTCGACCGGCTGCTCGCCGACCCGTACTTCGCCGCCGAGCCGCCGAAGTCCACCGGCAAGGAGCACTTCAACGCGCCCTACCTCGACGCCGCCCTCGGCGGCCTGCCGCCGCTCGAACCCGGCGACCTGCTCGCGACGCTGACCGAGCTGACTGCCGTCACCGTCGCCGCCCAGTGCCGGCGGCACGGCGTCGCGACCGTCATCGCCTCCGGCGGCGGGGTGCGGAACCCGGCGCTGATGGCGGCGCTGGCCCGGAACCTGCCGTCCGCGGTGCTGAAGACCAGCGACGACCTCGGGCTGCCGGGCGCCGGCAAGGAGGCGTACCTCACGGCGTTGCTGGGCTGGCTGACCTGGTGCGGCGTACCGGGTACGGTGCCGTCGGCGACCGGCGCACGCGGGCCGCGCGTGCTCGGCGCGCTGGTCCCGGGCACCGGCCCCCTGATCCTTCCCGCCCCGCTGGGGGGCAGCGTGACACGGTTGCGAGTCGCGGAGAAGACCGGACGGTAGGAGAGCTCCATGCGCGGTGTCGACCTCGCCATCATCGTGGTCTACCTGGCGGCGATGCCGCTGATAGGCGTGCTCGTCGGCCGGAAGCAACGGTCGGCGGCCGACTACTTCGTCGGCGAGCGCAGCCTCCCGTGGGGTGCGGTGATGCTGTCGGTGGTGGCCACGGAAACCTCGACGCTGACCGTGATCAGCACGCCGGGGCTGGTCTTCGGCAACGCGTTCCTGTTCCTTCAGCTGGCGTTCGGCTACATCATCGGCCGGACGATCGCCGCGTTCGTGCTGCTGCCGCGGTACTTCCGCGGCAACCTCGTCAGCGCGTACGCGTTCCTGGGCAAGCGCTTCGGCTCGGGCCTGCAGGGCACCGCGTCGGTGACGTTCGTGATCACGCGCCTGCTCGCCGAGGGGGTGCGCCTGTTCGCCGGCGCGATCCCGATCAAGGTGATCCTCGGGCACTACAACATCCACCTGGACTACTGGGTGATCGTCGTCATCCTGACCGCGCTGACCCTGGTCTACGCCTACATCGGCGGGATCAAGGCGGTCGTCTGGGTCGACGTCATCCAGCTGTCGCTCTACCTCGGCGGCGCGGCGGTGGCGGCGATCGTGCTGCTGAACAAGCTGCCGGGTGACTGGATGAGCCAGGCGTCCGACGACGGCAAGTTCATGCTCGTCGACTTCACGAAGAACCTGCTGACCAGCCCGTACGCCTTCGTGACGGCGGTACTCGGCGGCGCGGCCCTGTCGATGGCCTCGCACGGCGCCGACCAGCTGATCGCGCAGCGGCTGATGGCCACGCGCAGCCTGCGCGACGGCCAGAAGGCGCTGATCGGCAGCGGCATCATCGTCACCATCCAGTTCGCGCTGTTCCTGCTGGTCGGGGCGATGCTGTGGGTGTTCGACGGCCGCAAGTCGGTCGCGCAGCTCGGCCTGCAGAGCCCGGACGACGTGTTCTCGCGGTTCATCATCGACGACCTGCCGGTCGGGGTGTCGGGCCTGCTCATCGCGGGCGTGCTCGCGTCGACCATGGGGGCGCTGGCCTCGGCGCTCAACGCGCTCTCGACGTCGACCGTGGCCGACCTCTACCAGCGGTTCACCAAACGCTCGCCGGAGGACTCCAAGCTGCTCCGGCACGGTCGCATGTGGACACTGATCTGGGCCGTGGTGTTCGCGGTGTTCGCTTCGCTGTTCTCCACCACGAAGAACTCGGTCATCGAGCTGGGGCTGGCGATCACCGGCTACACCTACGGCGCGCTGCTCGGCTCGTTCCTGCTCGGCCTGCTGATCAAGAAGGCCCGGCAGGTGGACGCGATCATCGCGTTCGTGGCCACGGTCGTGGTGATGGCGTTCGTCATCCTCGGGGTGAAGTTCAGCGCGAAGACCGGCGGGCTGCTCGGTGTCGACTTCGGCAAGGCGGCCGGGGATCGCGTGGCCCTCGCCTACCCCTGGTACACGCTGCTGGGCGTGGTGATCACGCTGGTCGTCGGCGGGCTGCTCTCGCTGCGCCACCGGACGCCGGACCCGAAGGCGGCCGAAGCCGAAGCGGCCGGCGAGGCGGAAGAGGTCGCTGCCTGATCCTCCTGAACCGTTTCCGGCGGGCTCCCGTGTGGAGGGGCGGGAGCCCGCCGAGAAGCGGCGGGAGGATTTCGAAGGTGGATCTCATGAAGCGGATGACGCTGGCGCTCGCGGTGGGTGCCCTGCTGGTCGGCGGCGCGGCGACGGCCTCGGCCACCCCGGCGGCCCCGAAGGTCCCGGACGCGGTCAAGGTCCCGGCCGGAAACGTCGCGCTGGCGAGCTTCCCGGCCGAGGGCGTGCAGATCTACGGCTGCACGAACGGCGCGTGGACCCTGATCCAGCCCGCGGCGGTGCTCACGAAACACGGCAGGCCGGTGGCCCTGCACAGCAAGGGCCCGGTGTGGACGTCCACTGTGGACGGCAGCACGGTCGGCGCGGCCGCGGTGGCCAACTCGCCGCGGGACGGCGCGATCCCGGCGCTGCTGCTCAAGGCGAACCTCACCACCGGCGACGGCATCTTCGGCAAGGTGACCTACGTCCAGCGCCTGAACACCCGCGGCGGCGTGGCCCCGGCGGGGGCCTGCGCGGCGGGCGCGCAGACGGCGGTGCGGTACTCGGCGGACTACGCCTTCTGGGTCGCCGGCTGACCAGCGCACCATGTGGCGGCGACGGCGGCGGAACAGGAAGGCGCCGAGCACAGCATGCCTGTCGTTGCGCAGCGAACCGGACCGATGCGGGGGTAGTAGGTGTGAG
>NZ_JBEXKX010000085.1:0-25489 GCF_040609695.1 Amycolatopsis sp. NPDC004625
TTTAATGCTCTCAAAGGAACCTCATACGAGGTTCAATACATAAGCTCTACTGGCTTAGTTCACTAGCACACTGTTGAGTTCTCAAGCAACACACTCCGGATCCATCCGCTTTATCGGCGGCCAAATCCTCGGCAGTTGTTCCAAGCGATATTCACAAGCTTTTGGTCGAGCATGCCTCAGCCTACGGGTTTAGTCGTAGGGGGTCGGCGGCCGCTCGTGGGCCGACGCTGAACATTACCCGGTCCGATCCGCGGTGTCAACCCGCTCGTCCCGGCCTGGTCTCCGGGGCTTGCGGCCCCGGTGTGACCCGGTGTTCCTGGCGACGAAGAGAAGATTACATGCCCCCAAACCGCCCCAAAACAGGGGGGTCACTTAACGCCATTTGCGCAGGTCAGGACGCTCACGGAGGGCTACGACGGCCCAGGCCGCCGGAGGCGTGCCGAGACCGGCCGCCGCTACGACGGCAACGACGGCAGGTACCGGGGCGGAACCCGCACCGGCGCCACGCGCGAGAAGTCCGCGGCGAACGCCAGCACCCGGGCGTCGGACCACCGGGCGCCCATGAACGAGATGCCCACCGGGAGGGGTCCGGCAAACCCGGCCGGCACGGTCACGTCCGGGTAGCCCGCCACCGCCGCTGGGGTCGACGACGGGATCACGTCGTCGTCGCCCACCGCGCAGTCCGTCTTCCACGCCGGCGGGTTGGTCGGCGAGGCGATCGCGTCCAGGTGGTACTTCGCCAGCGTCTCGTCCAACGACCGGCGCGCGAGGTCCGAAAGCTCCGCCCGGCCGGCGAGGTACCCCGGGTCCGTCGGCGGCGGCGCGGCCAGCGCCTGCTCGAACAGCTCCTGCCCGGCGAAGCACGTCCGCTCCAGCGGGTCCGCGCGGTTGTACGCGATCAGCTCGGCCAGGTTGCGCGGGCCGCGCGGGCGGGTGGCCAGGTACGCGTCGATGTCGCGGTGGAACTCCGTCAGCAGCGCCGGGAACTCCAGCTCCCCCAGCCGCGCCTGGTAGGGCAACGTCACCTCGACGACCGTCGCCCCCGCCTTGACCAGGGAGTTCCTGGCCGACGTCATGATCGCGTCGGTTTCCGGGCCGAGGACCGGCAGCCGCCAGAGACCGATGCGAGCGCCGCGCAGGACACCCGGGCGAAGCAGCTTCGCGTAGTCCGTCGGCTGCGTCCGCGGGTAGGTCAGGGTGGCCGGGTCCGCGGGGTCACGCCCCTGCAGGACCGACAGGGTCAGCGCCACGTCGACGACGTTGCGGGCGATCGGGCCCGCGGTGTCCTGCTCGGCCGAAATCGGCACCACGCCCGTGCGGCTGACCAGGCCGAGGCTGGGTTTGTGGCCGACCGTCGCCGTCATCCCGGCCGGGCACACGATCGAGCCGTCGGTCTCCGAGCCGATCGCCACCTGGGCCAGCGATGCCGCGACGCCGGCCGCCGATCCGGCGGACGACCCGCACGGGTTGTGGTCCAGCACGTACGGGTTGTTCGTCTGGCCGCCGACGCCCGACCAGCCGGACGTCGGCTTCGCGGCGCGGAAGTTCGCCCATTCGGACAGGTTCGCCTTGCCGAGGATGACCGCGCCGGCGTCCCGCAACCGGGTGATCAGTGTTGCGTCCGCGGCGGGACGACTGCGCAACGCCCGCGAACCGGCCGTCGTCCACTGGTCGCGCGTGTCGACGTTGTCCTTGACCAGCACCGGGATGCCGTCGAGCGGCCCGCGCAGGTGGTGCGTGCGACGCCGTGCGTCGCTGGCCGAAGCCTGCGAGAGCGCGGCCGGGTTGAGGGCCAGGACCGCGTTGACCTTACCGTCGATCCGGTGAATCCGGTCGAGGTAAGTGCTGGTCAGGCCCACGGCAGTGAGCCGGCCGGACGCCATCCGCGCCTGCAGGGCCGGGATGTCGGCGGAGTCGAGGTCGAACTTCGGGGAAGCAACCGCGGGTGCCGCGGGGACGAGCACGAGTGCGGCGGCCAGGACCGCGAGGAACACCGGCCGCCGCCCCATCAGAGCACCGGCAACAGGGTTCGGAGTTCGTACGGGGTGACCGCGCTGCGGTAGTTGTCCCACTCCACCCGCTTGTTCCGGAGGAAGAAGTCGTAGACGTGCTCGCCGAGCGCTTCCGGCAGCAGTTCGGACTTCTCCATCTCGGCCAGGGCCTCTCCCAGGTTCTGCGGTAGCTGCGCGTACCCGGCGGCGCGCCGCTCGGAGTCGCTCAGCTGCCAGATGTTGTCCTCGGCGGGCGGCGGCAGCTCGTACCCCTTCTCGATCCCCTTCAGCCCCGCGGCCAGGATGACCGAGTACGCGAGGTACGGGTTGCACGCCGAGTCCAGGGTACGGATCTCCACCCGCCGGGATGACGCCTTTCCGGGTGAATACATCGGGACCCGGACGAGCGCCGAGCGGTTCGCCCGGCCCCACGAGACCGTCGTCGGCGCCTCACTGCCGCTGATCAGGCGTTTGTACGAGTTCACCCACTGGTTGGTGACCGCCGAGATCTCCTTCGCGTGGTGGAGCACCCCGGCGACGAAGGCCTTGCCGGTCTCCGACAGCTCGTGGGGATCCTCGGCGTCGTAGAAGGCGTTGCGGTCGCCTTCGAACAGGCTGACGTGCGTGTGCATGCCCGAACCGGGCTGGTCGGTGAACGGCTTCGGCATGAACGTGGCGCGCACGCCCTGGGTCAGGGCGACCTCCTTGACGACGTAACGGAACGTCATCACGTTGTCGGCCATCGTCAGCGCATCGGCGTAGCGGAGGTCGATTTCCTGCTGACCCGGTGCCCCTTCGTGGTGGCTGAACTCGACCGAGATGCCCATCGCCTCGAGGGTCTCGATGGCGTGTCGGCGGAAGTGCGTCGCCGTGGCGTGGCTGGCCTGGTCGAAGTAGCCGCCGTTGTCGGCGGGCTCGGGTTCGCTGCCGTCCTCCGGCATGTTCGAGAGGAGGAAGAACTCGATCTCGGGGTGGACGTAGCAGGTGAAGCCGGCCTCCGCGGCCTTCGACAGCTGGCGGCGCAGCACGTGCCGTGGGTCGGCCCAGGACGGCGAACCGTCCGGCATCGCGATGTCGCAGAACATGCGGGCCGAGTACGGGCCGCCGTCGGGGGTCTCCCAGGGCAGCACCTGGAACGTCGCCGGGTCGGGCTTGGCGACCATGTCCGATTCGTAGACGCGCGCGAAGCCCTCGATGGCTGAGCCGTCGAAGCCGATTCCGTCGTTGAACGCGCCTTCGAGCTCGGCCGGCGCGACCGCGACGGACTTGAGGAACCCCAGCACATCGGTGAACCAGAGACGAACGAAACGGATGTCGCGCTCCTCGAGCGTGCGGAGCACGAATTCCTGCTGGCGATCCATGGCCGCACCCTAACCACAGCGTGTTAACGGCGTGTTTCACGACGCGCCGTGGCCGCCGAAGTCACGTCGCGAGCACCGCGACGGGTTTCTTCGCCCGGGTGATGGCCAGCGAAGCGGCCGACGCGATGACGGCCAGGACCGCGGCGGAATACCAGGCCAGGGTGTAGTTCCCGAGCTGGTCGCGGACCAGGCCGGCGGCCGACGCGGCGAACGCCGCGCCGAGCTGGTGGGAGGCGAAGACCCAGCCGAACACGATCGGGCCGGCGTCGCCGAACGCCCGGATGCAGAGAGCGACGGTCGGCGGGACCGTGGCCACCCAGTCGAGGCCGTAGAACAGGATGAACGCCCACATGCTCGGCTGCACCGAGTCGGTGAACAGCTGCGGCAGCAGCGCCAGCGAAAGCCCGCGCAGGGCGTAGTAGACGCCGAGCAGGATCCGCGGGTCGACGCGGTCGGTGAGCCAGCCGGAGAAGATCGTCCCGACGACGTCGAACACGCCGACCAGGGCCAGCAGGCCGGCCGCGGTCGTCTGCGGCATGCCGTGGTCGTGCGCGGCGGGCACGAAGTGGGTGCCGACCAGGCCGTTGGTCGTCGCGCCGCAGATCGCGAAGCCGACCGCGAGCAGCCAGAACGTCCGGGTCCGCGCGGCCTGGCCCAGTACGGAGAGGGCCCGGCGGACCGAGCCGGTCTTCGCGGCCGGGCGCGCGACCTCGGCGTCGGCGGGCGCGCCGTAGGCCGTGGTACCGACGTCGGCGGGGTGGTCGCGGATCACCAGCAGGACCACCGGGACGACGGCGAGCGCGGCGATCGCGATCACCAGCGAGGCCGTCCGCCAGCCCGAGGTCACCGCCAGGTTCGCGATGAGCGGCAGGAAGATCAGCTGGCCGGTGGCGCCCGCCGCGGTCAGGACGCCGGTGACGACGCCACGGCTGCGGACGAACCAGCGGGTCGCGACCATCGCGGCGAAGCCCATGGCCATCGAGCCGGTGCCCAGCCCGACCAGGACGCCCCAGCACAGCACGAGCTGCCAGCTCGCGGTCATGAACACCGTGCCGCCCGCGCCGAGCGCGATCACGGTCAACGCCGTCGCCGAGACGCGGCGGATGCCGAAGCGCTCCATCAGCGCGGCCGCGAAGGGCGCGAAGAGGCCGAAGAGCACGAGGTTGACCGAGACGGCCGAGCTGATCGTGGTGCGGGACCAGCCGAACTCCTCGTGCAGCGGGTCGATGAGGACACCGGGAGCGGCGCGGAAGCCGGCGGAGGCGAGCAGCGCGACGAAGGCGGCCCCGGCGATCAGCCAGGCGCGGTGCAGCTTCGGGGCGGGACGGGTTTCGACAGTCACCCTGGCAGTCTCTTCGCGCGCGCGTGCGGAGGATAGTGGCCGGAAGGACATCATCCGCAAGGATCAGGCCATCAGTAGGCTTCGGGGATGCGTCGCCTCGCCCTCCTGCTCGTGCTCCTGCTGACGGCCGGCTGCACCGGATCGCCCGACACGCGCGGGCCGTTCCCGGCGGGATCCGAGCTGGTCCACGCGGCGGCGACGTCGTTCGCCTCGGTGCGCAGCGTGCACTTCGCGGCCGGCGTCAACGGCGTGCTCCCGGGGTTCCCGCTCCGCCAGATCGAGGGCGACGCGACGCTGGCCGGCGGTGGCGCCGCGAAAGGCACGGCCGACGTCCAGGACGGCGACGGGCACACCAAGTACCCGTTCGACGTGCACGACAGCCAGAAGCCGCCGTACCCGGTCAGCGCGTTCCTCGGCCGGGAAGGCGGGCTGAAGCGGCTGCTCGACGGGGTGACCGACGCCGAAACCGAAGGCCGCGAGAACGTCGACGGCGCACCTGCGCTGCGGGTGGCCGGGCGGGTCCCCGCCGCGGTGGCGCACAGCGTCCTCGCCGCCGTCGACGCCGACCTCAACGTCAAGGTCTGGGTGTCCGACGACGGCGGCCCGCGGCGCTTCGCGCGGCTGTGGGTGCAGATCCCGCCGCCCGACAACCACCTCAGCCCGGTGATGATCGAGCTGTCGCTGACCAAACAGGCGTAGCTACGGCGAGCAGCGCTTGCCCTCGGGCGGCACCGTGCCGTCGACCAGGTAGTCCGTGCCGGCCTCGTCCACGCACTTCACGCCCTGCAGGAACACCGTGTGCTGGGTGCCTTCGAACGTGAGCAGCGCGCCCTTCAGGCCCTTCGCGAGGTTGACGCCGGCCTGGTACGGCGTCGCCGGGTCGTTCGTCGTCGAGATGACCAGCGTCTTCGCCAGCCCTTCGACGTTCGGCACGTGCGGCTCCGAGGTGTTCGGCACCGGCCAGAACGCGCAGGCGTCGCGGGCCGCCGAAGCCGGGCGGCCGTCGTCGAGGAACGGCGCCACCTTCACGTACTCCTCCTGCGCCCGCAGGATGACGGCCGGGTCGGTGACGCGCGGGTCGTCGACGCAGCGGATCGCCGTGAAGGCGTCCTGCGTGGTGCCGTACCGGCCGTCGGAGTCGCGCTCGTTGTAGATGTCGGCGAGCTTCTCCAGCGTCGCGCCGCGCTGCTGCTTCAGCTCGTTGAGGCCCGAGTTGAGGGTGTCCCAGAGGGTCTGCTGGTAGAGCGCCTGGATGACGCCGGTGGTCGCGTCCTCGTAGGAGAGCTTGCGGCCGTCGCCGACCGGCACCGGGAAGTCGATCAGCGGCCGGACCAGGTCCTGGAACGCCTTCACCGCGCCGTCCGGGTTCGCGCCGAGCGCGCAGTCCTGCTGGGCCGTGCACCACTTCGCGAACTGCGTGAACGCCGTCCCGAAGCCCTGGCCCTGCGCGACCAGCGACTCGACCGCGTCCTGCTCCGGGTCGACCGCGCCGTCGAGGACCATCGCGCGGACGTTCTTCGGGAACACCTCGGCGTAGGCCGACCCGATCCGGGTGCCGTAGGAGTAGCCCAGATAGGTCAGCTTTTCGTCGCCGAGGACCGAGCGCAGGACGTCCAGGTCCTTCACGACGTCGCGGGTGCCGACGTTGGCGAGCATCCCGGTGCCGTCGTCGGTGCGCTGGGCGCACTTCGCGGCGAAGTCCTTTTCCTGCCCTTCCTGCTTCTGCACGCCCGCCGGCGAGCCGTCGGTCTCGCTGTCGTCGGCGCGGTCGGCGTCGCGCTCGGAGTCGGTCAGGCAGTGGATGGCCGGCTGGCTCGCGCCGATCCCCCGCGGGTCGAATCCGACCAGGTCGAAGCGTTTGCCCAGGCCGCTGCCCGTGGCCGGCTTGACCAGCCCGGCCGCGGCGACCATGCCCGACGCACCCGGCCCGCCGGGGTTGACCACGAGCGACCCGATCCGGTCGCCGGTGGCCTTGCGGCGGAGCAGGCCGAGCGTGATGGTGTCCCCGGCCGGCTTGGCGTAGTCCAGCGGCACGGTCAGGCGCGCGCACTGGACGTCCTTCGCCTGGAACGCCGACCTCGAGTCTTCCGACGTCGCGTAAGGTGCGCAGTCGGCCCAGGACAGGCTCTGGCCGTAGAACCGCTCCAGCCCGGCGGGCACCGGCCCGGACGGCGGGTGCGACTCGGTCGTCGGGGCGGGCACCGCCGTTCCGGTGGACGTGCAGGCGGCCAGCGGGGCCGCGATCAGCACGGATGTCGCAATTGCGGTGATCCGGCGGCGTCGGATACGACCGGACCTGGCGCTGGGATGAGGGAACACGGTTGGATCGTCCCATCCGGCCGCGGAACTCGAACGCACCACCGTCGCGTTGGGTGGTGGAAGCCGGTCGAGCGAGAGAGAACGGGAGACCAGGGGTGGCAGCACTGATCAGCCGGGTGGGCAAGAAGCTCCGCCGGATCATCCAGCGGCCGGGCAGCGTCGAGCTGACCCGCTACGAAGCACTGCTGCCCGCGGTCCTGAAGCTCGAACCCGAGCTCGAAAAGCTCTCCGACGAGGAGCTGACCGAGCGGGCGGGCAAGCTTCGCGAGACGCTGAAGGACACCGCGTTCGGCGACGCGCAGCTGATCGAGGTGTGCGCGCTGGGCCGCGAGGCCGCGCGGCGCGCCCTCGGCGAGCGCGCGTTCGACGTGCAGGTGCTGGGCACGATGGGCCTGCTGACCAAGCACGTCGTGCAGATGGAGACCGGTGAGGGCAAGACCCTCGCGGGCGCGCTGGCCGCGGCCGGGTACGCGATCCGCGGAAAGCGCGTTCACGTCGTCACCGTCAACGACTACCTGGCCCGCCGCGACGCCGAGTGGATGGGTCCGGTGTACGCGCTGCTCGGCGTGTCGGTCGGCTGGGTCGAGCCGTCGCACTCGCGCGAAGAGCGGCGCGAGGCGTACGCGAAGGACGTCACGTACGGCGCGGTGGCCGAGATCGGGTTCGACGTCCTGCGGGACAGGCTGGTGACGTCGGTCGACGACCTGGTCCAGCCCGCCCCCGAGGTCGCGATCGTCGACGAGGCGGACTCGGTGCTGGTCGACGAGGCCCGCGTCCCGCTGGTGATGGCCGGCTCGATCGACCACACCGACGCCGACGAAGAGGTCGCGAAGGTCGTCCGGCGGCTGCGCCTCGGCCTGCACTACGAGACCGACAGCGAGGGCCGCAACGCCTGGCTGACCGACGCCGGCGCGTCCGTCGTCGCGAAGTCGCTCGGCCTGGAGGTCGACGACCTCTACGGCGAGACGGCGTCGGACCGGCTGCCCGCGGTGAACGTGGCCCTGCACGCGCACGCGCTGCTGACCCGCGACGTCGACTACCTGGTCCGCGACGGCAAGGTCCAGCTGATCAACGCCGCCCGCGGCCGCGTCGCCGAGCTGCAGCGCTGGCCGGACGGCCTCCAGGCCGCCGTCGAGGCGAAGGAGCAGGTCACCGCGACCGACCGCGGCGAGATCCTGGACTCGATCACCGTCCAGGCGCTGCTGGCGCGCTACCCCGAGGTGGCCGGCATGACCGGTACCGCGGTCGCCGTCGCCGAGCAGCTGCGGGAGTTCTACGAGCTCGAGGTCGCGGTCATCCCGCCGAACACCCCGAACATCCGCGAGGACCTCGAGGACCGCGTCTTCGCTTCGCCGTCGCAGAAGCTGCGGGCGATCGAGGAGGAGATCCGCACGGTGCACGAGACCGGGCGGCCGATCCTCGTCGGCACCCAGGACGTCGCCGAGTCCGAAGAGCTGGCCGAGAAGCTCGCGAAGGTCGACCTCGAGTGCGTCGTGCTCAACGCGCGCAACGACGCCGAAGAGGCCGCGATCATCGCCGAGGCGGGCAAGAAGGGCGCGGTCACCGTGTCCACGCAGATGGCCGGCCGCGGTACCGACATCCGGCTGGGCGGCACCGACGGGGCGACCCGCGAAGAGGTCGTCGAGCTGGGCGGGCTGCACGTCATCGGCACCGCGCGGTACCCGTCGAGCCGGCTCGACGGCCAGCTGCGCGGCCGGTCCGGCCGTCAGGGCGACCCCGGCAGCGCGATCTTCTTCGCGAGCCTGAACGACGAACTCGTGCTGTCGAACGCGCCGGACGTGCCCGAGGGCATCGTCGACGACGAAGAGACCGGCGAGATCACCGACAACGCGGCGCTGCGGCAGCTCAACCACGCCCAGCGCGTCGCCGAGGGCGTCGACCTGGAGATCCACCGCAACACCTGGCGCTACACGCGGCTGATCGAGCGGCAGCGGCGTGACCTGCTGGTGCACCGCGACAAGGTGCTTCGCACCGCGTACGCGGCGGAGGTGCTGGAGAAGGCGCACGAGGAGAAGTTCGGCGAGCTGAAGGAGAAGCTGGACGACCAGGACAAGCTGGAGCAGATGTGCCGCGAGGTGCTGCTGTTCCACGTCGACCAGCTGTGGTCGGACCACCTGGCGTACCTGACCGACGTCCGCGAGAGCATCCACCTGCGGGCGCTGGCGCGCGAGACGCCGCTGGACGAGTTCCACCGCGCGGCGATCCCGGAGTTCCACAAGATCATCGCGGAGGCGGACTCCCGGGCCGCGAAGACGCTCGAAGAGGCGGAGCTGACGGACGAGGGCATCGACCTCGGCGACGCCGGCGTCCGGCGGGCGAACACGACGTGGACGTACCTCGTGCACGACAACCCGTTCGATTCGGACTTCGAGCAGACCATCAAGAAGGTCCGGAGCATGATCAAGCGCAAGTAGCGGCTCGTGAGTGGTAAGGCGCGTTCTAACTCGCCTTACCACTCACGACGGCTGCGGCAGGGCGTGGCGTTTCCCCCACATTCGCTCGGTCATCCGGGTGACCGTGGGACAGAATGGCGGCATGCCGCAACTGCGCATCGCGCTCGCCCAGGTCAACCCCACCGTCGGCGACCTCGACGGCAACGCCGACCTGCACGTCGAATGGACCCGCCGGGCCGCCGAGGCCGGCGCCCACGTCGTCGTTTTCCCCGAGATGTCCCTGACCGGCTACCCGATCGAGGACCTCTCGCTGCGCAAGACCTTCGCCGCCGCCTCGCGGCAGGGGGTCGAGTCGCTGGCGCGCCGGCTCGACGAGGCCGGGTGCGGTGAAGTGCTCACCTACATCGGGTACCTCGACCTCGACGACGTCGGCCCGCGGGACGCCGCCGCCGCGCTGTACCGCGGCGAGGTCGTCGCGCGGCAGTTCAAGCACCACCTGCCCAACTACGGCGTCTTCGACGAGCACCGCTGGTACAAGCCGGGCACCACGCTCGACGTCGTCCGGTTCCACGGGCTCGACATCGGCATGGTCATCTGCGAGGACATCTGGCAGGACGGCGGCCCGATCTCGGCGCTCGGGCGCGCCGGCGTCGACCTCGTCGTCGCACCGAACGCGTCGCCGTACGAGCGGTCGAAGGACGAGCAGCGGCTGCCGCTCATCGCGCGCCGCGCCGCCGAAGCCGGGGCGCCGCTGGTCTACACCAACCAGGTCGGCGGGCAGGACGACCTCGTCTTCGACGGCGACTCGCTCGTCGTCGGCGCGGACGGCACCCTGCTGGCCCGCGCGCCGCAGTTCGTCGAGCACCTGCTCGTGCTGGACACGGACCTCGCCGCGGGCGGGCACGCCGGCGACGGCGAGCTCGAAGGGCTGCACGTCCGGCGCCGGGTGCTGAGCGCGGAACCGGTGCCCTCCTACGAGCCGACCGCCGAGCCGGTGATCAGCGAGCCGCTGTCGGACGAGGCCGAGGTGTGGCACGCGCTGGTCGTCGGGCTGCGGGACTACGTGCACAAGAACGGGTTCTCGTCGGTGACGTTCGGGTTCTCCGGCGGCATCGACTCGGCGGTCTGCGCGGCGCTGGCGGCGGACGCGCTGGGCGGCGACAACGTCCACGGCGTCTCGATGCCGTCGAAGTACTCGTCGGGGCACTCGAAGGACGACGCCGCCGACCTGGCGCGGCGGATCGGCGCGCACTACCGGGTCGAGCCGGTCGAGGACATGGTCCGCGTGTACGTCGACCAGCTGTCCCTGACCGGGCTGGCCGAGGAGAACATCCAGGCGCGGACGCGGGGCATGCTCCTGATGGCACTGTCCAACCTGGACGGTCACCTGGTGCTGGCCACCGGCAACAAGACCGAGCTCGCCGTCGGGTACTCGACGATCTACGGCGACGCGGTCGGCGCGTTCGCCCCGATCAAGGACGTCTTCAAGACGCACGTGTGGCAGCTGGCCCGCTGGCGCAACGCCGAAGCGGTGAAGAACGGCGAGACCCCGCCGATCCCGGAGAACTCGATCACCAAGCCGCCGTCGGCCGAGCTGCGTCCGGGCCAGGTGGACACCGATTCGCTGCCGGACTACGAGCTGCTGGACGACATCCTCGACGACTACGTCGAGGGCGACCGCGGGTACGCGGACCTCGTGTCGGCGGGGTTCGACCCGGAGACCATCGACCGCGTGGTCCGGATGGTCGACAAGGCCGAGTACAAGCGGCGCCAGTACCCGCCGGGCACGAAGATCACGTTCAAGGCGTTCGGCCGCGACCGGCGGCTGCCGATGACCAACCTGTGGCGCGAGGGCAAGGCCTAGCTCAACGCGACCTGGCGGCCTTCCGGAGTCCGGAGGGCCGCCGTCAGGCCGGCCTGGTCCGCGCGGCGCACCAGCAGCTCCAGGCCGAGCGCGTCGGTCACCGCGAGCACCGAATCCGGGTCCGGGTGGGCGCCGGTGACCATCAGCAGCGGCAGGGACGGCAGCCCGCGCGTCGTCGGGTGGGGTGTCGAACCCCAGTCAATCAGGAACGGGTGCAGCGTGCCCGGGACGCTCGGCGGGGTCAGGCGCCAGCGCAGCGTTTCGCCGTCGGCGGTTTCGCGGGACATCTCGGTCGCGTCGCCCGGGTCGAAGCCGTGGGCGCGGGCCGACGCGATCGTCGCGTCGATGTCCGGCGTGCGGACCGCCCAGGCGACCAGGGCCGGCTCGGTCAGGTCGTCGATGCCGAACGGCCGCGGCCCGTCGGGGTCCGGCTGCGCCGGGTCCGGGCCGATCACCTCCAGGTACATGCCGGCGCCGAGGTCGGCGAGGTGGTTGGCCGTGCCGACGCCGACGTGGCGGCCGCCGGGTGCGGGCGTGA
Organism: Amycolatopsis sp. NPDC004625; assembly: GCF_040609695.1. Lineage (NCBI taxonomy): Bacteria > Bacillati > Actinomycetota > Actinomycetes > Pseudonocardiales > Pseudonocardiaceae > Amycolatopsis > Amycolatopsis sp. NPDC004625. The sequence continues at coordinate 11,830 of NZ_JBEXKX010000085.1, forward strand.
CGCCGGTGAGCGCGGTGACGCGGGCGACGGCCTCGGCGAGGTCCGGGCCGGCGTAGACGAGGTGATCGAGCACGAGCGCCATCATCCCGCGCCGACGGCCCTCGCCGCATCGACCATCCCGTGGCCGTAGTAGGTGGTTCCGTCCTTCGTGGCGGCGCAGACGGCGTCCGGGCATGGGAGCGGTGTCGCCGTGGCGTAGAGGGCGCGCTTGATCCGCTCGGCGCTCCAGTGCGGGTGCTCGCTCGCGATCAGGGCCGCGACGCCGCTCGCGTGCGGCGCGGCCATCGACGTCCCGCTCGCGGACCGGTATTCGCCGTTCGGCCAGGTCGACCAGACGCGCGCGCCGGGCGCGGCGACGCTGATCCGGGACGCCGAGTAGTTGGAGAAGCTTGCCTTGACGAGCTTTTCGTCGAGCGCGCCGGTGCCGACGACGCCGGGCAGCTCATGCGGCAGGCGGGTGCAGCTCGGGTCGATCCGGCGCTCCACCGGCGTGCTGTCGGCCGGGCTTTCCTTGTCCACCGAGCGGCTGTCCAGGTCGATGCCGGCGTTGCCGGCGGAAGCGACCACGAGGACGTTCCGGCGTTGCGCGTACGCGACCGCCCGGCCGACGGCGAGCTTCGCCGCGGCCTGGTCCGGCTGGTCGTCGCAGTTGTAGCGCCACGGGATCGAGCGGTAGCTGTTGCTGGCCACCGCGAAGCCGTGTTCGGCGGCCCAGACGAACCCGCAGACCATGCTCTCGGCCGTCTCGGTGTCGTCGAGTTCGGCGAGTTTGACCGCGGCGATCCCGACCCCCGGGGCGACGCCGACGACGCCGGTTCCGTTGCGGGCGGCGGCGATCGTGCCGGCGACGTGCGTGCCGTGGCCGTCGAGCGTGGGCCGCCAGGCGCCGGGGCCGCGGTCCGGCCAGCCGGACAGGCAGGAGACGGAGTTCTTGCGGTCGAACGCCGGCTTCAGCTCGGGGTGGGTGTCGTCGACACCGACGTCGAGGACGCCGACGAGGGTGTTCTTACTGCCGTCGGTGACCTGGTGCGCCTCGGGCAGGTGCAGCGCCGGGACGTCCCACGCGGTGCCCTCCGGCGGGACCTGGCCGGAGTTCGGCGAGCCGGGACCGGTGTAGCGGAGGTCCTTGCGGGGCGCGAAGAACGCTCTCGGGACCTTCGCGGTGCGCGTTGCGCCGACGGCGTCGATGCCGGGTGTTCTGCGGAGCTTCGCGGCGAAGTCGTCCTTCGCCGTGTACGCGACGACGACGCCGATCTGCGGGTAGCTCGCGACGACCGTGCCGCCGGCTTTCTTGATGGCGAGTTCGGCCCAGGCCGTGTGGTGCGCGACGACGACGTGCGGCATGACCAGGGGGTCGGCGGCCGCGGGGGTGGCCAGGCCGAGCAGGAGCAGAGCCGTCACCAGGATTGCTCGCCGCACGCGTCCTCCTCGAATTCGCCCAAACCGAACTTAGCGATCATTCGGGGCGGGGCGGTACCCCTCTTCGGTCGTAGGCTGACGGCATGACGACGGGGTTCACGGTGTTCGACACGGCGATCGGGGTGTGCGGGGTCGCGTGGCGCGACGACGTCGTCGTCGGGACGTCCCTGCCCGAGGGCAGTGCTTCGCGGACTCGGGCCTGGCTGGTCCGGCGGTTCCCGGACGCCGTCGAGGGGACGCCGCCGGCGCCGGTGCGGGAAGCCGTGGACGGGATCGTGGCGTTGCTCGGCGGGGCGCGTCAGGACCTGGCTTCGGTGGCGCTGGACTTCACCGGGGTGCCGGAGTTCAACCGGCGCGCGTACGAAGTCGCGCGGACGATCCCGCCGGGCAGGACGCTGACCTACGGCGACATCGCGCACCGGCTCGGGCAGCCGGGGTCGGCGCAGGCCGTCGGGCAGGCGATGGGGCACAACCCGTTCCCGATCATCGTGCCGTGCCACCGGGTGCTGGCGGCCGGCGGGAAGGACGGCGGGTTCTCGGCGCGGGGCGGGGTCGGGACGAAACGCCGGATGCTCGTGATCGAGGGCGCCCTGGCGGACGAGCCGACGCTGTTCTGAGCCGCCGGCCCGTGCGCTGCGGGGCATCACGCGTGTCTGGGAGGGCATCACGCGTGACTGAAGGGGCATCTCGCGTGCCTGGACGGTCGGTTCGCGTGCCTGGGGGGTCGGTTCGCGTGCCTGGGGGGTCGGTTCGCGGGGCGGGCCGGGTCAGGCGGGTTGGGATGCAGGGGTCCAGGGCTTGATCCAGGGGGACTCGGGCCAGCCTTCGGCGGCGGCCATCAGGGGGTAGGCCGTGCCGCCGTCGATGTGCTCGCGGATGATGTCCGCGTGGCCCGCGTGGCGGGCCGTTTCCTGGATCAGGTGGAGCAGGACCCAGCGGACCGACCAGGCGTCGACGTCCGGCGGGAACCACGGGACGCCCTTCGGGACCGGGACCGCCTGGCCGAGGTCGTCGATGCCCGCGATGACCTCCGCCGTGCGGGCCGCCACCTCGTCGTAGCGGGCCAGGACGCCCGCCACGGTCTCCTCCGGGCCCAGCCGGTGCGCGGCCTCGTACTCCGCGACGCCTTCCGCGAACGGCTTCTGCGGCACCTGCAGGACCGTGTCCATCCAGCTGTACTCGGTGCTCGCGACGTGCTTGATCAGCCCGCCCACCGACAGCGTGCTCTTCGTCGAGGCGAGTCTCGCCTGCTCGTCGGTCAGCCCGTGTGCGGCCAGCCTGAGCACGTACCGCTGCTGCTCCAGGAAGCTCAGCAGCCCGTCACGCTCGTCGGCCACCGGGCGCACGTTTCCCGCCATGTCGATCCTTCCGCCTGTGGGTTCGTTGCGGCGATCGTGCCACCCACCACCGACAATTCCGCTACCGGTGCGTGTGGCGCGGCGCCGGCTTCACGAAGGCGTACGCCCCGCCGATGCTGTACAGCGCGGCGCGGACCACCAGCTGCAGCCGCGTGAACACGCCCTCGAACGTGTCGAACTGCCGGGCGAGCACCACGGCCAGCCAGGTGGCCAGCACCACCGCCAGGCCCGCGACCGCGAGCGCGCGCCAGCCCGGCGGCCACCACAGGATCAGGCTGATCACCCCGCCCACCAGGACGGCGCTGAGCAGCGACGACCACACGGCGCTGCGCTCGGGGTAGGCGGCCTGCAGCAGCACGACGACGCCGAACGCGCTCACCGAGATCGAGCTCAGCCGCGCCGACCACTGGACCGGGCCGAGCCGGTGCAGCGGGGGCCCGGCGAGCAGGAACGCCACCCCCGACACCGCGAGCAGGATCCGGAACACCGGCGGCCCGCCCAGCAGCGCCTCGGCCGGGTCCCGCACCGGGGACACGCCCGTGGGCAGGACGAACTCCAGCAGCCAGCCCGAATACGCGAGGACGGCCACCCCTATCAAGAGGGCCGAGACGAACCGAGCCGTGCGCACGAGGCACACAGTAAGCGACCCCCCGTGCCCCGGCCGAGTCACCGTGACCAGTTCGACCGATCCGTTACGCCTGCGGACGGACGAAGGGGAACAGGACTGTCTGGCGGATGGAGGCACCGGTGAGCATCATGAGCAGCCGGTCGACGCCCAGGCCGAGGCCGCCGGTCGGCGGCATGCCGTGCTCCAGGGCGAGCAGGAAATCTTCGTCCAGCTCCATCGCTTCGACGTCGCCGCTGGCCGCGCGCAGGGACTGCGCCTCCAGCCGCCGCCGCTGCTCGATCGGGTCGGTCAGCTCGGTGTAGGCGGTGCCGACCTCGGAGCCGAACGCGATCAGGTCCCAGCGCTCGGCCAGCCGCGGGTCCCGCCGGTGCTGGCGGGTCAGCGGCGAGACGTCGGTCGGGTAGTCGGTGTAGAACGTCGGCAGCACGGTCGCGCCCTCGACGAGGTGCTCGAACGCCTTGAGCACCAGGTCGCCGTGGCTCGGGTCCTCCCCCACCGGCACGCCCGCGGCGGCGCACAGGCGGCGCAGGTCGGCCACCGACGTCCCGGAGTCGATCTGCTCGCCGAACACCGCCGAGACGGCTTCGTGGACCGGCACGACGGGCCAGTCGCCGGAGATGTCGTGCTCGACGACCTTGCCGTCGGCGTCGGGCCGCCGCACGATCTGGGCGCCGTACGCCGCTTCGGCCGCGTGCTGGACGAGCTCGCGGGTCAGCGTCCGCATGGTGTCGTAGTCCGCGTACGCCTGGTACGCCTCGAGCATCGTGAACTCGGGGTTGTGGGTCGCGTCGACGCCTTCGTTGCGGAAGTTGCGGTTGAGCTCGAAGACGCGCTCGACGCCGGCCACGCACAGCCGCTTGAGGTACAGCTCGGGCGCGATCCGCAGGTACATCCGCATGTCGTAGGCGTTGATGTGGGTGACGAACGGCCGGGCGTTGGCGCCGCCGTGGACCGTCTGCAGCATCGGCGTCTCGACCTCGAGGTAGTCGGCGTGGTGCAGCCGGTCGCGCACCGCGCGGACCACTGTGGACCGCAGCCGCAGCATGTTCGTCGAGTCCGGGTTGACCGCCAGGTCGAGGTAGCGCTGCCGGACCCGCGTCTCCGGGTCGGTGAGGCCCTTGCGCTTGTCGGGCAGCGGGTGCAGGCACTTCGCGGTGACCGTCCACTCGTCGACGAGCACCGAGAGCTCGCCCCGCTTCGACGTCACGACCTGGCCGCTGATGCCGACGTGGTCGCCGAGGTCGACGCCGGTCCGCCAGCCGGTGAGGTCGAGTTCGCCCGCCTCGAGCATCAGCTGGATCTCGCCGCTGAAGTCCTTGATGCGCGCGAAGCACAGGCCGCCGAGGACGCGCAGGTTCAGCACGCGCCCGGCGATCCGGACGCGGTGCCCGGTGGCGGTGTCCGGGGTCAGGTCGCCGAACTTCGCCACGACGTCGCCGATGTGGTCGTCGCGCCGGAACCCGACCGGGTACGGGTCAATGCCGGCCTCGCGCAGCTTGGCGAGCTTGTCGATGCGGACGCGGACCTGCTCGGGCCGCCGCACCGTCTTCGGCGCCGGCGTCGCCGCCGACTCCTCGATCTCCTTGACGCGGGCGACGAAGTCGTCGCCGACCGTCTCCAGCCGCAGCGACCGCGCCCGTCCGGTCGGGACGAACCCTTCGAGCGCGCCCGCGACGATGCCGACGCGCGGCAGCCGCCGGGCCGAGGAGTAGCAGAGGAACCGCGGCTCCCAGTCCGGCCCGTACTTGGCGTTGGACCGGTACAGCGACTCCAGCTGGAAGAACCGCGAAAACACGCTCAGGATGCCGCGCCAGGCCCGCAGCACGGGGCCGGCGCCGATGCGCTCGCCTTCGGAGAACACCGCGCGGAACATCGCGAAGTTGAGCGAGATCCGCTGCGCGCCGAGGTGCTGCGCGGCCGCGACGACCTCGGCGATCATGTACTCGTTGAGGCCGTTCTCGGCGTCGCGGTCGCGGCGCATGAGGTCCAGCGACAGCCCGCGGCGGCCCCAGGGGACGAACGACAGCAGGCCGCGCAGGTCGCCGCGGGCGTCGTACGCCTCGACCATCACGCTGCGGCCGTCGCTGGCGTCGCCGAGCCGGCCGAGCGCCATCGAGAACCCGCGTTCGGTCTCCGCGCCGCGCCAGGCCTGCGCCTGCCAGAGCAGCCCGGTCATCTCGAACTCGGGGATTTCGCTGTGGCGGCGGACCCGCGAGGTGTAGCCGGCCCGCTCGATGCGCTTGACGGCCTGGCGCACCGAACGCCGCTCGGGGCCGGCCAGGCTGAAGTCGCGGACGTCGAGGATGGCTTCGTCGCCGATTTCCAGGGCGCGCAGGCCCGCGTCGGTGTACACCTTCGCGCCGCGTTCGCTCGCCCCGAGCACGCCCGGCGTCCAGCCGTACCTGCGCGTCTCGTCAAGCCACGCGCGGACCGCGTCGGGCCACGCCTCCGGGTCGCCGACCGGGTCGGCGCTGGCGACGCTGGTGCCGCCGAGGACGCGGTAGGTCACCGCCGCGCGGCCGTTCGGCGCGAAGACGACGCTCTTGTCGCGCCGGGTCGCGAAGTAGCCGAGGGAGTCGTCCTCGCCGTGTTCGGCGAGCAGGCGGCGCAGGCGGAGCTCTTCGTCGTCGGTGCGCAGGCCGCGGCTGCGCACGCCGCGGAAGAGCAGGTACAGGGCTCCGGTGGCGACCGCGGTTGCGCTGAGGTCGAGGAAGGCGTCCAGCCAGCCCGGCCCCTCGCCGACGCCGATCCGGCGCAGCTGCAGGTTCTCGCCGGTGGCGTGGTTGACGACCCAGGCGAACCGCTCCCACGTGTCGCCGAGGTGGCCCGGGAACGCCTCCACCAGCCCCCAGCCGACCAGGATGACCACGGCGAAGCCGCCGAACAGCATGGTCAGGCCGTCGCGCCAGGCGCTCGGCGCGAGCCGGGCCGGGAAGGCCGGGCGCAGCGCGAGCAGGAACACGATCAGGCCCACCGACAGCACGTCGGCCGCGGTCAGCGCCCACAGCTGGACCGGGATGTGCCGCACCTGCTTCGACCCGAGCGAGAGCAGCTCGGGCGACCACAGCAGCGTCGCCTGCAGGGCCAGGGTGATCAGCAGCCCGCCGACCTGGAACAGCACGAGCGTGTAGAGCGCCGCCTTCTTGCGGCGGCGCAGGGCCCCGCCCAGGACGACCAGCAGCAGCACCATGACCAGGCTGGCGCTGGTCGGCACGCTGAGGGCGGAGAAGCCCATGTCGATGCCGTTGAGGAGGCGCCCGTGCGGGCCGTTGGTGAACAGCAGGATCACCGAGAAGACGGCGGCCAGCTGGACCACGGTCGCGACGATGCCGCCGGCCTTCGCCTTCCAGGCGGGAAGGCGCGGACGCGAGCTCGCGAGGTTTCCCATGGGTGGTTTCGTCGCCTTTCGCGGCCGTTCGGTGGTCATGCCCTCTTCTTGACGTAAGTGAACCCGGATTGGTTGTCCCCGGACATCAACCTGAAGGCTGACGGCCCATGGTCCTCGGGGGTGTGAAGCTGGTCGCAGGCGGTTGGGGCCGGTCCGGGGCCGTGTCACTCTGTGAGACGCCTCTGCTCCACGACCCGGGGACCTCGCCGAGGCCTCGAGGGAAGGACGGTCGACGATGATGTCTGCCAGCGCCGAAGAACCCGCCCCCTACGGCACCGGACCCGCCGCCAAGCCGGCCGCGGGCCGGAAGGTCCGTGTCCACCACCTTCGTGAGCTCAAGGAACGCGGCGAGCCGTGGCCCATGCTCACCGCCTACGACATGTACACCGCCGCGCTGTTCGACGAGGCCGGGATCCCCGTGCTGCTCGTCGGCGACTCCGCGGCCAACAACGTCTTCGGCTACGACACCTCGCTGCCGGTGACGGTCGACGAGCTGCTGCCGCTGGTCCGGGCGGTCACCCGGTCGGTCAAACGCGCCCTCGTGGTCGCCGACCTGCCGTTCGGCTCCTACCAGCTCTCGCCGCAGCAGGCGCTGGAAACCTCGGTGCGCTTCATGAAAGAGGGCCGCGCGCACGCCGTCAAGCTCGAAGGCGGCCGGCGGTTCGCCCCGCACGTCGAGGCGCTGACCTCGGCCGGCGTGCCGGTGATGGGCCACATCGGGTTCACCCCGCAGAGCGAGCACAACCTCGGCGGCTACCGGGTGCAGGGGCGCGGCGAAGCGGCGGACGTGCTGCTCGCCGACGCGCTGGCGCTGCAGGAGGCCGGGGCGTTCGCGGTGGTGATGGAGATGGTGCCCGCCGAGGCCGCCAAGCGCGTCACGCACGAGCTGAAGATCCCGACGGTCGGTATCGGCGCCGGGCCGGACTGCGACGCGCAGGTGCTCGTCTGGCAGGACATGGCCGGGCTGCGGCGCGGCAAGGCACCGCGGTTCGTCAAGCGCTACGCCGACGTCGCCACGGTGCTGCAGAACGCGGCGACGGCGTTCGCCGAGGACGTCCGGCGCGGGGAGTTCCCGGCACCGGAGCACGCGTTCCACGACTAGCGCGGTCACCGGCGCTTGAACCGTTCCGCGAGCGCCGGGTCGTTCTCCCACCACAACCCGGTCGGCGGCGCCTCGTCCAGCTTGGCGTCGATCTGCTCGGCACGCCGTTCGTCGTCGCGGGCCCACCGCACGAACAACGCGACGACGAACGGCAGGCCGGCGACGTCGCCGCCGATCCACAGCACGCCCGCGCCGATGATCTGGTCCGTGCGCGGGTCGGGCCCCCAGCCGGGGTGCGCGGCCGCGTAGTGCGCCGGGGCGAGCAGCGGGCCGAGCCACAGGACCAGGCCGAGCGCGCCGTCGAAGACGACCTCGGCGAACGCGATCCACACCGACACCAGGTGCGGGTCCTCCCGCGGCGTCGGATCAAGGCCCAGGCGCGTCCAGAAGTACGTGAACCCGGCGATGACGAGCACGAGCCGCACCAGGCCGCCGGCGAGCGCCGAGCGCAGCGTGAGGTCGTAGAGCGGGGTCAGGTACAGCACCAGCACCGGCGCGATCAGGACGACCGTGACGACCGGCGGGAACGTCAGCGCGCGGGCGAGCGGGCCACGGCCGTGCCGGCGCAGCCGAGGTGCGTCGACGGTGTCCAGGAGCAGCCGGATGGGCGCGCCCAGGGCGAGCAGCAGCGGCGTGATCATCAGCAGCGTGACCGTCTGGACCGCGCGGACCCAGAAGAACGTGGTGTCGTAGAACGCCAGCGGCGAGCAGGTGACGACGACGATCGTGGCGAGCCCGGCGAGGAACGCCGTCGTGCGGCCCGGCGGCCACCCCCGGCCGCGGGCCGCGCGGACGTAGAGCGTGCCCAGGACGAGCACGCAGCCGAGCGCCGGAGCGTCGAACGTCAGCGGCACGTCAGACCGCGAAGAAGATCAGGCTGCCGATTCCGGCGACCACGCAGTAAATGGCGAACGGGGTCAGAGTACGCGTTTCGAAGTATCCGGTGAGGAACCGGACAGAAATGTACGAAGCGACCCCGGCGACGACGCTGCCGACGAGCGCCGGGCCGAGCGAGGCGTGGTTCTCCGGGGCGAACAGCGTCGGCATCTTGAGCACGCCCGCGGCCAGGATCACCGGCGTGGCGAGCAGGAACGCGAACCGTGCGGCGTCCTCGTGGCCGAGGCCGCGGCGCAGGCCGGCGACCATCGTGATGCCCGAGCGGCTGATGCCCGGCAGCAGCGCGAGGATCTGCGCGGCGCCGATCAGCACCGCCTCGCCGACCCGCAGCTTCGCCAGCCGGACGTCGGTCGCCTCCTCGACGGAGACCGCCCGCATCACCATCGTGTCCTCGGCCGAAAAGTCCACCGTGTCCTCTTCGGCGGCCGCCTTGCTCGGCCGCGAGAACTTCTCGGCGGCGTAGAGGACACCGCCGTTGAGGGCGAGGAAGATCGCTGCGGGCACCGGCTTGCCGAGGAAGTCGCGCAGCACGCTCTCGAGGAGCAGGCCGGCCAGCCCGACCGGGATGGTGGCGAGCACCAGCAGCCAGGCGAGCCGCTGGTCCGGCGTGCGGACCTCGCGGCGGCGGATCGACGTCCACAGCCCGCCGATGATCCGCACCCAGTCCTTGCGGAAGAACAGCACCAGCGCGAGCGCGGTGGCGACGTGCATGGCCACCAGCACCGCCAGGTACGGCGAGTCCTTGCCGATGCTCAGGTCACGCTGCCACGCCCCGCCGAGCCAGGCGGGCAGCAGGATGCTGTGGCCGAGACTGGACACCGGAAACAATTCCGACACCCCTTGCAACGCCCCGACGACAATCGCCTCGACGTAGGTCACCGCGGACATTCCGTACCCCTTTTTCTGAAATCCCGACACCGGAAAGTACCGGCCCATTCGTTAGGCCGAGGCAAGGGGGACGGCCCGGCTCAGCGTCCTCACAGCTGGCGTTCACATGCATGAACATCAGTCATGTTCTTGACTGGTGTTCGACTCGTGGCTTAGCGTTTAGCCCGTCGCCGCCACGACGAAGCATCGAACCTCGACGAGGAGGACGGGAAATGCGTGTGCGGATCGCCGGCCGTCGTGACCACTCCGACGGCACCGACCAGGTCTCCGTCCTCCGGAAGTTCGCGCCAGTGGCCGCTCGCCGCTGACGCGTCACGGACCGGGGACCCGCTCAGCCCGGCGGCGGGGGCGGGTCCCCACCTTTCTTGGCCGTCGTCCCGATTCCCGGCGGCGGGGTGTCGGGGCGGCGGCCAAGGCTCGGATGTCACAGCTTCTTTGTGGGGGCTCCGGGTGGCGGAGCCCCCGGCCCGGGGCGCAGCCCCGGATGTCACAGTGGCGGCCATGGACGAGCTTTACCCGCCGATCGGTCCGCGCGCCGAAGGGTTCCTGGACGTCGGCGACGGGCACCGGATCCGGTGCCAGGAGGCGGGCAACCCGGCCGGGAAGCCGGTCGTGGTCCTGCACGGCGGCCCCGGCAGCGGGATCGCCCCGGTGACCCGGCGGCACTTCGACCCCGCGGCCTACCGGATCATCCAGTTCGACCAGCGCGGCTCCGGCGCGTCGACGCCGGGCGCGGACGACCTCACGGCGAACACCCTGTGGCACCTGGTCGCCGACATGGAGGTCCTGCGCGAGTGGCTCGGCATCGAGCGCTGGCAGGTCTTCGGCGGCTCGTGGGGCGCGACGCTCGCCCTCGCGTACGCCGAGACGCACCCTTCGCGGGTCAGCGAAATCGTCCTGCGGGGCGTGTTCACGGTCCGGCAGAGCGAGCTGGACTGGATCTACCGCGGCGGCGCGGCCCACCTGTTCCCGCGCGAGTGGGAGGCGTTCCTGGCCCCGCTCCCCGCTGCTTCGCGCGACGATCCGCTGTCGGCTTACGCTCGCCTGCTCGACGACCCGGACGAGGCCGTCCGGAACCGCGCGGCGGTGGCGTGGAGCACGTGGGAGGGCGCGACGGTTTCGGTGGTGCCGCAGGAGGCGTTCCTCCACCAGTACGCGGACCCGGCGTTCGCGCTGACGTTCGCCCGCCTCGCGGTCCACTACTTCCGCCACGGCGCCTGGCTCGACGACGGCCGGCTGATCCGCGACGCGGGCAAGCTGGCGGGCATCCCGGGCGTGATCGTCCAGGGCCGCTACGACACGGTGTGCCCCCCGGTGACGGCGTACGAGCTGCACCGGGCGTGGCCGGGCTCGGAGTTGAAGCTGCTGGAGGGAGCCGGCCACGCGGCGACGGACCCGGGCGTACTGGCCGCGTTGCGCGCGGCGACGGACTCATTCCGCGAGTAGCACGGCGAACACCCGCTCGAGTTTGCGCCGCAGGACGTCTTCGTCCGCCCGGCTCAGCGCGGTGCTGCCGATGAGGGTGCGCATCAGCCAGAACCCGGCGATCACCGACAGGGCCAGCGCCGGACCCGGCTGCTCCCGGCCCGGGAGCAACTCGGTCAGATGCCGCTCGACGTGCCGTTCGATGCCCGACCGCAGGATCTCCGCGGCCCGCGGGTTGGCCGCCGAACGCAGCACCAGCAGGAACGGATCGAGCCGCTCGGCGTCCGGCGCGGTCCGGCGCCCGAGCGAGGCCGCGAGGTCGGCGGCGAGCGTCGCCGGGTCGCCGGGTCGCCGGGTCGCCGGGTCGCCGGGTCGCCGGTGAGGACGGTCCGCTCGGGTCATCGCCGCGTCGACGACCTCGGCGAAGAGCCCTCCCTTCGAGCCGAAGTAGCGGTAAACGCGCTTTGGTCACCGGCTCCAGCGCCGGTCTCGGCGAGGCGATCGCGCGGCTGCCGGCCGCGGAAGGCGCGGCCGTGGTGGTCCACGGCCGGGACGCGGTCAGGGCGGAGAAGGTGGCGGCCTCGATCGGCGCGGCCGGCGTCGCCCTGGGCGATTTGTCGACCGACGCGGGTGCGGACGCGGTCGCCCGGGCCGCGGGCGACGTCGACATCCTGGTCAACAACGCCGGCGCGTACGACCACCTCGGGTGGGCCGACGCGACGCCGCAGGACTGGACCGCGATGTACGAAGCCAACGTCGTCTCGGCGGTCCCGACGATCCGCGTCGACGGCGGCACGATCCGGTCAGTGCACTAGAGCCGGCCGCCCGAGGCTGTGTCGCCGGACAGGCGCTGGGCCAGGTACACCGGGACCGTCGACGCCACGATCAGAACCGCCGCCACCACGTTCACGATCGGGGCCTGGTTGGGCCGGAACAGGTTGTCGTAGATCCAGATCGGCAGCGTCTCCATGCCCGTGCCCAGGGTGAACGTCGTCACGATGATCTCGTCGAACGACAACGCGAACGCCAGCAGGCCGCCCGCGAGCAGCGCCGACCGCAGCATCGGGAACGTCACCAGACGGAACGTCGTGAGGCCCGTCGCGCCGAGGTCCATCGACGCCTCCTCCAGGTTGCCGCCCATCCGCCGCAGCCTTGCCACCACGTTGTTGAACACCACCACGATGCAGAACGTCGCGTGCGCGATGATCGCCGTCAGCAGGCCGAGGTCGATGCCCAGGATCGTCCGGAACGCGTTGTTCAGCGCGATGCCCGTGACGATCCCCGGCAGCGCGATCGGCAGGATGATCAGCAGCGACACCGGGTTGCGGCCGAAGAACCGGTAGCGCTGCAGCGCGAACGCGGCCATCGTGCCGAGCACCAGGGCGATCGCCGTCGCCGCCAAACCCGCCTCCACGCTCGTCCACAGCGCGTGCAACGCACCTTCGTTCGACGCCGCGCGGCTCCACCACTCCACGGTGAACCGGGTCGGCGGGAAACCGAACGTGGTGTCCGCGTTGAACGAGTTGAGCAGCACCACCACCAGCGGGAAGTAGATCACCGCCAGGCCCAGCCCCAACGCCGCCCACAACACCCTGCGCACGAGCACTCCTAGAGGTTGTCCAGCGCGCCGGTGCGGCGCACCGCGGCCAGGTACACGAGCATGATCACGACCGGCACGGTCGCCACCGTCGCCGCGAACGGGAGGTTGTTCGCCGCGCCGATGTTGTCGTAGACGACGTTGCCGAGCATCTGGGACGTGCCGCCGACGATCTTCACCGCGATGTAGTCGCCCAGGGACAGCGAGAACGTGAAGATCGAGCCCGCCACGATCGCCGGGAACGTCAGCGGCAGGATCACCGAGCGGAACGTCCGCAGCGAACGGGCGCCGAGGTCGCCGGAGGCGTCCACCAGGGAGTCCGGCAGGCGGTCGAGGCCCGCGTAGATCGGCAGGATCATGTACGGCAGCCACAGGTACGACAGCGTGATGATCGTCGCCGTGACGCCGTAGCCGGGCGAAAGCCAGCTCAGGGCGCCGTTTCCGGACAGCATCGAGCGCCACGCGTACGCCTTCACGAGGTAGCTCGCCCACAGCGGCGTCATCACCGCGATCACCAGGATCCGTTGCGCGCGCGGCGAAGCGAGCTTGGCCATCGCGTAGGCCATCGGGAACGCGATGACCGCGTCGATCACCGTGACCAGCGCCGCGATCCCGACCGTGCGGAAGGTGATCGTGCGGTACACCGCGTCGGTGAACAGCGTCCTGAAGTTGTCCAGCGACCAGTCGATGACGACCTGGCCGGTGAAGGCGTCGGTGTGCCAGAACGCCGTGACGAACAGCGCGGCGAGCGCGCCCAGGTAGGCCAGGCCGAGCCAGAGCAGCGGGGCCGAGAGCAGGAAACCCAGGCGCAGCTTGGGTTTCCGGTAGAAGAAGGCCGAGAGTGCGGTCATGTCACCTTCTCGTCGGTGCAGGTTGTCGTGAGTGTTTAGGGCGGTTAGAACCGCCCTAAACACTCAAGCCAGCACGAAATAGTCGAGCATCGCGGTCGTGGTGTCGT
>NZ_JBEXKX010000086.1:0-23151 GCF_040609695.1 Amycolatopsis sp. NPDC004625
GGCAGGTTGTCAAGGCATCTTTCCCGCCTTGACAACCTGCCGCCGGCCGTAGTCACAATGGCAAATCGGGGTGGCGAGACAACGCCTAAAGCGACACCACACTAACCGGCAAAGCCGGATTGGCACTGAAATCCAACGCCGTCGTAGGCCGCTTCCCGGCAACAACATGAGCACCCAACGCAGCAATCATAGCCCCGTTGTCAGTACACAACCGAGGCCGAGGAACCCGCAGCTCAATCCCAGCAACAGCACAACGCTCGGCAGCCAGCTCCTTCAACCGCGAGTTGGCGGCAACACCACCGGAGATCACCATGGTGTCAATCCCCTGCTCCTTGGCCGCCCGAACAGCCTTCGCAGTCAACACATCCGCCACAGCCTCCTGAAACGAAGCCGCAACATCATCAACCGGAATATCCTCACCCCGCCGCGAAGCCCCTTCAACCCACCGAGCCACCGCAGTCTTCAACCCGGAGAAGGAAAAGTCGAACGCAGCATCCCGAGGCCCAGTCATCCCCCGAGGAAAAGCAATCGCCCCCGGATCCCCGTTCTTCGCCGCGTTGTCGATCGGCGGCCCACCCGGATAAGGCAGCCCCAGCACCCGGGCAACCTTGTCGTAAGCCTCCCCAGCGGCATCATCCACAGTGGACCCCAGCTCGACGATCGACGAAGCAATGTCGTCAACCCGCAGCAGCTGCGTATGCCCACCGGAAACCAGCAACGCCAAACAAGGCGAAGGCAACGGCCCATGCTGCAACGTATCAACAGCAATATGCCCAGCCAGGTGGTTGACCCCGTAAAGCGGCACATCCAAAGCAGTCGCATAGGCCTTGGCAGCCGACACGCCCACCAGCAGCGCCCCAGCCAGCCCAGGCCCAGCCGTCACCGCAACAGCGTCCACATCGGACATCGAAAGCCCGGCGGCAGCAAACGCCCGGGAAGTGGTCGGAACCATCGCCTCGAGGTGAGCCCGGCTGGCGACCTCCGGCACCACCCCACCGAACCGAGCATGCTGCTCGACGCTGGAGGCAACCTCGTCCGCCAGCAGCTCGACGGTCCCGTCGTCGTGCAACCGGACCAGACCGACACCGGTCTCGTCGCACGAACTCTCGATTCCCATGATGATGCGTGCCATCAGCCCGCCACCCCGTCCCGCGTCCGCGCCGGGCGGACCATCGTGTACGCGTCGGCGCCGGAAGGCTGGTAGTAGCGCTTCCGGATGCCGAGCCGTTCGAAGCCGTGGCGCTCGTACAGGCCGAGCGCGGTGGTGTTGTCCGTGCGGACCTCGAGGAAGACCGGTGCCTCGAACTCGTCGGCCCGCACCAGCAGGGCCTCCAGCAGCGCCTTGCCGATGCCCTGGCCCTGGTACTCCGGCGCGACGCCGATGGTGTGCACGGTCGCCTCGTACTCGCCGCGGCGGCGCCCGACGACGGCCAGCCCGGCGTACCCGAGCAGCTCGTCGCCCTCGTCCGGGCGCGCGGCGAGGTAGAAGTTGCCCGCGTCCAGCTCCGAATGGAAGGCGCGGGCGCTCCACGGGTCGTCGCCCGGGAAGAGGATCTGCTCGATTTCCACGCACCGGGCGATGTCCATGCGGCGCAGGGGCCCGAGTCTCACGGAGCGGTCACCCGTTTCGGCGCGGCGGGCTCGACGGCGTCGGGACGCCGCAGGTACAACGGCGTCAGCGGGGCCGGCGGCTCCGAAGACAGCAGGGCGCTCCGCGCGGCCTTCACCAGCCCGGCGGGCGACGGGAACCGCGGCTCGACCGGCTGGACGTCGAGCGCGTCGGCGTACTGGAGCGCGCCGTCGCCGGCCGCCACCTTGACGTCGGTCTCGACGTCGGCGGGCCGCTGGACGTGCGGGCCGTCGGTGCGCCGGCCCTCGGCGTCGTACGCGGCCCAGTAGACCTCGCGGCGGCGGGCGTCGGTCATCACCAGGAAAGCGGTACCCCCGGCGGTGACGTCGGCGGCCAGCGCGTCGAGGCTGCAGACCGGGTACACCGGGAGACCGAGGGCGTGGCCGAGCGCGGCCGCGGTGGCCATCCCGGCGCGCAGGCCGGTGAACGGCCCGGGGCCGACACCGGCGACGATCGCGTCGAGGTCCTTGAGGGTCACGCCGGCGGCTTCCGCGGCGGCCAGGGCGTGCGGCATGATCAGCTCGCCGTGGGCGCGGGGGTCGACCGTGACCCGGTCACCGCGCGACTCGACCGAATCGCCGTCCAGCGCGACGACGCCGGCGGTCACCGCCGGGGTCGAGGTATCGATCGCCAGTACCAACACGGTGTCCCAGCCTACGACCAGCGCCTTCGGCCGCTTGCTGCAGGGGACCGATCAGCACGGTAACGTGCCTTCCGAGTCCGACACTGGGAGGTCCCCGCGGTGCCCGACCCGTTGTTCCCCACCCTCGTCGCCGGTGCCGCGAAGGAAGCCTTGCGCTTCGGCGACCTTGCCCTGTCCTACGACACCCTCGCCGCCGTCGCCGGCGAGCTCGCTCATGAGCTGCCGCCCGGCCGGGTCGCCGTCTGGGCGACGCCGACCGTGCACACGAGCGTCGCGGTCGTCGCCGCGCTGCTCGCCGGGGTGCCGGCGGTGCCGCTCAACCCGAAGATCGGCGAACGCGAGCTCGCGCACATCCTCGCCGACAGCGAACCGGCGCTCGTCCTCGCCGAGCCGGGCGCCGAGCTGCCCGCCGGGCTGGCCGCGCTCCCCCGCCGGGACATCCCGCTGACCGGCGGGAAAGCGCCGGTCCCGGCCGAGCCCGACCCGGAAAGCCCGGCGCTGATCGTCTACACCTCGGGCACCACCGGCCCGCCGAAGGGCGTCGTGCTCCCCCGCCGCGCGCTCGCGACCACGTTGGACGCCCTCGAAGACGCCTGGGCCTGGACCGCCGCCGACGTCCTGGTGCACGCGCTGCCGCTGTTCCACGTGCACGGCCTGATCCTCGGCATCCTCGGCCCGCTGCGCCGCGGCGGCTCGGTCCGACACCTCGGCCGGTTCTCGACCGAGGGCGTCGCCCGGGAGCTCAACGCCGGCGCGACCATGCTGTTCGGCGTGCCGACGATGTACCACCGCATCGCCGGCGAGGTCGGCTCCGACGCGACGCTGGCCGACGCGCTGAAGCGGGCCCGGCTGCTCGTGTCCGGGTCGGCGGCGCTGCCGGTGCACGACCACCAGCGGATCACCGCGGCGACCGGCCAGCAGGTCGTCGAGCGCTACGGCATGACCGAGACGCTGATGAACACGAGCGTCCGCGCGGACGGCGAGCGCAAGCCCGGCACGGTCGGCGTCCCGCTGCAGGGCGTGGACCTCCGGCTGGTCGGCGACGCCGGCGAGGTGCTCGACGACGTCGAGGCGGTCGGCGAGATCCAGGTGCGCGGCCCGAACCTGTTCACCGAGTACCTCAACCGGCCGGATGCGACCGCGGCCGCGTTCGACGACGGCTGGTTCCGCACCGGCGACATGGCCACGCGCGACGCCGACGGGTACGTCAGGATCGTCGGGCGCAAGGCGACCGACCTGATCAAGAGCGGCGGCTACAAGATCGGCGCGGGCGAGATCGAGAACGCGCTGCTCGAACACCCGCGCGTCGCCGAGGCCGCCGTCACCGGCGAGCCGGACGACGACCTCGGCGAGCGGATCGTGGCGTGGATCGTGCCGTCCGGCGAGCCACCGGCCGCCGAGGAGCTCGCCGACCACGTCGCCAAGCTGCTGGCACCGCACAAGCGCCCGCGGGTCGTCCACTACCTGGATGCGTTGCCGCGCAACGACATGGGCAAGGTCCTGAAGCGGGCGCTCGGTGCCTAGGCTGCCGGCGCGCGAGGTCGTCGGCGCGATCGCGAACGGCTTCACGGAGTTCGCCACCCCGCTGCGCGAGGAGCCCGCGGACGGCCCGATCGGCTGGCCGGGCTACCGGGAAGCGCGTTCCGCGGCGGAAGAACGCACCGGCGAGAAGGAGTCGGTCGTCTGCGGGACGGCGAAGATCGGCGACGTCGAAGCCGTGCTGATCGCGTTCGAGTTCGGGTTCCTCGGCGGGTCGCTCGGGCAGCGCACCGGCGACCGGATCGAGGCGGCGTTCGCGCACGCGCGCGACGCGCGGCTGCCGGTGGTGTCGCTGGTCGCGACCGGCGGCAGCCGCATGCAGCAGGGCATGCGGGCGCTGATGCAGCTGCAGCGGGTGGCGCGGGCGTCGGCGCTGACGCGGTCGGTGGGCATCTCGCAGATCGCGGTCCTGCGCGACCCGACGACCGGCGGTGGCTGGGCGACGCTCGGCGCGGGCGCCGACGTCGTCCTCGCCCTGCCGGAGGCCCAGGTCGGTTTCGCGGGCTCGCGGGTGCGCCCGCCGGGCTCGCCGGAGGCGTACACCGCGGAGGCGCACCTCGCCTGGGGTCAGGTCGACGCCGTGGTCGCGCCGGAGGACCTCGGCGGGCTTCTGGAGCGGTGGCTGCGGCTGCTGACCGCGCGTTCGTCGGCCGCGGCACCCCCGCCCTGGGCGTTGCGGGCGGCTTCGCTGCCTTCGACGGGCTGGGAGGCGGTCCAGGCGGCACGTTCGCCTCAGCGGGCTCGGGCGGCGGAGTACCTCGACGCGTACTTCGACTGGCGCGAGGACATCAGCGGCGACCGCGTCGGCGGCGCGGACCCCGGCGTCGCGTGCGGCTTCGGCTGGCGCGACGGCCGGACGATCGCGTACGCGGCCCAGTGCGGCACGCCGACGTTGCCCTCGGGCTTCCGGACCGCGGCGCGGCTGGTCCGGCTGGCGTCCCGCCTCGGCATCCCGGTGCTGACGCTGGTCGACACCCCGGGCGCGGCGAACGACGCGGCGGCGGAGCAGGCCGGCGTGGGTGGCGCGATCGCGGAGCTGTTCGAGGCGGTGGCGACGGCGTCGGTCCCGGTGACGACCCTGGTGATCGGCGAAGGCGGCTCGGGCGGCGCGTTGGCGTTCGCGGCGGCGGGCTCGACGTGGGTGGCACCGGACGCGTACTTCTCGGTGACGTCCCCGGAAGCCGCGGCGGCGATCCTGAAGCGCCCGGCTTCGGAGGTGCCGGACATCGCCAACCAGCTGCACCTGCGGCCCCAGGACCTGGTGGCCTTGGGCGTGGCCCGCGCGGTCGTGAGTGAGAAACAGGGTTAGAACACTGTTTCTCACTCACGAGGGTTAACCCATCCGTGGTTGGATCTTGCGATGGGGTATCGACTCAACAGGCGGGCGGCGTTCGGTTTGGGCACCGCCGTCGCCGCCGGAAGCATTCTGGCCGGCTCTCCCGCGTCCGCGCAGGAAGCAGACATCGAGGCCAGCCCGGCCACACCGGACCGGGCCGCGCAGAAGGTGAAACGCGTCTACGACAACGCAGCCGCCGAGGCCGGCGGCACCTGGAACTCCTACATCAGCGTGGCCGGCCAGGTGGCCGTCGACGTGGCGTCCGACGAGGTCGTCGAGGCGTACAGCGTCAACAAGGTGGCCGTCGCGGTCACCTTGATGGACAAGATCGACCGTGGCCTCCTCACGCTGGACCAGCAGGTCCAGGTGCCGGAGAGCATCGTCGTCCCGGGTGGTGACGGCATCATCATCCTGGACAAGGCGTACCCGAGCGCGTTCACGCTGGGCCACGTCCTTTCGCTGTTCCTCACGGTTTCCGACGACACGTGCGTCCGGCTGGCCGGGCTCGTGGTTCCGGCGGCCGAGATCAACCAGATCCTGGCGACCAAGGGCTTCCCGAAGACCCAGGTCACGCCGGTGGCCAACCCGAACCGCTACTTCCTCGGCCAGACCACTCCGCGCGAGACCCACGACCTGCTGAAGGCGCTGGTCGCGGGCACCCTGCTGAGCCCGGCGTCGACGGAGTACCTGCTGTCCATCCTGCGGTCGCAGGTGGCGTTCACCGACGGCATCCGCCGTGAGATGTCGTCGATCGACCGGGCGAGGATCGCCACGAAGGCGGGCTGGCTGAACGACGGACGCAACGAGGCCGGGATCATGTTCGACACGGCGGGCAAGCCGGTGTTGATCTACTCGATGTTCGCGCACGGCCAAGCGAACCCCGAGGACTTCGGGGCCACGCACCCGGTCCGGCAGGCCGGCGCGAAGATGGGGCCGAGGTTCCTGCGCGCGGTCGACAAGATCGCGGGCGCCGGCACCCGGACGTTCCGGGCACCGGCATACCAGCAGTACAACGGCGGCTGACCGCAGCACCAAGGTCGTGAGTGGTAAGGAGGGTTAGAACCCTCCTTACCACTCACGAGGTCTTGGCGAGCTCCGGGACTCGGTCGGCCCAGGTGCCGTGCGGTTCGAGGGTGATCTCGCGGACGTCGTCCTCGCGGCGGTCCAAGCGGACCACCAGGTAGTCCTCCGACAGGCGCTCGGCCGAACCCTCGCCCCACTCGACCACGATCGCCGAACGCTCGAGGTCGGTGTCCAGGTCCAGGTCGTCCAGCTGGGACAGGTCACCGCCCAGGCGGTACGCGTCGACGTGCACCAGCGGCACGCCCGCGGCGCCGGCCGGGTGGACGCGGGCCAGGACGAACGTCGGGCTGCTCACCCGGCCGCCGACGCCGAGGCCGTCCGCGATGCCGCGGGTCAGCGTCGTCTTGCCCGCGCCGAGCGGCCCGGCCAGCAGGACCAGGTCACCCGCCCGCAGGACGCGGCCGAGGGCCCGCCCGAAGTCCATCGTGTCGTCGGGGGTCGGGAACACGAAACTCAACGCTGCCACCACCAGGTTCGCCGGGACGAGGATTCGCCGTCCGCACCGGAACAGCGTTGCAGAAGATCGATCAGATGGCTGTTCACCAGCTCGGGCTGCTCGAGCTGGACCATGTGGCCGGCGCCGCGGACGCGCACCAGCTCCGCGTCGGGCAGCTCGGCCGCGATCCGCTCGGCGTGCGCGAACGGCGTGAACCGGTCCGAATCACCGCCGATGACCAGCACTTCCGCGTGCTTGAGGCCCGCGAGAGCCGCGTAGCGGTTGTGGCTGCCGAGCGTGTCGACGAAGTTGACGAGCCCGCGCACCGGCGTCACTTCCAGCATCTCGAGCATGAAGTCGACGAGCCGGGGTGCGACGTCTCGGCTGCCGAACGCGAGCCGGCGCACGGCCTGCCGCGTCAGCTGCCCGCCCGCCGCGCGGACGAACTCCACCAGCCCGGGTTGCCACCCCGCGAGGCCGCCTGCCGCGCGCGTAAGGGGGTTGTACTTCGAGAGCAGCGAACGCGGCAACCCGCGTGCCCCGACTTCGCCCGCCGCGGTCGCGATGAAGGCGACCCCCTCGACCCGGTCCTCGAACAGCTCGGGGAATTCGGCGGCCAGCTCCATGATGACCATGCCGCCCATCGAGTGCCCCATCAGCACGATGGGTCCCTCCGGCACCACCGACCGCAGCACGCAGTCCAGGTCGCGGGCCAGCTGTTCGATGGTCGACGTCTCGGCCGAAGCCGCGCCGGACAGGCCGTGGCTGCGGTGGTCGTAGTACACCTGACGCACGCGCGGCAGCCGCAGCGACGCGAGGTCGCGACGCTGGAAGTGCCAGCAGCGCCGCGAAAGCGCGAAGCCGTGCACCCCCACGACGGTCAGTTCCGGTTCGCCGCCGTCTTCCGGGTCGATCTCCTCGACCGAAAGCGGCGTGCCGTCCTCGGCCGCGACCGTGGAAGTACGGTCCGGCTTCAGCTCCCCCAGCGGCTCGTCCACGTACGGATCCTCACTGTGCCGCCGCTGCTGCGCGGCGACGATAGCGGCGGCGGCGGTCCCGGTGGCCAGGGCCCCGACCCCGCCGGCGATGGCCAGCAGTCGTCGTGAAGGTGTCACGGGCGTTCCCCCAGATACCGGCGCCGGACCCGCGGGCGGTACATCGAAGTCACGATCTCGTAGTCGATGGTCCCCAGCTTGTCGGCCCATTCCCGGGCGGTCGGCTCGCCGTGCGTCCCGGCGCCGAACAGGACGACCTCGTCGCCGACCGACGGCTCGTGGTCGCCGCAGTCGACGACGAGCTGGTCCATGCAGACCCGCCCGGCGACCGGCCGCCGCCGCCCGCCGAGGAGGACGTCCATCCGGCCCGAGAGCGAGCGCGGGACGCCGTCGGCGTACCCGGCCGGGACGAGCGCCAGGTTCGTGTCCCGCTCGGCCTTCCACGTGTGCCCGTAAGACACGGATTCGCCGGCTTCGATGCGCTTGACCAGCGCGACCGCCGACCGGAACGTCATGGCCGGGCGCAGGTCTTCGGCCTGCGGCACCGGGTTCAGCCCGTACATCGCGATGCCCGGGCGCACGACGTCGAAGTGCAGGTCGGGCCGGGTGAGCAGGGCCGCGGAGTTCGCCAGGTGCCGCATCGGGTCGAGCCCAGCGGCGCGGGCCACGTCGTAGGCGTCGGCGAAGCGCTTGGCCTGCAGGTCGATCGAGGGGTGCCCGGGCTCGTCGGCGCACGCGAGGTGGGACCAGACGGCGACGACCTCGACCCGCGGTTCGGCGGCCGCCGCTTCGACCAGCTCGGCCCACGCGGCGGGCGGGCAGCCGTTGCGCGAGAGCCCGGTGTCGATTTTGAGGTGCACACGGGCCCGGGTACCCGCGCCGGCGGCGGCCGCGATGCGGCGAAGCTCACCCAGCGAGCTGGCCGCGAGGTCGATGTCGTTTTCGACGCCCGCCGCGAAGTCGGCATCGGGGGTGTCCAGCCAGCTGAACAGCCGCGTTTCGAGGCCGGCCCTGCGGAGCGCGAGGGCTTCGCCGAGCGAACAGGTGCCCAGCCAGGAGGCGCCGGCCTCGACCGCGGCGCGCGCCACCGGCAGCGCGCCGTGGCCGTAGGCATCGGCTTTGACCACGGCCATCACCTGCGAGCCGGGCGCGCGGGCGCCCAGCAGGGTGAGGTTGTGGCGGATCGCGTCGAGGTCGATGTCGACCTGCGCGCGCGGGAAACTGGAGGACATAACGCCCTCCAGTTTCCCATGTCCCGAGGTCAGGGCAGGCGCGCCCCGGACGTGGCGGAGAACACGTGCAGCTCGTCCGGGCGGATCCGCAGGTGGAGCGTGTCGCCCATGGCCGGCGGGGTGCGCGGGTCGACGCGGGCCACGACGTTGGACTTCGTGCCTTCCGCGTCCGTCTCGGCGAGCTTGCCGTAGACGTACGCGTCCGAGCCGAGCTCCTCGACCAGGTCCACCTTGATCGGCACCGAGTCGGGGCCCTCGCTGACCACTTCCAGGGACTCCGGCCGGAAGCCGAGGGTCACCGTGTCGCCGTCGGCGGCCGCGATGACCTCGCGGGTCAGGGGCACGCTGCCGCCGCCCAGCTCGGCGCCGTCGGCCGTCAGCTTCGCCGTCACGAGGTTCATCGCGGGCGAGCCGATGAACCCGGCGACGAAAGCGTTTGCGGGCCGGTCGTACAGGGCGCGCGGGGTGTCGCACTGCTGCAGCAGGCCGTCCGAGAGCACCGCGACGCGGTCACCCATCGTCATGGCCTCGACCTGGTCGTGCGTGACGTACACCGTCGTGACGCCGAGGCGGCGCTGGAGCGCGGCGATCTGCGTACGCGTCGAGACACGCAGCTTCGCGTCGAGGTTCGACAGCGGCTCGTCCATCAGGAAGACCTGCGGCTCGCGGACGATCGCGCGGCCCATCGCGACGCGCTGGCGCTGACCACCGGAGAGCGCCTTCGGCTTGCGGTCCAGGTAGTCCACGATGTCCAGCAGCTTCGCCGCCTCGAGGACCTTCTGCTTGATCTCGGACGCGGGCCGCCCGGCGATCTTCAGCGCGAAGCCCATGTTCTGGGCGACCGTCATGTGCGGGTACAGCGCGTAGTTCTGGAACACCATCGCGATGTCACGCGAACGCGGCGGCAGCTGGGTGACGTCGCGGTCGCCGATCCAGACGGCGCCGTCGTCGATGTCCTCGAGGCCGGCCAGCATGCGCAGGCTGGTCGACTTGCCGCAGCCGGACGGGCCGACCAGCACGAGGAACTCGCCGTCGGCGATCTCCAGGTCCAGCGCGTCGACCGCGGGCCGCTCGGCACCCGGGTAGCGGCGGGTCGCCTTGTCGTAGGTGATGGAAGCCATCGGTCAGTCCTCTCCGAGATTCCGCCGGACCCCGTAAGCCGCTTCGCGGGCCTCGAGGTGGCGCTGCTGGATCCGGTGGCCCTCGGCGCGCTGCGCCTCGGTCGGCTCGTCCAGCTCGAGCCGGAGCTTCTGGTGTTCCTGCCAGGACGGGGGTTCCGCGCTGGAAGCCAGGGCCCACGCCGCCTGCCGCGCCGCACCGAGCGCGACGTACTCGGCGACTTCGGGCAGCTGCACGGGCACGCCGAAGACCAGCGGCGCGACCGCGCGGACGGCCCGCGACTGGGCGCCCCCGCCGATCAGCAGCACGCGCTGGACGTCGAGGCCGTGCGCGCGAACCGCGTCGAGGCCCGCGGCCAGGCCGCAGAGCATGCCTTCGACGGCGCTGCGGGCGAGGTTCTCCGGGGTCATGTTGTCCCTGGTCAGCCCGGCCAGCGAGCCGGTCGCGCCGGGCAGGTTCGGGGTGCGCTCACCGTCCAGGTACGGCAGGAACGTCAGCCCGCCCGCACCCGGTTCCGCGGCCAGGGCCAGGCGGTCGAACTCGCTGAGCGTCGCGCCGAGCATCGACGCCGTGGCGGTCAGGACGCGGGCGGCGTTGAGCGTGCAGGCGAGCGGGAGGAAGCGGCCGGTCGCGTCGGCGAACCCGGCGACCTCGCCGCTGACGTCGGCCGCGCCGGTCTCGGCGACGCCGAACACGGTGCCGCTGGTGCCGAGCGAGACGACGGCGTCGCCGGGCTTGAGCTCCAGCCCGAGCGCGGCGGCCATGTTGTCGCCGGTGCCGGCCGAAACGAGCACGCCGTCCGGGGTGTGGCCGGCCGCGTCGGCCGGGCCGAGCACGGTGGGCAGCTCCGGCGTCCGGCCGCCGAAGGCGTGGCTCAGGACGTCGAGGCGGTAGGCGTTGTCGGCCGGCGAGAAGTAGCCGGTGCCGGAGGCGTCGCCGCGGTCGGTGACCGGGTCGCCGCCGGTGAGCTTCCAGGTCAGCCAGTCGTGCGGGAGCAGCACGCGCGTCACGCGGTCGGCGAGCTCGGGCTCGTGCTCGGCCAGCCAGCGCAGCTTCGTCACGGTGAAGCTGGCGACCGGTACCGAGCCGACGGACTTGGCCCAGGCCGACGGCCCGCCAAGCTCCTCGATCAGGTCGAGCGCCGCCTGCGCGGAGCGGGTGTCGTTCCACAGCAGCGCCGGCCGGACGACTTCGCCGTCCTCGTCGAGGGTGACCATGCCGTGCTGCTGGCCGCCGACGCCGATGGCCTTGACGCCGTCGAGCAGGCCGTTCGCCGCCTCACCGAAGGCGTCCCACCAGGCGGCGGGGGCGACCTCGGTGCCCTCGGGGTGCGGCGCGCGGCCGGTGCGGACGATCTCGCCGGTTTCGGCGTCGCACACGACGACCTTGGTCGACTGCGTGGACGAGTCGATGCCGGCGACCAGCTCAGCTGTCATAGGGCTGCCCCTCTGCGACGTGTTCGACGATCTCGATCGCGGTACCGGCGTTCAGCGCGGCCTCGATCTCCTCGGTGGGCGTGAACTGGCCCGTGATCAGCAGGTCGTAGTCGCCGACGTCGCCGTGGGCGTAGGTGGCGGTGCGGCCGAACTTCGAGTGGTCGACGACGAGCACGCTCTGGTTCGCGACCTTGAGGGCGGCCTTCTTCAGCTCGGCGTAGTCGCGGTCCGGGTGGAAGAGCCGCCCGACGGCGACGGCGGTGACCGAGACGAACGAGACGTCGGCGCGGATGCTGTCGAGCAGGTTCAGCACCTCGGGGCCGGCGCAGGAGTCGTACTCGTGGCTGTAGCGGCCGCCCGCGAGGACGACGTCGACCTTCGGCCCGAGCAGCCGGGCGGCGTGCAGCGAGTTGGTGACGACGGTGAGGGCGTCGATCTCGGCCAGCCGCCGGACCAGCGGCAGCAGCGTGGTGGAGTCGTCGACGAAGACGGTCTGGCCGGGCTGGACGTGGTTCGCGGCGGCGTCGCCGAGGGCTTCCTTCTCGCCGTGGTGGAGCGTGTCGCGGAAGCGGGCGGCGGTCTCGATGGTGAGCGCGGGGTACGCCTCGACCTTGCCGCGCAGCTTGCGGAGGAGCCGGCGCTCGGCGAGGTCGTCGAGGTCGCGGTGCATGGTCATCAGGCTGACCTTGAACCTCGACGTCAGGTCGTCGATACGCGCTTCGCCCTGCTCGATGACGTGGTCGAGGATGTCCTGCCGCCGCTGCTCGACGGCAGCATCGGAGGGCCGGGTCTTCCGGTCTCCGGGTACTGTGCCGCCGCTCACACGGCATTCTTACCAGATTTATCCCGCGAAGTTAACAGAGAACTTGGTAAGTCTTCTCAGGAAGTTAGCGAGCGGATCGACCGGATGGCCTCCGGGATCGCGTGGACCAGGCCGGATGCCGAGGTCGGGGCGTTCTGGGCGGCGATCGCCCCGGCCAGCGCGTGGACGTGGGCCGCCATGGCGGCCGCCAGCCACGGGTCCAGACCCGCGGCGAGGAGGGCGCCGACCAGCCCGGACAGGACGTCGCCCGAGCCGGCCGTCGCCAGCCAGGCGCCGCGCGGGGTGTTGACCGCGACCCGGCCGTCCGGGGCCGCGATCACCGTGCAGTGACCCTTCAGCAGCACCACCGCGTTGTACTTCTTCGCCGCTTCGCGGGCCGCCGCCACGCGGTCCGCGCCCGGCCTGCGGCCCATCAGGCGCTCGTACTCGCCCGCGTGCGGGGTCAGGACCAGCGGGGTGTCCGGGTCGCGGGCGTCGAGGACGTCCGGGGTCTTGGCGATGATCGTCGTCGCGTCGGCGTCCGCGCAGACCGGGACGCCGCGGCCGAGGACGTACCGCAGCACGTCACGGCCTTCGGAGCCGGTGCCGATGCCGGGGCCGACCGCCCACGCCTGGACGCGGCCGGCGTCCGCGACCGTGCCGGTCGCGATGATCTCCGGCCACTGCCCGCGGACGACGTCGGCCGCGTGGCCCGCGTAGCGCACCAGGCCCGAGGTCGCGCGGACCGCCGAACCGGCGGCGAGCACGGCCGCACCCGGATACGTCGCCGAGCCGGCCGCGATGCCGACCACGCCCTGGCTGTACTTGTCGTCCTCCGGGCCCGGCACCGGCCAGGCCGCGGCGACGTCGACGACGTCGAGCCGCTGGAGGTCGGGCTCGTCCAGTTCGAGGCCGATGTCGACGAGGACGACCGCGCCGCAGTGGGCAGGCGCGAGCGCGTGCACCGGCTTGAGCGCGCCGAAGGTGACGGTTTTGGCGGCCTTCACCGCGGGACCGTCGACCGCGCCGGTGTCCGGGTCGACGCCGCTGGGCAGGTCGACCGCGACGATCGGGGCCTCGACGAGGTCCACGAGCCGCGCGGCGTCGGGCCGCAGCGAGCCCTTGCCGGAGATCCCGATGATGCCGTCGACGACGACGTCGGCCTTCGCGATCCACTGTGGACCGTCCTCGGCGGACACCACGCGGCCCCCCGCGCGCTTGAGCGCCCCGAGACCTTTTGCGTGCGCCTTCTCCGGGTTGAGCAGGATCGCCGTGACCGCCACCCCGCGACGGCGCAGGAACGCCCCGGCCCACAGCGCGTCACCGCCGTTGTCGCCGGAGCCGACGAGCAGCACTACCCGGCGGCCCGAGACGCCGCCGGTGTGGTCTTCGAGCAGGTCGGCGATCTGCACCGCGAGCCCGAAGGACGCCCGCCGCATCAGCTCGCCTTCCGGCGTGACGGCGAACGCCCTGGCCTCCGCCTCGCGAATCCGTTCCGTGGTCCAGATTCCCTGCACGGCGAAGGCCTCCCGCTACTCGACAGTCACGGACTTCGCCAGGTTACGCGGCTTGTCGACGTCGTACCCGCGGGTGCGGGCGATCTCCGCGGCCAGCACCTGCAGCGGCACGGTCGACACCAGCGGCTGCAGCAGCGTCGGCACCGCGGGGACCTCGATGAGCTCGTCGGCGAACGGCCGGACCGTCTCGTCGCCCTCTTCGGCGATGACGATCGTGCGGGCGCCGCGGGCCTGGATCTCGCTGATGTTCGACACGAGCTTCGAGTGCAGCACCGCGCGGCCCTTCGGCGACGGCATCACGACGACGACCGGCAGGCCCTCTTCGATCAGCGCGATCGGGCCGTGCTTGAGCTCGCCGGCCGCGAAGCCCTCGGCGTGCATGTACGCGAGTTCCTTGAGCTTCAGCGCGCCTTCGAGGGCGACCGGGAAACCGACGTGGCGGCCGAGGAACAGCACCGCGCGCGAGTCGGCGATGCGGCGGCCGAGTTCGCGCGTCTGCTCCACAGTGGACAGTACCTTCTGGACGGCCGCGGGCATGGCCTCCAGCTCGGCGAACTCGCGGGCGACCTCGTCCGGGTACTTCGTGCCGCGAGCCTGCGCCAGCGCCAGGCCGACCAGGTAGTTGGCCGCGATCTGGGCGAGGAACGCCTTGGTCGAGGCGACGCCGATCTCGGGCCCGGCGTGGGTGTAGAGAACGGCGTCGGACTCGCGCGGGATCTGCGCGCCGTTGGTGTTGCAGACGGCGAGGACGCGGGCCTTCTGCTCCCGCGCGTGCCGGACGGCTTCGAGCGTGTCCGCCGTCTCGCCGGACTGGGACACGGCGACGACGAGGGTGTCGCGGTCGAGGACCGGGTCGCGGTAGCGGAACTCCGACGCCAGCTCGACCTCGACCGGCAGCCGCGTCCAGTGCTCGATGGCGTACTTGGCGACCAGGCCGGAGTGGTAGGCCGAGCCGCAGGCGACGACGAAGACCTTGTCGACGTCACGGAGGTCCTGGTCGGAGATGCGCTGCTCGTCGAGGATGATCCGGCCGGACTCGAAGTGCCCGCGCAGCGTGTTGGCCAGCGCCTCGGGCTGCTCCTCGATCTCCTTGAGCATGAAGTACTCGTGGCCGCCCTTCTCGGCGGCGGAGAGGTCCCAGTCCACGGTGAACGGCTTGGCCTGGGCGGCGTCGCCGTGGAAGTCCAGGACGTCGTAGCCCTCGCGGGTGATGACGACGAGCTGGTCCTGCCCGAGCTCGACGGCCTCGCGCGTGTGCTCGATGAAGGCGGCGACGTCGGAGGCGACGAAGTGCTCGCCCTCCCCGACCCCGACGACCAGCGGCGACGACCGGCGCGCGGCGACGATCGTGTCCGGGTGGTCGGCGTGCGTCACGACCAGGGTGAACGCCCCCTCGAGCCGGCGACAGACGGCGGCGACGCTGGCGGTGAAGTCGCCCTTGGTGTCACCCTCGGTGTACACCCGCGCGATCAGGTGAGCGGCGGTCTCGCTGTCGGTGTCGCTGGCCATCTCGACGCCGTCGGCTTCCAGCTCGGCGCGGAGGGTGGCGAAGTTTTCGATGATGCCGTTGTGCACGACGGCGACGCGCTCGGAGGCGTCGCGGTGCGGGTGCGAGTTGCGGTCGATCGGGGCGCCGTGGGTCGCCCAGCGGGTGTGCCCCATGCCGGCGGTGCCGCCGAAGTGCTCCCGGCCGACCTCGTCGAGCCGGCCTTCCAGGTTGGCCAGCCGGCCCGCCTTGCGCTCGACGGTCAGCGCACCGGCACCGTCGAGGACCGCGACCCCGGCCGAGTCGTAACCGCGGTACTCCATGCGCCGGAGCCCACCGAGGACGACGTCCAGAGCCGGGCGGTGCCCGACATATCCCACGATTCCACACACGCACACCAGCCTAACGAGGGACATTCAGCGGGTTGACGGGGTCCGCAAACCCCCTCCGACCTGCACGGACGTCCGGCCAGGTGGTTCAAACCAATACGGTGTACCCGGACGGTCGGCTCGCGCACCCGGGAGGTCGGCTCGCGTCCTTGGAGGGTCGGCTCGCGTACCTGGAGGGTCGGCCGGCTCGGGCCGCCGAAACTGTCGGTGCCCGCCGGTAGAGTGGAAAACGGGGGGCGCCCCCGCGGGCGGCTGGATGCCGCGAGCGGCGCGCCGGGGCTCGCGGCGGCTGGGCCGACCGTGCAGGTATGCGAACCGACTGTCCGGGTACGTGAGCCGACTGTGCAGGTACGCGAGTCGGCTGTCTGGGTGTGCGAGCCGGCCGTTGCGGCGCGCCGGGGCGCGGGCGAGCCGGGGGCGGGCGCGCACAGTAGGGTTCGGCCATGGCCAGCAAGCCCAAGCAGCTGCTCGCGGAGTTGACGCACCCTGGTCCGCACGAGGTCCTGCGGGGTGATCTCGCCCTGGTCGGGCTGCCGGGCGTCGTCTACACGCCCCGGGCCGGCCTCGGGTTGCCGGCCGTTGCCTTCGGGCACGGGTGGCTGCAGCCGCCCGATCGGTACCGGCAGTTGCTGCGGCACCTCGCCAGCTGGGGCGTCGTCGCCGCCGCGCCGGCCACGCAACGCGGGCCGCTGCCGTCGCACCGGCTGCTCGCCGCCGATCTGCTGACCACCCTCGACGTCGTCACGACCGTGCGGCTCGGGCCGGACGGCATCAGCGTCGACCCCGCCAAGCTCGGGCTCGCCGGGCACTCGGCCGGCGGTGGCTCCGCCGTCCTCGCCGCCGCGCAGGACGCGCAGAGCGAGAAGCCGCGGATCAAGGCCGTCGCCACCATCACCGCGGCCCAGACGCTGCCGCCGGCGTCCGAGGCGGCGAAGGCGATCACCGTTCCCGGCCTGCACCTGGCCGCCGAGGAGGACCTGGTCGCCCCGTCCGTCGCGCACGCCGAGGCCATCGCCGGCGCCTGGGGCGGCGACGACGTCCAGCTGCGGTTCCTCGGCAAGGCGTCCCACCTGGGCGTCACCGAGGGCCGGCACTGGTCGCAGCTGATCATGCACGGCAAGCCGCACCGCAGGACTCAGCAGCTCACGCGCGCCCTGTTCACCGCGTTCTTCCTGACCCACCTGACCGGCACCGACAAGTACCGGCCCCTGCTCGAGGCGGACGTCAAGCGCGCCCCCATCGAGCGTGAGGAAGAGCCCGCCCGCTGACGCCTCAGACCAGCCAGCTCGTGCTGGAGAAGTCGTCCTCGTCGTCGGGCTGACGCGCGTGCCGCCCACGCCGCGGCGGCTCGGGGGCCGCCGCCGGCGGCGGTTCCGGGGCCGGCTCCGGCTGGGCCGCCACGGCCGGGGTGCCGTAGCTCGGCGTCGGGTAGTTCGTGTAGCCGGTGTCTGCTTCCTCTTCGTGGACGCCGAACTCCATCAGCGACTCGCGGGACTTGTCGGCCAGCGTCTTCTCGGTCGCCCAGCCGCCCGCGCTCTGCTTGCGCTTGTTGAGCTCGTCCATGTGCTCGACGTACTTCTGCGCGGCCGCCAGCTCCCGCTGCATGCCCTCGCGGGCCTGCTGCTGGGCCTCCGCGAGCCGGCGTTCGCGCAGCCCCCGCTGCTCGTCCTGCTCGCGCGCGGCGGCTTCCATCGTCGAAATCGCCGCGCGATACCGGTCTTCGGCGCTGCTCATCGGCCCTCCTCGGCCCTCGTCACCGGTCGTACCGGATCGAACGGTCACCCTCGTCGTCCAGCGAACCGCTGATCCGGCCCTTCGCGCCGGACGTCTCGAACACGCCGCCCTCGATGCGGTACTGGCTCGGCCCGCGCTGCTGGTCGCCGCCACCGCCACCCGGCGCGCCGCCCATGCCGCCCATCATGCCCATGCCGCCCATGCCCGACATCGCGCTCGAGCTCGACGAATTCGCGGCCGCCTGGTGCAGGCCGGGGTCGACCGGGGTGGCCCCGAGCCCGCCGCCGCCGTCGGACATCGGCAGCGAGGCGTCGCTGCCGGTCTGGACACCCGGTTCGAGCGACACGGCGCCCGCGAAGTCCGGCGACCCGCCGCCGGTGACGGCCGAGCCGAAGTTGCTCGCGCCGGCCGTCGTGGTCGCGTCCGCGGAACCGGCGCCGGCGCCCGCGTCGGCCGTGGCCACCGCGGGTTCGGCTCCGACGCTGCCGCCGAGGTCACCTTCGAAGCCGCCGGGCGCGGTGAACCCCGACACGCCTTCGCTGCGCGTGAAGCCGGGGTCGGGGGTGGCCGGGGCCGGGTCCTTCGTCAGCGGGGACTCGGCGTTCGGGTCGTGCCGGACCTCGGCGCCGGCCGGGCCGTCGGGCACCGGCTTGCCGTCCGCCTTGAGGCCGTCACCCTTGAGGTCGGCGGCCTTCGGGTCGTCCTTCTCGTCGAGGGTGTAGGTGGTCGGCTCGCCCTTGCCGTCGTCGACGGTCACGATCGTCGGCCCGCCCGGGCCGTCCGGCCGCTCCGCGGTGATCTTGAGGTTGCCGTCCTGGATGTGGATCTTGCCGTCCGGCCCCGGCTTGTAGCTGCCGTCCGCGCCGGGCTGGCCGTCCTTGCCCGCCTGCTGGCTGCCCTGCGGGCCGAAGGACGCCTTGTCGCCGTCCTTGCCGGCGCCGTCCTTGCCCGCCTCGGCCTTGTCGTCGTCACCCCAGTCGAGGTGGTAGTCCTTCTTGTGGCCGTGGCCGTCGTCCACGGAGATGTCCTGCTTGCCCTCCTTGTCGGGCTCGGACATCGTGATCGTGTTGTCGCCCTTCTTGACCGACACCGTGTCGGTGTCGTCGAGGTCCTTGATGGCCTCGCCGGTCTTCGGGTCGATCGGGTACGGCTGGCCGGTCGCCGGGTCGACCTCCAGCGGCTTCCCGGTGATCGGGTTCTTGCCTTCGTCCGGCTTCGGCGGCTCCTCGGCCTTCGGCGGCTCGGACGCCGACGGCGTCGTCGTGCCGCCGCCCCCGGTCCCGGTGCTGCCCGTCCCGGTGCTCCCGGTGCTGCCGGTCCCCGTGCTGCCGGTGTTCCCGGTGTTGCCCGTGTTCCCGGTGTTGCCGGTGTTCCCGGTCGTGCCCGTGGTGCCGTCGTTCTTGGCTTCGGTCAGCTGGTTGCGGTAGCCGTCCATGTACCGCGCCAGCGCACCGAACTGCTGGTCGATCGTGTCCTTGGCCGCCTTGCAGGACCCGTCGAACGCGGTGATCAGGCTCTTGTACTCGGTGGAGAAAGCGCCGTCCCGCCAGTAGCGGCAGACGTTCCGGCCGTATTCCTTGTTTTCGTCGTTGAAGCCGCAGTCGTCGTTCTGCAGGCGCTCGGCGAGGTTCGACGGGTTGCCGTTCTTCGCGTTGACGGCGTCGATCCAGCCGGCGACCTTCATGAAGTCGTCGAACTCCCCGGTGTCGCCGTTGGCGATCTTGAGGACGTCCTTGGCCATCGGGATGTCGGCCTCGGCGATCACCGGGCGGTGCAGCTGCAGGACCTCGTCGACCTTCTTCTTCACCGCGGTGTAGACCTGCGAGACGGTCTCCGGGATCAGCTTCGCCGCCCCTTCGATCTGCTGCGACAGCTCCTTGGCGTGCGGCTTGAGCGTCTCGTCGTACTTGATCTCCGCCGCGTTGGCGCCCTTGCCCTTCCACTCGCCGAAGAGGGTCTGCAGCTCGGTGTCGCTCTTGGTGAGGGTGTCCTCGACGACCTTGTGCGCCTTGGTCAGGTCGTCGGCGTCGCCGAGGAACTTCTGGTACTGGATCCCGCGGTTCTCGTGGAACTTGTCCTTGAGGTCGGTCTGCGAGTTCTTCTTCTCGCCTTCGCCGCCCTTGATCTGGTTCCAGACCTCGTCGGTCCACTTGGCCAGCAGGTCCACCGCGACGTTGCCCTGGTCGAGCTGCTCGTCGGAACTCTTCGCGCCGGCCCCCAGCGTCGGCGCCGCGATTCCGTCGAGGTTCTTCTTCGCCTGGTCGCGTTCGGCGGTCTGGCGCTGGTGTTCCTGGTTCTTGGCCGCCGACTCCTGCTTCGCCTCGGAGACGATTTCGTCGGTGTCGTTCGAATCGAACGGGTCCCAGCCGCCGCCACCGTCGGAATAGTTTTCGATGTACTTCTTCGCGTACTCTTCTTCTTCGTCGTTGAAGTTGAAGGTGTTGCGGTCGTACTCCTCCATGAGCTTCGTCTTCGTGTCCATGGACACGTTCGGGTCATCGAGGACCTTCTTGATTTCGGCCCAGTCAGCCATCAGCGGTTACCCCCGGCCTGGTTCGCGGTCGCCCCGGCGTTCGCTTCCTGGGTCGTGTACTTGCCACCCGCGGTCCCGATGCCGCTGCCCAGGTTCAGCAACCCGTTCGACAGGCCGGTCAGGCCCGCGCCGATCTCGTCCATCCCGGCCTTGTACTTGCCGAAGCTCTCCTGGTGGACGCGGCCGAAGTCGGCGGCGACGATCTCGGTCGGCGCGACCTTCTTGGCTTCGGCGGCCGGGTCGTCGGCGACGTCCGCCAGGCGGACCTGCGCCCGCGTCATCGCCTCCGAACTCGCTGCATACCCGTCCGGCATGGTCGCTGCCCCCTTCGATCCCACGGTCCCTGACTGACGTTCCGGGACTGTGACGCGCCCGGACCCCGTTCGGTGCCGTCGCAGATGCACACAGAGTCTAGCGTCCGGCCGGGCGGCGGACCTGGGCTTCCGCGAACTGCACCCGCCCGGGACCTACCCGCCGGCGTGCTGCGCCGCGACCGCCTCGGAGATCACCTCGGCGACGCCGCGGATGTCCACGAGCCGGTCGAGCTCGTCGATGTCGACCGAGACGCCGTAGGTGACCTCGACCCGGGCCAGCAGCTGGATGCGCTGCCGGGACGTCATGCCGAGGTCGTCGAACGGCGTGGTGTCGGTGAGCCGCTCCGGCGGGAGCTCCAGCGCGAACGCGATGAGGCGCCGGATCTCGTCGGCGTAGTCCCCCGGGTCAGTCATGGCGCCCATTCTCGCCCCACCAGCGTTCGCGGGCCGCGGCGCGGGACACCTTGCCGCTGGAGGTCCGCGGCACCTCGCCCGGGCGCACGAGCCACAGCGCGCGGAGCGGGAGGTCGTGTCCTGCCGAGACGGCCCGCCGCACCGCCGTCTCGACTTCGTCGCCGGGAGCGGAGCAGCCGGCCACGACCGCGACACCTTCGCCGCGGCCGTCCCGGACGGCGAACGCGGCGGCGCGCCGGACGCTCGGGTGCGCGGCCTCGACGGTGGCTTCGATGTCCTGCGGGTGGTGGTTGCGGCCGTCGACGATGATCAGGTCCTTGCGCCGGCCGGTGACGTACAGCTGTCCTTCGTGGACGAAGCCGAGGTCGCCGGTGCGCAGCCAGCCGTCCGGGGCGAGCACGTCGTCGCGGCCCCAGTAGCCGTCGGCGAGGTTCGGGCCCGCCACCTGGATCTCCTGGTCGACAACGCGGATCCGCTGGCCGTACGGCCGCCCCACGGACACCCGCGGCTCGCCGTCGAACTCGGCGATCGTCGGCCCTTCGTCCCCGGCGCTGGTGACGAACACCGTCGCTTCGGCGAGCCCGTAGCACGGCTTGTGGGCGGTCCGCGGCAGGCCGAAGGGCGCGAAGGCGCGTGCGAAGTTCTCGACGGTGTCCGCGCGCACGGGTTCGCTGCCGTTGAGCAGGGAGTTGACGTGCGAGAGGTCGAGGGGTTCGAGGTCGGCGGCCGCCTCGGCGGCCAGGTCGAAGGCGAAGTTCGGCGCGGCCGTGACCGCGCCCGGGTGCTCGGCCAGCAGCCGGATCCAGCGCCGCGGGTCGCGCACGAACTCCATCGGCGTGCAGAAGACCGACCGCGAGCCGAGGAACACGGGCGTGCCGACGAGCAGGACCAGGCCCATGTCGTGGAAGAACGGCACCCAGCCGACCAGGGGTGTCGACGCGTCGGCGCGGTAGCACCGCGTGGTCTGCCAGCAGCTGGCGACGAGCGCGCGGTGGGAGATCACCGCGCCGGCCGGGCGGCGGGTCGAGCCGGACGTGTACTGCAGGTACGCCGGGTCGGTCATCGCCACCGCGGCGGGCGGCTCGGCGTCGTCGGGCTCGACGTCCTCGATGGCTCGCGCAGCTACCGGTGGGACCTTGTCCACCAGGTCCTTCGACGTCAGGCACAGGGCCGGGGTGGCGTCCGCGAAGGCCGCCTCGATCCGGGCGCGGTTCGTGCGTCCGGTCGGGACGGACAGCGGCACCGCGATCCGGCCCGCGTAGAGCGTCCCGAGGAAGGCGGTGACGTAACCGAGGTCCTGCCGGGCGACGATCGCCACCCGGTCGCCCGGGCGGGTCACGCGCCGCAGCTCGCGGGCGACCCCGCGGACGCGGGCGAGCAGCTGCGGCCAGGTCAGCGTGTGGTCGGCCGGGCCGGGGAAGGTGCGGCAGGTGAACGCGGGCCGGTCTTCGCGGGCGTTGCGGAGCAGGTAGCCCGTGAACGGCGTGGTCAGGACGTCATCCGGGACGGCTGCGGGCGGCACGGCCCCATCCTGCCCTACCGTGTCGAAGCGATGGACGAGTTCGAACGGCACGGCATCGCGGTGGTCTCCGGCCGCGACGCGGGCGCGCGGGCCCTGCGCTCGCCGTCACTGACGTCGGATCCCGGGGTCGGCTCGCCCAGCCTGCTGCTGCGGGACGGCGAAGGGCACACCCGCGTGCGCGCGGTGCTGCGGGAGATCATCGCCGGGCTGGAGCCGCTGCCGGAGTCGCTGCAGGCGGGGATCGAGGCTTCGGTGGGCGGCCTGGGGCCGTCGTTCGACCTGGTGCGCGACTTCGCGCGGCCGGTGGCGGGGCTGGTGACGTCGGCGGTGCTCGGGATCGAGCTGGACGACGGCTCCCTGGACCGCCTGGAGGCGACGACGGCGAACCTCGACGTCTTCGGCGGCGCGGACCGGGCCGGCCAGGCGGCGGCGTTCCGGCTCGCGGTGCAGCTGGGCCGGACCCCGGCCGGGCCGGGCGGGCTGACGGCGTTGCGGGCGGCCCACGCGGCCGGGCGGCTCGACGAGGACGAGCTGATGATCAACGCCGTGGTGCTGGCCCACGCGGCTTACGAGAACTCGCTGAACTTCCTGGCCTGCGCGGGCCTCGAACTCGCGACGTCCGGTCCGCGGACCGTGCGCGAGCTGGTGACGGCGGTCTGCCCGGCCCGGTACGTCCTGCGGTTCGGCCCGGACGGCCCGGTGGCGATCTCCCTGGCGGACGGCCTGCCGTTCGGCCTCGGCCGGCACGCGTGCCCGGGTTCGGGCGTGGCGCTGGCCGAGGGCGAGATTGCGCTCACGGCCCTGGCCGAGCACCTCGGCGGCGCCTGCGAGGTGCGGGACGTCCACTGGAAGACCCACCCGGTCTTCCACGGCCTGGCCTCGGCGCACGTTGTCGGGGGGGGGGTAACGGGGGTTAGAAAGTGATGTAACAAAACACCCCGGCGGTGTGGGCGGCGCGGAGCCCCCCCCCCGGGCCGCGGGGGGCCGCCGA
>NZ_JBEXKX010000087.1:0-23112 GCF_040609695.1 Amycolatopsis sp. NPDC004625
TCGCCGCCTTCGGCCGCGAATGCACCAAAGCCGGCCTCTACCCCACCAGCGTCGACCTCGGCGGCCACCACGTCCCCGCCTGGCGCGGCATCCCCCTCCTCCCCTGCAACAAAATCCCCGTCACCGACACCCGCACCAGCTCCATCCTGCTCATGCGCACCGGCGAACAAAACCAAGGCGTCGTCGGCCTCCACCAAACCGGCCTCCCCGACGAATACCAACCCGGCCTCAACGTCCGCTTCATGGGCATCAACGACCAAGCCCTCATCTCCTACCTCGTCTCCGCCTACTACTCCGCCGCCGTCCTCGTCCCCGACGCCCTCGCCGTCCTCGAATCCGCCGAAATCGGCCGGGAGGAGTAGATGCCCGAGCCGACCACCCCGCCCCGGGTGCCCGAAGTGGACGTTCAGCCGCCCGTCCTGCCCGCGTCGGCGTTCGGGCCGACCGGGCTCGGCACCACCGCCGCCCGGGTCGTGCCGCAGTCCGGCGGCGCCCGTCCGCCCGAAGCACCCGAACCCGATCGGCGCGTGAAACCGTGACTGTCACCGAAGAAACGGCGTCGCTGCAGCTTTCGCTGAGCGTCACAGCGGCGCGGACGCTGACCACGACGACCAAGTCGCTGCCGCAGATGCGCGGCATCACCACCCGCTGGCTGCTGTCCCAGCTGCCCTGGGTGGACGTCCCGGCCGGCAGCTACCGGGTGAACCGGCGGCTGACCTACACCGTCGGCGACGGCAAGGTCAGCTTCTTCACCACCGGCGCCCGCGTGCAGGTCGTGCCCGCCGAGCTCACGGAACTCGCGCTGCTGCGCGACTTCGGCGACGAGAACGCCCTCGCCGCGCTGGCGGACGCGTTCGAGCAGCGCGAATACGAGGCCGGCGCGACGCTGTTCACCGCCGGGACGCCGCAGGACATGCTGGTGCTGCTCGCGCACGGCAAGGTCACGCGCCACACGCCCGGCGAGTACGGCGACGAGGTCCACCTCGGCACCTCCGCCGACGGCGACCACTTCGGCGAGGAACTCCTCAGCAGCGACGCCGGCACGTGGGCGTTCACCGCCCGGGCGGCCACCCGCGTGATCGCGCTGGTGCTGCCCGCCGCGGTCTACGCGCGGCTCAACGGCCGGTCGGAATCCCTGCGCACCCACGTCGCGGAAGCCCTGTCACGGCCGCGGAAACCCCAGAACGCCAAGGGGGAAGCGGCGATCGACCTGACCGCCGGCCACGACGGCGAGCCGGTCCTGCCCGGCACCTACGTCGACTACGACCCTTCGCCGCGGGAGTACGACCTGGCCGTCGCGCAGACGCTGCTGCACGTCCACACGCGCGTCACGGACCTCTACAACCAGCCGATGAACCAGCTCGAGCAGCAGCTGCGGCTGACCGTGGAAGCGTTGCGGGAGCGGCAGGAACACGAACTGGTCAACAACACCGACTTCGGGTTGCTGCACAACGCGGACCTCAAGCAGCGCATCACCACCCGCAGCGGGCCGCCGACCCCGCACGACCTGGACGACCTGCTCACCCGCCGGCGCAAGACCCGGTTCTTCCTGGCGCACCCGCAGGCCATCGCCGCGTTCGGCCGCGAGTGCACCGCCCGCCGGATCTACCCGGACACGACGACCCTCGACGGCCGGCGCGTCACCGCCTGGCGCGGCGTCCCGATGCTGCCGTGCGACAAGATCCCGATCGGCCCCGCCGGCACCACGTCCATCCTCGCGCTGCGCACCGGCGAAGCCGACGCCGGCGTGATCGGCCTGCGCCCGGAGTCCCTGCCGGACGAATACCAGCCGGGGCTGAACGTGCGGTTCGTCGGGACGAACGAACGGGCCGTCACGACCTACCTCGTGAGCGCCTACCACTCCGCGGCCGTGCTCGTGCCCGACGCGCTCGGCGTCCTGGACGACGTCCAGATCGGCCGCTCATGACGGCCATGAACACGCGGACCCCGGCGCGGCCGCTCGCCGACGTCCTCGCGTGGAGCAAGGGCCTGGTCGACCCGGCGCTGCGGGCCGCCGCCGAGCGGCTGCCGGACGCGATGCGGCGGATCGCCGGCTACCACCTCGGCTGGTGGGACGCGGACGGGCGGGCGGCTTCGGCGGACGGCGGCAAGGCGCTGCGGCCGGCGTTGGTGCTGCTGTGCGCGGAAGCGGCCGGCGGTGACCCGGCCGACGCCGTCCCCGCCGCCGTCGCGGTCGAGCTCGTGCACAACTTCTCGCTGCTGCACGACGACGTCATGGACGGCGACACGACCCGGCGGCACCGGCCGACGGCGTGGACGGTGTTCGGCATCGGACCGGCCGTGCTGGCCGGGGACGCGTTGCTGAGCCTGGCGTTCGAGGTGCTGGCCCCGAGCGGCGCGCCGAACGCGCGGCTGCTGTCGGCCGCGGTCCTGGCCCTGAACGAGGGCCAGGCCGCGGACCTCGACTTCGAGCAGCGCGAAGACGTCACCCCGGGCGAGTGCGTGCGGATGGCGGAGGGCAAGACGGCGGCCCTGCTCGGAGCGGCGTGTGCGCTGGGCGCGGCGTCCGGGCCGCGTCCCGCGGACGGCTTCGGCGCGTTCGGCCGGGCGCTCGGGCTGGCGTTCCAGCACATCGACGACCTGCTCGGCATCTGGGGCGACCCGGCCGTCACCGGCAAGCCGGTGTACTCGGACCTGCAGAACCGCAAGAAGTCCCTGCCGGTGGTGACGGCCCTGTGTTCGGGCACGGGCGAGGCCGCGGAACTCGCCGCCCTCTACGCCCGTCAAGAGCCCCTCGGCCCGGCGGACCTGGCCCACGCGGCCACCCTGGTGGAGGCCGCGGGCGGCCGTCAGTGGAGCCAGGCCCAGGCCGACGCCCTCCTGGCCAAGGCCCTCCGCGACCTCACGGCAACCGCCCCGGCCCCCCGCCCCGCCGCCGAACTCACGTCCCTGGCCCGCCTGATCACCACCCGCACCCACTGAACCCCGTACCGGAACAGCGAACTCGCGTACCTGGACAGTCGGTTCGCGTACCTGGAGGGTCGGCTCGCTGTCCGACCCTCTGGGTACGCGAACCGACCCTCTGGGTACGCGAGTTCGCCGTTACTTGCCGGGGCGGGTCAGGCCGGATTTGTCGGCTTTGAGACTGAGGATGTTCTTGTCCGTGTCCTGGAGGGCCTTGGTCACCTGGGCAGACGGTGGGGATGTCGACAAGTCGATCAGGCGGATGGGGGTGTTCAGCTTGATCAGGGTGGGGATGTACTCGGCTTTGTCGACCTTCCAGCGGTCGCCGTCGCGGACGAAGCGGAAGCGGGCCGCCGCGCCTTCCTCCGTGTCGCCCTTCGGTTCGGAGTGGCGGGCGACGCTGTTGCCGAGCCCGTAGGCCACCCACTTGTCGCCGATCTTCTCGAACGGCTGGACCACGTGCGCGTGGTGGCCGACGATCAGGTCGATGTCGTCCGACGCCAGCAGCTTCTTGGCCTGGGACCGCTGTTCGGCCGTCGGGTCGTGCTGGTACTCGACGCCCCAGTGCAGGCTCGCGATGACGACCTGCGCGCCCGCCTCGCGGGCCTTGCGAGCCGCCGCCAGCACGTCGTCGACGTCGATCTGGTTGGCCAGCCACGGCTTCCCGGCCGGCACTTTGATGCCGTTGAACCCGAACGCGTACGACACCTGCGCGACCTTGACGCCGTGGACGTCGAGGATCAGCGGTTTCGCGGCCTCGGCGGCCGACCGCGCCGAGCCGGTGTGCTTGATGCCGGCGGCGTCGAGCTTGTCGAGGGTGCGGGTGACGCCCTCGGCACCCTGGTCGATCGTGTGGTTGGACGACGTCGAGCAGGTGTCGTAGCCGGTGTCCTTGATCGCGTCGGCGATCTCCGGCGGCGCGCTGAACGACGGATACCCGCTGTAGGGCCCACCCTCCGGCGCCAGCGGCGTCTCGAGGTGGCAGATGCCGAGGTCGGCGCCGGAAACCAGCGGCTTGATCCCGGCCAGCAGGGGCCGGTAGTCGATCTTCCCGCCGCCGTCGGCCTCGGCCTGCTCGGTCAGCGCCGGATGGATCAGGACGTCCCCGGTGGCGACGACGCTGAACGACCCCTCGGGCGCGGCACCCGAGGAGGAGGCCGCGGCCTCCGGGAACGGCGTCGGCGCCGGTCCGGACGGCTGCGGCGGCGGGCTGCACGCGGCGGCCAGGACGGCGATCCCGGCGAGCGCGGCGACGCGGTGCTTCGTCATCGGGTCCCCCTAACGTGGTCCGGCCATCCTGCCAGCCGGGCGAATCGGACAGCGATGCCGTCCAGGTCCACCGTGAAACTTCCACCACAGTCGACAACACCGATCAGAACATTCGCACAGGACAAAACCGGACAACGCGCAGGGTAGACCGGAAAAAATACGATAATTGAAGCGCATGCTTGCCACGATGCAACTACGCAGAGTAGGTCTCGCTCCGC
This sequence comes from Amycolatopsis sp. NPDC004625, assembly GCF_040609695.1. Lineage (NCBI taxonomy): Bacteria > Bacillati > Actinomycetota > Actinomycetes > Pseudonocardiales > Pseudonocardiaceae > Amycolatopsis > Amycolatopsis sp. NPDC004625. Next base: position 4,413 of record NZ_JBEXKX010000087.1, read on the forward strand.
TAACTGCGCCTTGACGCTCCTCGAACGGGTGTTTTGTAATACGAGTCACTTCGCGGTACCCGACCCGCACCACTCGTCCCCGGCCCCATGGGAGCACTCGATGTCCACATACCCGCACAGGTTCCGGACCTGGAGCGTTGTTGGTTGTTGTTTGATTTCCGGCCTCCTGCTGACCTCCTGCTCCTCCGGCAAGGACACCGCGGCGCCGCAGCAGCAGGCGCCGGCCAACGGCAAGATCACCCTGTACTACCTGCAGAAACAGGGCGACCAGCAGTACTTCGTCGAGCAGGCCCAGGGCGCGCAGGAGAAGGCGAAGGAGCTCGGCGTCGAGCTCAAGGTGGTCAACCTCGGCCAGGACGCCAACAAGGCGATCACCGAACTCGACGCGGCGGTCGCCCAGGGCGCCAACGGCGTCGCCATCGTCGTCCCCGACCAGGCCATCGGCCCGCAGGTGATCGACAAGGCCAAGAGCGCGGGCATCCCGCTGATCGCCTCCGACGACGTCATCAAGGACGGCACCGGCGCGAAGGCCCCGTTCGTCGGCTTCAACGGCAGCCAGATGGGCGACTCGGTCGGCACCGAGGCCGGCAAGCTGTACAAGGCCGCCGGCTGGGCCGCCGCCGACACGAAGATCATCAGCGCGTTCAAGCAGGACCTGACCGTCTGCACCGACCGCGTCAACGCCGCGAAGGCCGCGTTCGCCAAGTCCGCGGGTGCGGACGTCCAGGTGATCAACGTCGGCACCGACAACTCGCCGGTCGACGCGCAGAACCGCGCCGGCGCGGTGATCGGCTCCAACCCGGGCGTCAAGCACTGGGTGGTCTGGGGCTGCAACGACGAGAACGAGACCGGCGTCGTCACCGCGCTGGCCAACTCCGGCGTGCCGGCGAACAACATCATCGGCGTCGGGCTCGGCGCCTACCTCACCTGCAAGGACTGGGCCGCGGGCAAGGACACCGGCAACAAGTCCGCGCTCTACATCTCCGGCGCCGAGGTCGGCCGCTCGGCGATCCAGGTGCTGGTCGACAAGGTGAAGAACGGCAAGGACCTGCCGCCGGAGACGATCGCCAAGACCACGATCGTCAACAAGGACAACTACAAGCAGGCCGGCGTCAACTGCACCTGACCGCCCACCCCTCGTGAGTGGTAAGGCGGGTTAGAACCCGCCTTACCACTCACGACCGCCGTACGGAAGGCGACCATGTCCAGTTCTCCGCCCGCGCTCGCCGTCGAGGGCATCGGCAAGCGCTTCTCCGGGGTCACCGCCCTCGACGACGTCTCGCTGGAGTTCCGCTCCGGCGAAGTCCTCGCGCTGATGGGCGAAAACGGCGCCGGCAAGTCGACGCTGCTGCGCGTGCTGTCCGGCGACCAGGGCCCGGACGACGGCCGGCTGCTCCTGGACGGCACCGAGGTCACCTTCGACACCCCGCGCGCGGCGATGGCCGCCGGGGTGCGCGTGATCTACCAGGAACCCGAGATCATCCCGCACGTTTCGGTGGCGGAGAACGTCTTCGTCGGCGAACTCCCCGCGAAGGCGCGCGTGTTCAGCCGCCGCACGCTCACCAAGGCCACGCAGGACGCGCTGGCCGAGTACGGCTTCGAGGGCGTCCTCAACCCGGCCACGCTCGGCGTCGCGCTCTCCCCCGCGCAACGCCAGCTCGTCGAGATCCTGCGCGTGCTCACCGCGGCCACGCCCCCGCGCGTGATCGCCTTCGACGAGCCGACGTCGTCGCTGTCGGAACACGAGGTGGAGGCGCTGTTCCGGCTGATCGGGCGGCTGCGCGACAGCGGCGTCGCGGTCGTCTACGTCTCGCACCGGATGAAGGAGATCTTCCAGCTCGCCGACCGCGTCGCCGTGCTTCGCGACGGCAAGCTCGTCGGCGTCCAGCAGGCCGCGGAGACCGACGAGCCGAGCCTGGTGCGGATGATGATCGGGCGTGACCTGTCGGCGCTCGAACGCCGGACCACGCAGGACACCGGCGACGTCGTGCTGAAGCTCGACGACGTCACCACCGACGACGTCACCGGCATTTCGCTGCAGGTCCGCGCGGGCGAGGTCGTCTGCCTGGCCGGGCTCGTCGGGGCCGGGCGGTCCGAACTGGCCCGCGCGATCGTCGGCGACCTGCCGATCCGGTCCGGGACCGTCGAACTCGACGGCAAACGGCTGCGCGCGCACAACCCGGGTGACGCCGTGAAGGCCGGCATCGGCTTCGCGCCCGAAGAGCGCAAGACAGACGCGTTGCTCATGCAGCGGTCCGTACGCGACAACGTCTCCATCGCCGTCCTCGATCGGCTTCGCCGCTTCCGGGTGGTGAAGCGCGCGAAGGAACGCGCGCTCGTCGAGGAGTACGTACGCGAGCTTCGCGTGCGGACGCCGTCGATGGAGCAGGAAGTCCGGAAGCTCTCCGGCGGCAACCAGCAGAAGGCCGTCCTCGCGCGCTGGCTCGCGCGGCGGCCGAAGCTGCTGATCCTCGACGAGCCGACGCGCGGGGTCGACGTCGGCGCGAAGGCCGAGATCTACCGGATCATCGACGGCCTCGCCGCGGAAGGCATCGCCCTGCTGGTCATCTCCTCCGACCTGCCCGAGGTGCTGACGCTGGCCGACCGCATCCTCGTGATGCGCGCCGGACGTCTCGCGGGCGAACTCGGCCGCGAAGAGGCGACCGAGGAAGCCGTGCTGACCCTCGCCATCCCCGAAACCGAACCAGCCGTGGACGAAGCCCAGGAGATCGGCGCATGAGCACCCCCACCAAGGAAACGTCGGCGCCCGCCGCCCTGCCGCAGCCGAGCGCCGCACGCCGGGTGCTGTCCGGCATCGGCGTGCAGAACTCCAGCCTGATCATCACGCTGATCGCGTTGATCGTGCTGCTGAGCATCCTGAACGACAACTTCCTGCGCACCAACAACCTGCTGCTCATCGGCAGCGCGATCACCATCATGGGGCTGCTGGCCCTGGTCCAGACGCTGGTGATCATCCTGGGCGCGCTGGACATCTCGGTCGGTTCGATGGCCGGGCTCGCGTCGGTCGTCTCGGCGATGGTGTTCACCTCGACCGGGAACTCCGAGGTGGGCATCCTCGCCGCGGTCGGCGTCGGCATCCTGTGCGGCCTGGTCAACGGCCTGATCATCATCTTCGGGCGGGTCAACCCGGTGGTGGCGACGCTGGCCATGCTCGCCACCTACAAGGGCATCGCGCAGGTCATCTCCGACGGCAAGGCGCAGGGCTACACCGGCGGCGACGACCTGTTCATCTTCCTGGCCAAGGGGTCCGTGCTCGGGCTGCCGTCGCTGGTGTGGGTGTTCCTGATCGTCGCGGCGCTGCTGCACTTCCTGCTCAAGTACACCGACATCGGCCGCAACGTCTACGCCATCGGCGGCAACGACACCGCCGCCCGGCTGGCCGGCATCAACATCAACCGGTACATCATCGGCGTGTACGCCCTGGTCGGCGTGGTCGCGGCGATCGCGGGCGTGCTGATCACCGCGCGCACCGGCTCCGGCCAGCCGACGTCGGGGTCCGAGGGCCTGGAACTGCAGGCCGTCACCGGGGCCGCGCTCGGCGGCACGATGCTCAAGGGCGGCCGCGGGTCGATCATTTCGACCGTGCTCGCGGTGATCATCCTGGGCGTGCTCGACAACGGCATGTCCGGCCTCGGGATCAACCCGTTCTGGCAGAACGTCGCCCACGGCGCGCTGCTGGTGATCGCGGTCGTGCTGCAACAGCTGCGCAGCGGGGAACGGCGCGTCGGCCTGCCGGAGTGAACCTCCACGCCCGCATCGTCGACGAACTGGGCCGGCTCATCGTCGAAGGGGCCCTCGGGGACGGGCAGCCGCTCGTCCCCGAGGACCTCGGCCGCCGGTTCTCCGCGTCCCGGACGGTGGTCCGCGAGGCGTTGCGCGTGCTGGAGTCCAAGGGCATGGTCACGGCGCGGCCGCGGGTCGGGACGTGGACGCTGCCGCCCGAGGCGTGGGACGCGATCGACCCGGACGTCATCGCCTGGCGCGTCGGCGGCCCCGACGGGCGCGCGCACCTGGACGAGCTGCTGGAACTGCGGCTGGCGATCGAACCGCAGGCGGCCCGGATGGCGGCGCGGCACCGGCGTCCGGACGAGCTCTCGGCGATGGCGGCCGCGTACGGGCAGATGGCCGACGCGGTCGAGCGTGGCGACGGCGAGGCGTTCCGGGACGCCGATTCGCGGTTCCACGCGGCGCTGATCCGGGCGTCGGGGAACGCGCTGATCGCGCAGCTGCAGGTGCCGGTGATCGCCGCGCTGAAGGCGAACGGCGAGCCGATGGAGCTGGTGGCGCATTCCCGGGTGCTGACGCTGGTGCTGGCGAAGAACGCCGACGGCGCCGAAGCCGTGTCCCGCCGGTTGCTGGAAACCGTTGCGGCGTACCGGTGATCGGTACCTTGACACGGTTACCGGGAAGCGCTTCACTCGCTGCGGATGACCGCCGCCATGAGCTGAGGAGGACGCTTTCATGCGTTTCCCGGGAATTCGCGGTTCCGGCGTGCTCGCGGCCGCGGCGGTGGCCGGCAGTCTCTTCGCTGCCCCGGTGGCCGCCTCCGCCGCGACCTGCCCCGTTTCGGACGAAATGGTGTCCGCGGGCAACTACTGGGTGGCCAACGGGACGAACCTCGACGCGCCGGACTGGCAGAACGCGACGTTCCACGTGGGCAACCTGGCGCTGGTCCGGACCACCGGCCAGTCCAACCACAAGACGTACCCCTGGGCGCAGGCCAACAAGTACCTGCTCCCGGACGACCCGAAGCGGCCGTTCTTCCCGGACAACCAGGCCGCCGGCGAGGCGTACCTGGACCTGTACACGTACTTCCACCCGGAAATCCCCCTGGACTCGATCCGCACGCGGATCCGGGCCGAGGTGGCTTCGGTGCAGGCCGGCCACCGCGACTACTGGAACTACGTCGACGCGCTGAACATGGCGATGCCGTCGTTCGCGCGGATGAGCCTGATCGACCACGATCCGTCCTATCTGGACGCGATGGACCAGCTGTTCCGGTCGTCGGAACGCAAGCTGTTCAACGAGTTCACCGGGCTGTGGTACCGCGACGCGCGGTTCAAGGGCTCGGGCGTGTTCTGGTCGCGCGGCAACGGCTGGGCCCTGTCGGCGTTGACGAAGGTCCTCCAGGTGCTGCCGACCGACGACCCGCGGCGGCCGGAGTACCTGCGGGTGTTCAAGAAGATGGCTTTCTCACTGGCTCTGGTCCAGCGTCGTGACGGGTTCTGGAACGCGGACCTGCTGAACCCGTGGGACCACGGCGGCCCGGAGACCAGCGGCACGGCGTTCTTCACGTACGGCCTCGGCTGGGGCATCACGGCGGGCATCCTCGACGCGGCCCGCTTCCGCCCGGTGGTGGACAAGGCGTGGACGGCGCTGTCGACGAAGGCGCTGCAGCCGAGCGGCTTGGTGGGATACGTCCAGCCGGTGGGCGACCGCCCGGCGACGGCCCACGCAACGGACACCGCGGCCTACGGCGTGGGCGCGTTCCTCCTGGCGGGCCAGGAAGTCGCCAAGCTGCAGGGCTGCTCGGCCGAGTAGTCCCCCACCCCTCGTGAGTGAGAAACAGTGTTAGAACACTGTTTCTCACTCACGAGGGGTCAGCGCAGGCAGTCGCCGGGGTCGCCGCGGGTCAGGGCGGGGTCCGACTGGGGGAAGGTCCGGGCGATGCCGGGTCCCGACGACCGGTGCTCGAAGCGGACCGTCACCCGGCCGTGGCCCGCGCCCTGGACCCAGCCCGTGCCGAACTCCTCGTGGACCACGTCGTCGCCCTGGCGCCACTCCGACGGCGGTGCCGCCGGAGCCGGCGCCGGGGCCGAAGACACCACCGTCGACGGCACGGAAGGCGCGGCCAAGGAAAACAAAGCGTCCTGGTGCGGGACGGAAAGCCCGCTGTAGGCCACCCCCGCCAGGCGGATGCCGCCGAAATCCGCCGGGTCGATCAGGAGCCTCTCCGCCGTGGCCGACAGCTCGGCCAGGTCGTCCGTGGGCGCCGAGATCGTCTCCGAGCGGGTCACCGTGTGCATGTCCGTGTGGCGCAGCTTGATCACCACCGTCCGGGCCACCCGGCCGGCCTTCAGCAGGCGCTGGTGCGCGCCCACCGCGATCCGGCGGACCTCCGCCCGCAGCGTGGCCAGGTCCTTGATGTCGGTGTCGAACGTCGTTTCGGCGCTGACCTGCTTGGTTTCCGCGCGGCCGGCCACCGGGCGGTCGTCGGCGCCGGTCGCGAGCCGCCGCAGTTCGCGGCCGACCACGCCGCCCAGGGTGGCCACCGCGTCCTGTTCGGACAGTGCCGCCAGCTGGCCGAGCGTCTGGACGTCGATGAACCGCAGCTTCCCCTCGGCGACCGGGCCGATGCCCCACAGCGCGCGCACCGGCAGCGGCGCCAGGAACTCCCGTTCGGTGCCCTGCGGCACCACCAGCAGCCCGTCCGGCTTGGCCTCGTCGGAGGCGATCTTCGCGATCTGCTTGCCGTTGCCCGCCCCGATCGACGCCACCAGCCCGGTCTCGGCACGAATCCGCGCCCGCAGCGACGCGCAGAACGCCATGACCTCGTCCAACGAGGCCCCGGCGAGCGACGCCGGCTCGGCGAAGGCTTCGTCGAGGGAAATCTTCTCCAGCACCGGCGCGACCTCGGTGACGACGGCGAAGACCTCCTGGCTGAGCCGTTCGTAGACGCGGAACCGCGGTGGCACGATGACGCCGTTCGCCGGCAGCAGCCGCCGGGCCTGGGCCATCGGCATCGCCGACCGGATGCCGAACACGCGCGACTCGTAGCTCGCGCCGGCGACGACCCCGCGCGGCCCGAGCCCGCCGACGAGCACCGGGCGCCCGGCCAGCGTCGGGCGGGTGAGCTGCTCGGCCGACGCGTAGAAGGCGTCCAGGTCGAGGTGGATCACCCAGCGGCCCACGTCAGTCCCCGCCGGTGGCGTCCAGCAGCTGGTGCAGCGCCTTGGTGTAGCTCTCGAACGCCGCCCGCCCGGCCGCGGTGAGCCGCACGAGGGTGACCGGCGTGCGGTGCTCGTAGGCCTTGGTGATCTCGACGTACTCGGCGTCCTCGAGCTTGCGCAGGTGCGTCGAGAGGTTGCCGGCCGTCATTTCCAGGAGCTGCTGCAGCCTCGGGAAGGTGATCTGGTCGCCGGGGCGCAGCCCGGCGAGCGCGACCGTGACCCGCAGCCGCGCCTGGGCGTGGATGACCGGGTCGAGCTGCGGCAGTTCGCTCATCGGCCGGTCTTCTCGCGGACGAAGTAGACGATCGCGCCCAGCAGGAACCCGCCACCGCCGCAGACGGTGAGCACGAGGAAGTTCGCCGGGTACCCGACCAGCACGCTCAGCGCGGCCGACACGATCATCCACGCGCCGAGGCCGTACATCAGCTTGTCCTGCCACACCATGCCGCCCGCCAGGTACATCACGCCGGTCAGCAGCAGCCACGTGCCGGTCCACAGCAGCGACACCTGGTCCGGCGTCAGCGTCTGGAACTGCGTGATGCGGATGTCGACGACCATCAGCCCGATCGAGGACATCGCCCAGCCGTAGCCGTACATCGCGCCGATCGTGCGGGACGGCCCGCGGATGCCGCGGCCGGAGCGGATGCTGGTGAAGGTCGTGTAGCCGACGGCGCCGAGGAACAGCAGCGGGACGACGATGCCGCCGGCGACCCAGCCGGGCACGTCGACCCCGGGCAGCGTCGTGACGTAGGTGAACCCCCAGCCGACGATCCAGGCGAGGGCCCAGGCCGCGAGGATCCGCGCCTGGCCCCCGCCCAGTTCCCGGCGCGTCCGCCGGTGCTGCCGGGCGATCAGGTGCAACGACTCCTCCGCCGACATCGGCTCGTCATCCACCTGGTTCGCCCCTCTCCCGTGCAGACCCCGCATCACTGCACGGAAGCTAACACGCATCTAGAGCCGGGCCGTGTCCAGCCGGAACCGGCGCATCACGACCAGGGCGGGCACGAGCAGCCAGCCCGCGAGCACCAGCGCCGCCACCCAGGTCCCCGAGGTGTGCGTCAGCGGGTCGAGGCCGACGCGGCGCAGCCAGTAGGTCGGCAGGAAGTGCGCCAGTGTCGACATCCAGCCGGGCAGGATCTCCAGCGGGATCCACAGGCCGCCGAGCATGCCGAGCGGCATCATCAGCGCGCCGGTGACCGCACCGACCGTGTCCCCCTTGCCGAACAGGCCGATCGCCAGGCCGAGGACGGCGAACGGGAGCGTGGCCGCCCACAGGAAGACCAGCTGGCTGCCCCACTGGGCCGCGGTGAGCGGTTCCCCGCGCAGGAACCCGACGAAGAAGATCGCCACCAGCACCGGCAGGGCCACCGCCATCGCCGAAGCGACCTTGACGGCCAGGTAGCCGGGGCCGCGCATCGGCGTGAGCCGCAGCTGCCGCTGCCAGCCGTCCGTGCGTTCCTGCGCCACCCGGGTGCCGGTGAACAGCGCACCGCTGCTGGCGCCGTACGCGGCCATGCCGATCATCGTCTGGGTGCTCGAGTGCATGCCGTTGTCCAGCACGTAGTCGCCGAAGATGGCCCCGAAGAGCAGGTACATCGCGACCGGCATGCCGATGGTGAACAGGGTGAACTGCGGGCTGCGGACGATCCGCTTGATCTCCAGGGTCAGGTACGTCGTGTTCACGCGGCGGCCTCTTCTGCGGTCAGCGCCAGGAAGGCCTCTTCGAGGCCGAGCGCGGTGATTTCGATGTCGGACGCGGCCGGGTGGGCCACGAGCAGGGCGCGGATGGCGGCGTCGGAGTCGGCGCAGGCCAGCTCGGCGCGGCCGGCGCGCAGCTGCACGCTCGTGACGCCCGGCAGGTGCGCCAGCTCCGCCTCGGTGGCGCCCGGGACGGCGGCCTTCAGCACCCGGCCGGACACCGCGGCCCGGACCTCGGCGACCGGGCCGTCGGCGACGACGGCGCCGTGGCGCATCAGCACGACGCGGTCGGCGTAGTCCTCGGCCTCGGCGAGGTAGTGGGTCGCGAACAGCACGGTCCGGCCGCCCGCGGCGTACTCGCGGATGGCCGCCCAGAACGCGCGCCTGCCGTCGACGTCCATCGCCGCGGTGGGCTCGTCGAGCACGAGCACCTGCGGGTCGCCGGCCAGCGCGAGCGCGAACCGGACGCGCTGCCGTTCGCCGCCGGAGAGCTTGCCGCAGCGGCGTTTCACGAGCTTTTCGAGCCCCGCGCGGGCGATCACCTCGTCGGCGGGCAGCGGCTTCCGGTGCGTCGAGACGACCAGGCCGACGATCTCGCCGACCGTGACGTCCGGCAGCAGCGCGCCGTTCTGCATCATCGCGCCGACGAGCCCCCGGTCGACGGCGTCCTGCGGGCTGCCGCCCGCGACGGTGACCTCCCCCGCGTCCGGCTTGGTCAGGCCGAGCAGCATGTCGACGGTGGTCGACTTGCCCGCGCCGTTCGGCCCGAGCAGCGCGACGACCTCGCCGCGCGCGACCTCGACGGACACCCCGCCGACCGCCGTGACCTGCCCGAACCGTTTGGTGAGGCCGTGGAGCGCGAACGCCGGTCCCCCAGTCATGGCGTCCTCCTTTCGTGGACTTTGCGTTTCAAACTCGATCTGCACTTTGTAACACAAAGTCCGCGCAGCTTCAAAGCCCCCGGCGCCGAAAACCACGCTGAGCCCATGAAGAAGCGGGGTGCCGGACACTGGGCCCGACACCCCGCTTCAAGGGGTTTTAGCAGGTCAGCCGGTGAACCGCCCGGCAACGAGACCCTGCGTCGCCGCGACGGCGTCGGCCGTGGCGGCCTTGGCCGCGGTCGGCGCCGGCGGCGTCGGCTGGGGCAGCGGGGCGCACTCGACGTCGGCCGTGCGGCCCGGCTTGCGGGCCGGGAGCGCACCCGTCGCCAGGTAGTCCGCGATCTTGTTGTCGACGCAGGCGTTGCCGCGCGGGGTGATCGCGTGGCTGGTGCCGCCCGGCTCCGCGATCAGCGAAGCACCCGGGAACCGGCTGCGGATCTCGAGGCTGCCTTCGAACGGCGTCGCCGCGTCGAGCGTCTCGTCGATCATCAGCACGCTCTGCACACCCCGGCCGTCGACCTTGGCCGGCTTCCCGGCCTTCGCGGGCCAGTACAGGCAGGGCGCGTTGAACCACGCGTTCTGCCAGGTGAAGTACGGCGCCTTGGCGAACGTCTTCCAGTTGTCGCGCTTCCACTGGTTCCAGCTCTGCGGCCACTGGACGTCGGTGCACTGCACGGCGAGGTACACCGCGTAGCCGTTGTCGTCGCCGCGGCCGCCGAACGCCTCGAACAGCGTCTTCCAGTTCTGCCAGTCACCCTTGTTGACGAACCGGGACAGCGCGTCGCCCAGCAGCGTCCACCGCAGCTGGTAGTAGCTGGCCTGCTGGATGACGTCGAGGATCTCGTCCGGCCCGATCACGCCGCCGGCGGGGTTGAACTGCGCCTTGAGCAGCTGCTCGTTGACCACGCGCTGCACCGCGGCCTGGGTCTTGCCGAGGTGGTAGACGTCGTCGTGCTGGGCGACCCAGCCGAACCAGATCAGGATGTTCTTGTCGAAGGCGACGTCCTGGTTGAGGTTGTCGCCGTACCAGACACCACGCGGGTCGACCGTCGAGTCGAGCACCATCCGGCGGACGTTCTGCGGGTACAGCGAGCCGTACACCTGGCCGAGGTAGGTGCCGTAGGAGTAGCCGTAGAAGTTCAGCTGCCGCTGGCCGAGCGCCTTGCGGATGGAGTCCATGTCCTGGACCGTGTCCGTGGTCTTCATGTTCTCCAGCAGCGCGCGCGAGTTGTTCTTCGCGCAGGCTTCGGCGTACCCCTTGGAGCGGTCGAGCCAGGTCTTCTCCAGCTGCGGGGTGAACGGCACGTACTGCGGCCGGTTGTAGTCCATGTAGTTCGGGTCGCAGCTCAGCGCGGGCTTGCTGGCGCCGACCCCGCGCGGGTCGAAGCCGATCCAGTCGTAGGCGTCGCCGGCGTGGTTGGGCACGCGCGGGCCGCGGGTGGCCAGCAGCAGGCCGGACCCGCCGGGGCCGCCGGGGTTGGTCAGCATGACGCCCTGGTACTGCGCGTCGGCCACCTTGTGCTTGACGCGGCTGACGGCGAGCTGGATCTGCTCCCCGCCGGGCCGGCGGTAGTCGAGCGGGACCGAGAGGTACCCGCAGTCGGCACCGGCGGCGACCAGCGTCGGATCGGTGCACGCACCCCAGGCGATCGACGCCTGTCCCCCGGGTGCGGCCGGCGCGGCGTTCGCGGCGGGCGCGGCCACGAGCGCGGACGCCGTCGCGGCGGCAGCCACCGCGGCCATTACGGCACGTCTCACTGTTTTCTCCCTTTCCCCTGCGACTTCGGGCGGGAGAACCCTAGACCCGGCGGCGCCCCGGCGGGACGGTCAAACGGGTGCGGGCCCGCGAATGCCCTACGAAAGGTGGAAATCGGGTGGCGCGGGCGATCCGGGACCCCGTACGGTCGGTCCCATGATCTTCTTCATCCGGCTCCGCCTCGTCTGAGACGGCGTGACCGCCGGGCTCCCCGCCGATCGGGAGGGTCCCTTCACCTGCGCGCCGTCTGTTTCTCCTCGTCTTGAAGGAGCACCATGCTGCGCAAACACATCGTCATGGTCGGCTGCACCGCGCCGAGCCACATCTACCCGTCGCTGGGCGTGCTCGCCGAGCTGGTCCGCCGCGGCCACCGGGTGTCCTACGTCGTCGGCGCGCCGCTGGCGTCGCTGGTCGCACCGACCGGCGCGGAGGTCGTCGAGCACCCGACGTCGTTCCCGCTCGGCGAGGCGGCCGCGTGGCCGGAGGAGCCGGCCGAAGCCATGCGCGTCTTCCTCGACGAGGCCATCGCGATCCACCCGTCGTTGACCGCCCGGTTCGACGAGGACCGGCCGGATCTGGTGCTGTACGACATCGGCGGCCTGGGTGCGCCCCTGCTGGGGCTGCGGTACGGCGTCCCGGCCGTCCAGCTGTCGCCGACACTGGTGGCGTGGGAAGGCTACGACGAGGAAATGGCTCCGGTGCTGGAGCCGATCAAGGCGTCACCGTCCGGAGTGGACTACGCCGGGACATATGCGGCCTGGCTGGCGTCCCACGGCGTTTCGGCCGACCCGTGGGAGTGGATCGGGCACCCGTCGCAGGTGCTTTCGCTGATCCCGCGGGCGATGCAGCCGAACGCGGACCGAGTCGGGCCGCACGTGCGGTTCGTCGGGCCGTGCCTGGATCCCGCACGGCTGGCCGACCGGTCGTGGACGCCACCGTCATCGGGCCGCCGGGTCCTGCTCGTGTCGTTCGGGACGGCGTACAACGACCAGCTTCCGGTGTACCGGGCGTGTGTTTCCGCGTTCGCGGCAGACTGGCACGTCGTGATTTCGCTGGGCAAGCACGTCTCGCCCGCGAACCTGGGGCCGTTGCCGGACTCGGTGGAGGTGTTCGAGAGCGTGCCACAGCTGGCTGTGCTGGAAGCGGCGTCGGCGTTCATCACGCACGCCGGGATGGGCGGGGCGACGGAGGCGCTGTGGTTCGGGGTGCCGACGGTGGCGATTCCGCAGGCCGCGGACCAGTTCGGCAACGCGGCCCAGCTGGAGGCGCTGGGCGTCGGCCGTCACCTGCCTGCCGAGTCGGTGACGGCGGCATCCCTGCGGTCGGCGGTCGATGAGGTGTCTTCGTCGGCTTCGGTGGCATCGCGGCTGGCGGAGCTGAAGGCGGAGATTCGCGGCCACGGCGGGGTTTCCTTCGCCGCGGAGGCCGTGGAGTCCTGTATGGAATGACTAGGCGTGCCGCCGGACGAACGCCTCGATCAGCTGCTGCCGCTCCGCCGACGTCGCCCGCTCGAGTTCGACGGTGTCGCCGTCGATCGTCACCTTGATCTTGTGCTTGCCCGCCTGGCGGCCCAGCCACTCGCGCAGCGTCTCCACCAGGCCCGGGAACACGCCGCCGGCCGCGCTGAAGGCGACCATGAGCGAGCCGATCGTCACCGGGTCCGCGGCCTTCGCGCCCGGTGGGAGCTCACCCGGGACCGGCAGCACGTCCACGTCCAGCTCGCCCAGCTCGGCACGCAGCCGGCGGGCGAGCAGGTCGAACTCCTCGGCGTCCGCCTCGCCGTCCGCTTCGAGCCGGACCAGGGCCCGCGTGTCCGATTCGGTCATGCGCGCCATGGTCCGCCCGGGAAGCGCGGCTGGCAAGCGGCCGATCAGGCGCGGATTTCGTTGAGGTAGTTGTAGATCGTGTAGCGGGTGACGTCGAGGCGCCCGGCCAGGTGGTCGACCGCGTCCTTGATGAGGAAATAACCGGCTTCGTCGAGTTCCCGCACGACCGCCGCCTTGTGGCGTTTCTTCATCAGGTCCACCGGGATGCCGGCCTTCGTCACCGCCCGGTCGACGAGGAACCGCTGCAGGCTGTCGACGTCCGGTGGGAAAGTCTCCGGCTCGCCGTTGCCGCCCGGGGACGCGGCCGTGTCGACGCTGTTGACGCACAGGCAGCCCACCGCGACACCGTCGGCATCGCGCAGGAACAACGTCGACGAGCGGATCGGCCGGCCGTCCGGGCCGTGCGTGCGGTAGTTCGTCAGGTCCTGGGTGGTGCCGCGGCGGACCAGGCCGAGCAGCAGGTCGGTCATCGGCCCGCCGACACGGCGGCCGGTGAGGTCGCCGGCGATGGCGACGATCGAGTCCGGCAGCCGGCTCAGGTCGTGCAGCAGGACTTCGTTGCCCGGCCCGAGCATCGCCGCGAGCCCCGGGATCGCCGGGACGAGCGCGGTGAGCACCTCGTGCGTCGTCGCGCCCGCGGCCGGGACGACCAGGGGTTCCCGTGGCCGCGTCAACGTCTCCAGCGCTTCCCGGAGCAGGTCCGCGGCTGCCGCCGGCGTCGAGGCGTGCGGCGACAGCCGGACGTGCTCGGGCCGGACGGTCGCGGCGATCCCCGCGTGGGCCAGGGCCGCGCCGACCTGCTCGGCCGGGTGGCCGGGCAGCGTGAACGCCAGGATCCCCGCCCGGCGGTCGACCGCCGAAACGACGTCGGCACCGCAGGCCGCCAGGACCTCCTCGAACGAGGTCAGCCGCTCGGCGATCCGGGCCGCGATGGCGCCGACACCCGTGTCCTCGACCAGCTCGAGGGCCTCGGCGAACGCGCCGGAAGTGATCGGGCTGAGGTTGGAGATCGACCAGGCCTGGGCGGTGTCGTCCGGCGGGTGGATCTCGTCGTCGAACAGGCCGGGGTCGCGCGCGCCGGTCCAGCCGGACAGCACCGGGTCCATCCGGTCGAGGGCGCGGTCGGAGAGTACCGCGAACCCGGTGCCCCAGCCCGCGCGCAGCCACTTCTGGCCGCCGACGACCAGTACGTCGGCGACCTCCCACGGCTCGTCGACGACGCCGAAGCCCTGGATGCCGTCGACGACCAGCAGCCGGTCGCCGACGACCTCGCGCAGGGCGGCGAGGTCGGCGCGGTGGCCGGTGCGGAAGTCGACGGCGCTGACGCTGACCGTCGTGATCTCCGGCGTCAACGCTTCCGCCACCCGCTCCGGGGTGACGTAACCGCTGGTCAGACGCCGGACGCGGAGCCGGCCGGCCTGCTCGGCGCGAGCCCAGGGGTAGGTGTTGGCCGGGAATTCCGACGCCGACACCAGCACCTCACCGGTGCTGTGGAAGGCGGCCTGGAACAGGCCGAGGCTGGTGTGCGGCAGCAGGACCGTGTGGTCGGTGTCCGAGCCGGACAGCCGCGCGGCGGCGGCCTTGGCCCGGATCTCCTGCCGCATCAGCTCGTCCACTGTGGACGGCCCGGCCGTGGTGGCCTGGTCGAGCAGGGCGGCGGTCGTGTCGAGCACCGCGTGCGACGGCGGGCCGAAGCGGGCGAAGTCGAGGTAGCCGGCGGGCTCGTCGAACTGGAGCAGGTACCGGGGCGAAATCCGCGTCACGCGAGGATCCTCGCCAGGAACTGCCGGGTGCGTTCGTGCTTCGGCGCGCTGAGGACCTGATCAGGCGGCCCGGTCTCGACGACGGCGCCGTCGGCCAGGAACACCACCTCGTCGGCGGCCTCCGCGGCGAAGCTCATCTCGTGCGTCACGACGACCATCGTCATCCCCTCCCCCGCCAACGTACTCATCACCTCGAGGACCTCGCCGACCAGCTCCGGGTCGAGCGCGGACGTCGGCTCGTCGAACAACATCAGCTTGGGTTTCATCGCCAGTGACCGCGCGATCGCCACCCGCTGCTGCTGCCCGCCGGACAGCTGCGCCGGGTAGGCGTCGGCCCGGTGTGCGAGCCCGACCCGGTCGAGCAGCTCGAGGCCCTGCTTGCGGGCTTCGTCGGCGCGAAGGCCGAGCACCCGGATCGGGCCCTCGACGACGTTCTCGATCGCGGTCCGGTGGGCGAAGAGGTTGAACCGCTGGAACACCATGCCGATGTCCCGCCGCTGGCGGGCGACCTCGCGTTCGCGCAGTTCGTACAGCTTCCCGCCGCGCTGCCGGAAGCCGATCGGCTCGCCGTCGACCCAGATCTGGCCGGCGTCGATCGTCTCGAGGTGGTTGATGCAGCGCAGGAACGTGCTCTTCCCGGCGCCGGACGGCCCGAGCAGGCAGACGACCTGTCCCTTGTGGACGTCCAGGTCGATGCCGCCGAGGACCTCGGTGTGGCCGTAGGACTTCCGGACGCCGACAGCACGCAACAGGGGCTCAGACACGGGCACTCCTCACCAGCGGAACTCCGCGCAACGCCTTGCCCGCACGGGCGAGCGGGCCGCGGTCGGCCTGCCCGAACGCGCGTTCCAGGTAGTGCTGCCCGACGCCGGCGACGGTCACCACGACCATGTACCAGACGGCCGCGGCCAGCAGCGTCTCCATGACCAGGAGGTTGTTGGACGAGATGTTGTTGGCCGCGTGGATCAGCTCGGTCACGCCGATCACCGACGCCATCGACGTGCCCTTGAGCATGTTGATGAAGTCGTTGCCGGTGGGCGGGATGATCACGCGCATGGCCTGCGGCAGCACGACCCGGCGCAGCGTGGCGGCGGGTGTCATGCCGATCGACTTCGCGGCCTCGGTCTGTCCACTGTCGACGCTGTTCAGCCCGGCGCGGACGATCTCGGCCATGTACGCGCTCTCGTTGAGCGCCAGGCCGAGGAATGCGGCGGTGAACGCGCTGATCAGCACGTTCGTCTGCTCGTGGACGAGGAACGGGATGTCGATCACCGGGAAGACGAGCGCCAGGTTGTACCAGAGCAGGATCTGCAGCAGCACGGGCAGGCCGCGGAAGATCCAGATGTACCCGGCGGCGAACCACCGCGCGACCGGGTTGGCGCTGCGGCGCAGCAGGGCGATGACGATGCCGAGCACGATCGCGACGGCCTGCGAAAGCACGGCGAGGACGACGGTGTTGAGCAGGCCGGTCGCCATCACCTTGTAGAAGACGAAGTCCGGGACCTGGTTCCACTCGATCTGCGCGTTGCCGAGGGCGACGCCGAGCAGGACGAGCAGCGCGACGATGATCGCGGCGGCGACCCAGCGGCCCCAGTGCCGCAGCCGGACGATCGGGAGCGGTTCGGGAGCCGCCACCTCACGATCCACCATTGACCGCGACCTCCTTGATCGCACCCTGCTCGACGCCCCAGGCCTGAAGGATCTTGCCGTAGGTGCCGTCGGTGACCAGGGCCTGCAGCGCTTTCTGCACGGAGTCGCGCAGCGCGGTGTTGGTCTTGTTGACGCCGATGCCGTACGGGCCGCCGTCGATCGGCTCACCCGGGACGACCTCGAAGAACTTGCCCTCCCCGGCCGTGCGCGAGATGTAGACGGCGCTGGGCAGGTCGTTGAGGATCGCCTGGACGCGGCCGGTGCGCAGCTGGTTCTGGTTCTGGTTGTCGCTGTCGGTCGCGGTGACGTCGACCGCGGGCTTGCCGGCCTGCGTGCACTTCGCGCTCTGCTCGCCGGCGAACTTCTGGTGGCTGGTGCCCTGCACGACGGCGACCTTCTTGCCGCAGAGCGTGTCCGGGCCGGTGATGCCGTCCGGGTTGCCCTTGCGGATCATGATCGTGATGCCCGAGGTGAAGTAGTCGACGAAGTCGATCTGCGCTTGGCGGGCCTTGGTGTCGTTCATCCCGGCCATCGTGAGGTCGATGCGGCCGGACTGGAGGCTGGTGATGAGCGAGCCGAAGGCCATGTCCTGGTGGGCGACGGGAACCCCGAGCTTGGCGGCGATCGCCTTGGCGAGATCGACCTCGTAGCCGATCGGGGTCTTGCCGTCGGCGGCGTAGAAGTTGTTGGGCGCGGACTGCAGGTTCGAGGCCAGGTGCAGGCCGGCCTGCTTGACGTTCGCCGGAAGACCCGCGTTGAGCTGGGCGTCCTTCTGCACACCCTGCACGATGGCGGCGGTGTCCGGAATGCCGGACGCGGGCGCCCCGGCGGCCTGCGACGTCCCACCGGCGCCGTCCGGACCGCCACCACAGGCCGTCACCAGCACGGCCAGGCTCGCGAGCAGCACCGCCTGCACGGCACGGGAACGGGACATAACGGACCTCCACTGTTCGGCTAGGGCGGACGCTACAACTCGTTGTTGAAGAGGTCAACTGCCTGTTGAAATCCCGGCCGGTGCTAACTTCGCGCCCATGACCCTGCGGATCGGCATCCTGGGGGCGGCCCGCATCGCCCCGGCGGCCCTGATCAAGCCCGCTGCAGCACTGCCTTCGGTATCGGTCACCGCAGTCGCGGCCCGCTCCCACGACCGGGCGCAAGCGTTTGCAACCAGGCACAACATCCCCGGGGTCTTCACCGGCTACGAGGAGCTGCTGGCGGATCCGGAGATCGACGCGGTCTACAACCCGCTACCCAACGGCCTCCACGGCCACTGGACCCGAGCGGCCCTGTCGGCCGGAAAACACGTGCTCTGCGAGAAGCCGTTCACGGCGAACGCGGACGAGGCTCGCGAGATAGCCGACCTGGCGGCAGCATCGGACCGCGTGGTGATGGAGGCGTTCCACTACCGGTACCACCCCTTGGCGTTGCGGGTGGAGGAGATCGTGGCGTCGGGCGAGCTGGGAACGTTGCAGCACGTGGAGACAGCGGTGTGCTTCCCCCTGCCGAAGTTCTCCGACATCAGGTACGACTACGACCTCGCGGGCGGGGCCACGATGGACGCAGGCTGCTACGCGGTCCACATGGCCCGCCTGTTCGGCGGCGAGACACCTTCGGTGGTGTCGGCGACCGCGAAGCTGCAATCACCATCAGTGGACCGAGCCATGACGGCGGAGCTGGCGTACCCCTCAGGCCACACGGGCCGCCTGACGTGCTCGATGTGGTCGTCATCGGTGTTGAAGATCAGCGCATCGGTGACCGGCTCCCGCGGTTCGATCCGGGTACTCAACCCCCTGATGCCCCAGATGTACCACCGTTTCACGGTCCGCACAGACGGAACCCGCCGAACGGAGAAGTTCCCCCGCCGACCAACATACGAATACCAGCTGGCCGCATTCGCAGAGGCGACCCTGAAAGAAACCCCACCAAAAACCTCAGCAGCTGACGCGATCAAAACGATGACGGTGATCGACGAGATCTACCGAGCAGCCGGCCTCCCCCTGCGCAAGCCAACCTGAGCCCACAAACCGACAAACGGCCGGCCGGCAACGCAAGCCGACCAACGACGTCCCCAGACCTCCCCCGCCCCTCATCCCAGCCATCAGTTCAGCCGGTGGCCGGGTTTGTCAAGGCATCTTTCCCGCCTTGACAAACCCGG
>NZ_JBEXKX010000088.1:0-22481 GCF_040609695.1 Amycolatopsis sp. NPDC004625
GGGGCGGGGGGGGGGGGGGGTGGGCCGGGGCGGGTGTGGTTTCGTCCCACCCGGGCTGGGGCGCCGGGGGGCCGGCGGCCCGCCCCCGCGGCCCCCGCACCGGCTCCACGACGACGCCCGGCCGGCCGGCTTCGACCAGCACGGCGACGGGACGGCCCGCGTCCGCGGCGAGCACCAGGAAGACGTCGGCGACCTGGCCGAAGGTGACCCACAGCTTGCGCCCGCGGACGCGCACCCGCCCGGCCTCGCGCACCGCGGACGTGGTCACCGCGGACAGGTCGCTCCCGGCGCCGGGTTCGGTGGCGGCGAACCCGGCCAGCACGTCCCCGCGGGCGAGCGCGGGCAGCCAGTGGGCCTGCTGCTCGCCGGTGCCCCAGCGGAGGACGGCCGCGGCGACCATGCCCTGGACGGTGACCAGGGCCCGCAGGGAACTGCACACGCCCCCGAAATCGGCGCACAGCTGCCCGAGTCCGGCCGGCGTGCAGCCGGTGCCCCCGGCCGAGGCGGGCAGGTCGGCGGCCAGGAAACCCGCGTGCGCCACGGCTTTGACGACGTCCGCCGGAACCGCGCCGCGCACGTCCCAGTCCGCCGCGTCCGGCCGCACCGAATCCGCGAACGCGGCGGAGTCCATTGTGGTCACCGAATACCGGCTGATCGTTTTCGCAGCACGAATCCGGTGACCCGGTTCAGGGTCCGGAAATTGTCGAGGTCGAGGTCCGCCACGTCGACCTCGATCCCGTACCGGCGTTCGACGTGCGCCACCAGTTCCAGGGCCAACAGCGAGTTCACCAGCCCGAGGGCGAAGTAGTCTTCGTCGGCGCCCGGCGGGTCGCCGGCCGTCGCGGCGGCGAAGAAACCGGACAGTTCCGCCAGGATTGCCTCGGCCGTGAGTTCCGCGTCCACGGGCTGCTGGCCTGCCACGCACCCTCCCTCGACGAATTCCCCCACCCGAAGCTAACACGCCCGGCGGTGCGCCCGACGGCGCCGAACGGCGTAATCGCCTGCGCGCCGGATTTGTCTGTCCGATGTGGACGATCAATTCCGTTGTGGTTACGTGAAATAACGAGCCGATCCCTCGTTCGGCGGCTTGCCGCTGCCGGACGGCCGCTGCAAGTATCCAAAGATCGCTCGCCGGAAATGCGGGAAAACCGTTCCGGCAT
Source organism: Amycolatopsis sp. NPDC004625 (assembly GCF_040609695.1). NCBI lineage: Bacteria > Bacillati > Actinomycetota > Actinomycetes > Pseudonocardiales > Pseudonocardiaceae > Amycolatopsis > Amycolatopsis sp. NPDC004625. The sequence goes on from NZ_JBEXKX010000088.1 coordinate 1,161, forward strand.
CGCGCATCGAGCACTGGGGAAACCGGGAATGACGGCAACAGTGGGTGAGCTGCTCGCGGAGCGGGCAGCCCGCGACCCCGGGGCGACCGCGGTGGTCAGCGGCCCGGATCGGGTGAGCTACGCACGACTGGCGGCCCGTTCGGACGAACTGGCGGCCCGCCTGAGGCAGCGGGGCGCGCGGCCGGAAAGCCGTGTCGGGCTGCTGGTGGAGCGCGGGGCGGACATGGTGGTGGCGGTGTTCGCGGTGCTCGAAGCGGGGGCCGCGTACGTGCCGCTGGAGCGGGACCACCCGCGAAGCCACCGGGCCGCGCTGCTGGCCGACGCCGGGGTGGAGCTGGTGGTGACGCAGCCGGAGCTGGTGGACGAACTGCCGCCCGGGTGCGAGCCGGTGTTCGTGGCGGCGCCCCGCTCGGACGGCGGCGGAACTCCGCCCGCCCGGGTGGCCGGCCGCCGAGCTCCCCTCCGCCCGGCCGGTGGCGCGACCGGCCCGATCGCGCCGGACCCGCCCCGCCCGGTGATCCGGCCCGACAACCTCGCCTACGTCCTCTACACCTCCGGTTCCACCGGCCGGCCCCGGGGCGTCCTCGGCACCCACCGCGGTCTCGCCCGCCTCTTCGCCTCCCACCGCACCCACCTCTTCGACCCCGCCGCCCAGGCCGCCGGCCGGCGCCTGCGGGTCGCCCACACCGCCTCGCTCTCCTTCGACGCCTCCTGGGTCCCGCTGCTCTGGATGCTCGCCGGGCACGAACTGCACGTCCTCGACCGGCTCGACCCCCGGGACGCCGTCGCCGCCCTCGGGGCCGCCCGGGTCGACGTCCTCGACGTGACGCCGTCCCACCTCCGGATGCTGCTGCTCGCCGGGCTCCTCGACGGCCCCGCGCGGCCAACTGTCGTGCTCACCGGCGGTGAGCCAGTCGATCCCGGCCTCGGGGCGACCCTCGCCGCCGCCGGGGTCACCGTCCACAACGCCTACGGCACCACCGAGACCACTGTGGACAGTCTGGTGTGCCCGGCCGGGGACCACGGGCACGTCGTGGTCGGCCGCCCGGTCGGCGGGACGCGGGCGCAGGTGCTCGACGCCGGTCTGCGGCCGGCCCCCGAGGGGGAGCTCTGGCTCTCCGGGGACGGCCTCACCCGCGGCTACCTCGGCCGGCCCGGGGCGACCGCGGCCGCCTTCGTCGCCGATCCCGCCGGGCCGCCCGGGGCGCGGATGTACCGCACCGGCGACCGGGTGCGCCGGCGGCCCGACGGGCTGCTGGACTTCCTCGGCCGCGCCGACGACCAGGTCAAGATCCGCGGCATCCGCGTCGATCCCGCCGAAGCCGGGTCCGTCCTGGCGGGCCACCCCGAACTGGCCGCCGCGGCGGTCGTGGCGCGGCGGGACGGCCGCGACGCCGACCACCTGGTCGCCTACGTCGTGCCCGTCACCGCACCCGCGCCGCCGCCCGCCCGGCTGCGGGCCTTCCTGCGCCGGCGCGTGCCGGACCACCTCGTGCCCGCGCGGTTCGTCGAGCTGGCCGCGCTGCCGTTGACCGCCGCCGGCAAGCTCGACCGCGGTGCGCTGCCCGAACCCGGCCGCCGAAGCACCGCCGCGCCGCGGGACGCCACCGAGGAACTCGTCGCCGACGTCTGGGGTGACGCGCTCGGCCTGCCGGACATCGGCGTCGAAGACGACTTCGTCGAGCTCGGCGGCGACTCGATCCTCGCGATGCGGGTGGCCGGCACGCTCAACCGGCGCCTCGGCACCGCGCTGCCCGCCCGGGCGGTGTTCGAGCACCGCACGGTCGCCGGGCTGGCCGCGGCCCTGCCCGCCGCCCAGAGCGGCCGCGCCCCGGCGAGGACCACGCCGGCGACCGCGCTGCCGCTGTCGTCCGGCCAGGAGCGGCTCTGGTTCCTCGACCAGCTCGCCCCGGGCGGCGCCGAGTACAACACCAGCACCGGCTTCCGGCTGCGCGGGCCCCTCTCCGCGGGTGCGCTGGCGAGCGCCCTGACCGCGCTGGCCGGCCGCCACGAGTCGCTGCGCACGACGTTTCCCACCGTGCAGGGACGCGGGGTCCAGGTCGTCGGGCCGCCGGCCGCGGTCCGGCCGGACGTCCGCGTGCCCGAAGACCTCGAGCGCGAGCTGCTCGCCGAGGTGCAACGGCCCTTCGACCTCGCCCGCGGCCCGGTGTTCCGGGCGACGCTGTGGCGCCTGGGGGAGGACCACCACCTGCTCGTGCTGGTGCTGCACCACATCGTCACCGACGGCTGGTCGATGGGGGTGCTCGCGGACGAGCTCGGCCGGCTGTACTCCGCCGCGGTGCGCGGCACGGCGGCCGGCCTGCCCCCGCTGCCCTTGCGCTACGCCGACTTCGCCGCCTGGCAGCGCGACCGGCTCGCCGGTCCCGAGCTCGACGACCGGATCGCCTACTGGGAACGGCAGCTGGCCGGGGTGCCGGCCCTGGCGCTGCCCACCGACCGGCCCCGGCCCGCGGTCCGCGGCACGGCGGGCGCGACGCACCGGTGCACCGTGCCCGCGGCCGTCACCGCCCGGCTGGCCGGCCTCGGCCGGGAACGCGGCGCCACGCTGTTCATGACGCTGATCGCGGCGACGCAGGTGCTTTTCGCGCGCTACACCGGCCAGCGCGACATCGCGCTCGGCACGGTCACCGCCGGGCGGTCCTGGGACGAACTGGCCGGGCTCGTCGGCTTCTTCGTCAACACGGTCGTGCTCCGGTCCCGCCTCGGCGGCGACCCGTCCTTCACCGCCTTCCTCTCCGGCGTCCGCTCGACGGTCCTCGACGCGATGGCCCACGACGACGTCCCGTTCGGCCGCCTGGTCGAACTGCTCGCCCCCGACCGCGACGCGAGCCGGTCGCCGCTGGTGAACGTCATGGTGGTGCTGCAGAACGCGCCGTCGGCCACCCCGGCGCTCAGCGGCCTGGCGGTCGAGGAGCTCGACCTGCCCCGGCGCTCGGCGCAGTTCGACCTCACGCTCGAGTTCGAGCCCCGCGAAGACGGCCTGCGCACCACCATCGAATACAGCACCGAGCTGTTCGACGCGGACACCGTCGAGCGGCTGGCGGACAACCTGCTGGCCCTGCTCGAAGGCATCGCCGAGGATCCCGGACGGCCGCTGTCCCGGCTGCCGTGGCCGGCCCCGGCGCAACGCCGCCAGGTCCTCGAAGCGGGCCGCCCGGCCGCGGACGGGCCCGGCCTCAGCGTGCTGGACGTCTTCGCCGACCGCGTCCGCGAGCGCCCCGACGCCCTCGCGGTGACCTGCGCCGGCGCGGCCCTGACCTACCGCGAGCTCGACACCCGGGCGAACCGGCTCGCGCACGGCCTGATCGCCCGTGGCGCCCGCCCGGACGCCCGGATCGGCCTGTGCGTCCCGCGGGGCATCGAGGCGGTCGCCGGGATGCTGGCCGTCCTGAAGGCGGGCGCCGCCTACGTCCCGCTGGACCCGCGGTACCCGGACGAGCGGCTGGCGCTGCTGCTCGAGGATTCCGGCGCCGGCCTCGTGCTCACCACCCGGGCGGTCCGGGATCGCGTGCCCGCCGGGACCTCCGTGCTGGTGCTGGACGACGACGGGTGGGAGACCGGCGGTGCCCCGGTGCACCGCGCCCGGCCCGGAAACCTCGCCTGCGTGCTCTACACGTCGGGGTCGTCGGGCCGGCCGAAGGGCGTGCTGATCGAGCACCGCTCGGTGACCCGGTTGTGCGCCGATCCGTACGCCCGGCTCGGCCCGGACGACGTCGCGACCCAGTACGCGCCGCTGTCGTTCGACGCCTCGACGCTGGAGATCTGGGGCGCGCTGCTGTCCGGGGCCCGGCTGGCCGTCGACACCGAAGACGTGCCCTCGGTGGAGGCGCTCGGCGCGTTCGTCCGGGCCGAAGGCGTCACCTCGCTCTGGCTGACCGCGGGGATGTTCCACGAGGTGGCCGCGGCCGACCCCGGGGTGTTCGCCGGGCTGCGGCGGCTGGTCTCCGGCGGCGACGTCCTTTCGCCGCAGCAGTGCGCCCGCGTCCTGCGGCGGTGGCCGCACCTGGAGCTGGTCAACGGCTACGGGCCCACCGAAAACACCACGTTCACCGCCTGCCACCGCGTCCGCGACCGGGACGCCGGCCGCCCGGTACCGATCGGGCGGCCCATCACCGGGACGTCCTGCCGGGTCCTGGACCGCACCCTCGCGCCGGTGCCGGCCGGCGTGCCCGGCGAGCTCTACGTCGGCGGCAGCGGCCTGGCCCGCGGGTACCTGGACCGGCCCGGTCTGACCGCCGACCGGTTCGTGGCCGACCCGTTCGGGCACGGCACCCGGCTGTACCGCACCGGCGACGTCGTGCGCTGGCGCGCCGGCGAGGAGTGGGTGCTGGACTTCCTCGGCCGGTCCGACGACCAGGTCAAGATCCGCGGCTTCCGGATCGAGGTCGGCGAGATCGAGGCGGCCCTGCGGCGGCACCCGGACGTCGGCGAGGCCGTCGTGCTGGCGCGGGAGGACACCCCCGGCCACAAGCGGCTGGCCGGGTACGTCGTGCCGCGGCGCCCGGTCGAGCCCGGCGCGCTGCGCGAGTTCCTGGCCAAGAGCCTGCCGGGGCACCTCGTCCCCGGCGCGCTGGTGCTGCTCGACCGGTTCCCGCTGACGCCGCAGGGCAAGCTCGACCGCCGCGCGCTGCCCGCACCGCGGACGCGGGCCACCCGCGCCCACACCGCGCCCCGCGGGCCGGCCGAGGAGCTGGTCACCCGCGTGTGGGCCGAGGTGCTCGGCGTGGACCGCGTCGGGGCGGCGGACAACTTCTTCGAGCTGGGCGGCGATTCGATCCTCGGCATCCAGGTGGTGGCGCGGGCCCGGCAGCTCGGCCTGCGGCTGAGCGCCAAGGACGTCTTCCTCCGCCAGACCCCGGCGGCGCTGGCCGCGGCCGGGGTCTGGGCGCAACCGCCGGTGCGCGAGGCGCCGCCCTCGCCGGGCCCGGTGCCGCTGTCGCCGATCCAGCACTGGTTCTTCGAGACGATCACCGAGCGGCCCGGTCACTTCAGCCAGTGGGTGTCGGCCGAGCTCGCCGCGGACGCCGACCGCGCGGCCCTGCGCACGGCGGTCGAGGCGCTGGTCCGCCACCACGACGCCCTCCGGCTGCGCTTCCGGCGCGTCGACGGCGAGTGGCGGCAGGAGTACACGGACGCGGTGCCGGCCCTCCGCACCGGGCCGGTGTCCACAATGGACTTCTTCGAGCTGGACGGCGGGGCGTTGTTCACGGCGGTCCTGGACGGTTCGCGCCTGCTCCTGGCCGCCCACCACCTGGTCGTGGACGGCGTCTCGTGGCGGATCCTCCTCGCCGACCTCCGCACGGCCTACCGGGCGGCCCGGGCGGACCGGCCGGTGGAACTGCCGCCCCGGACGACCTCGTTCGGCGACTGGGCCCGCCGCCTGGCCGGGCACACGGCCGCGGCCGGCGGCCGGCTCGAGTACTGGCGCCGCGCGGCCACGGGTCCCGGTGCGCGGCCCGACGGAGACCCGCGGCCGCAGCGCGCGGTGACCGTCCGGCTCGGCGCGGGGGAGACGGCGGCGCTGCTGCGCGAAACCCCGGCCGCCTACCGCACCCGCGTCGACGACCTGCTGGTCAGCGCCCTCGCCCGGGTGCTCGCGGAGTGGACCGGGCACGAGCGGGTGCTGCTGGAGCTGGAGGGCCACGGCCGCGAGGACGTCTTCGGCGACCTGGACCTGTCCCGGACGGTCGGCTGGTTCACGACGCTGTACCCGTGCGCGGTGGAGGTCCCGCGGGAGGGCGGCTGGGGAGCGGTGCTGAAGGCGGTGAAGGAGGCGTTGCGCGCGGCGCCGGACCGCGGCCTGGGCTACGGGGTGCTGCGGTACCTGGGGGAGGCGGAGCTCCCGGAACCCCGGCCGGTGGCGGCGTTCAACTACCTCGGCCGCTTCGACCTGGCCGAGGGGGAAAGCGGAGAACCGTTCCGCTCCGCCCCCTCCGCGATCGGCCTCACCCGCGCCCCGCACCTCACCGGCACCGCCCGCCTCGACATCACCGCGGCCGTCACCGCCGACGGCGAGCTCGAATTCGAATGGACCTACTCCCCGGGGGTGCACGACGAGCCCGCCGTCACCCGCCTCGCCGACGGTGTGCGCACCGCGCTGCGGGAAATCGTCGCCCACTGCGCCGACCCCGCCGCCGGCGGCGCAACGCCGTCCGACTTCCCGCTCGCCGACGCCGACCAGGCCGAACTCGACCGGCTCCTCGGCGACGGCCGCAACGTCGACGACGTCTACCCGCTGACCCCGATGCAGGCCGGCATGCTCTTCCACAGCCTGTCCGAACCCGGCACCTACCTCGAACAGCTCTGCTTCACCCTGACCGGCGCCGACGATCCGGCCGCCCTCGAACGCGCCTGGCGGCGGGTCGTCGACGAGATCCCCGCCCTGCGCACCGCCGTGCGCTGGACCGGCGTGCGCGAGCCGGTCCAGGTGGTGCACCGGGCCGTGACGCTGCCGGTGACCGTGCACGACTGGCGAGCCCGCGAAGGCGACGAAGCCGCGCTGCTCGCCGAAGACCGCGAAACCGGGCTCGATCCGGCCGTGCCCCCGCTGATGCGGATCACGCTGATCCGGCTGTCCGGTGCCCGGATCCGGGTGCTCTGGACCTTCCACCACGTCATCCTCGACGGCTGGAGCGTCTTCGAGGTGCTCACCGACGTCCTCGCGCACCTGTCCGGGCAACCCGCCCAACCCCGCCGCCCCTTCTCCGACCACCTGGCCTGGCTCGCCGGGCAGGACGCCACCGCCGCCGAGACCCACTGGCGGAAGGTCCTTTCCGGGCTCACGCCGACTCCGCTGCCCTACGACCGCCCGCCCGGCCGGGCCCACCGGACCCGGTCGAAGTCCACAGTGGAGTGTCAACTGTCCACTGCGGAATCAACCGAGGTGGCCGCCTTCGCCCGGCGGCACCGGGTGACCGTCAACGCCCTCGTGCAGGGCTCGTGGGCGCGGCTGCTCGCCCGCCGCGGCGGCGGCCCGGACGTCTGCTTCGGCGCCGTCGTGGCCGGCCGGCCGCCCGAACTGCCCGGGGTGGACGCGATCGTCGGCATGTTCGTCAACACCGTGCCGGTGCGGGTCACCGTCGCCGAGGCGGAAGACCGGCCCGGCTGGTTCCGGCGCCTGCAGGCCGACCAGGCCGAGGCGCGCCGGTTCGGGCACGTCTCGCTCGCCGCGCTGCGCCGCTGGAGCGGGCTGCCCGCCGCGGCCGGCCTCTTCGACAGCATCGTCGTGTTCGAGAACTACCCCTTCGACCGCGACGCGCTGGCCGCGCACGGCCTGCACGTCGCCGACCTGGCCGCCGTCGAGATCACCAACTACCCGCTGGCCCTCGTCGCCCACGGCAGCGCGCGCGACGGCGAACCCCTGGCCCTGTCGCTCGGCTACGACCCCGCGCTGTTCGACACCGGCACGGCCGAAACCCTCCTCGCCGAGCTCGCCGACCTGCTGCGGGAACCCGCCCGGCCCGCCGCCCCGCCCCTGCGGCGTCCGCTGTCGCCGCCCGTCCCGGTGGCCGCCGAGGCGGCCTACCTCGCGCCCCGCAGCGCGACCGAGCGGACGCTGAGCCGGATCTGGGCGGAGGTGCTCGCGGTCGAGCAGGTGGGCGTCGACGACGACTTCTTCGCCCTCGGCGGTGATTCGCTGCTGTGCCTGCGCGTCACCGCCCGCCTGCGCGCGGACTTCGGTGCCGCGCTGCCCCCGCGGGCGCTGTTCGACAACCCCACCGTCGGGGCGCTGGCCCTGCTGCTGGAACACCCCACCGTCGAGGCACTGGGCCGGGCGGTGGACCGCGGCCTGAACCCGCCGCGGGACTACGAGCTCTAGGAGGCCGGAGCCGGTGCGCAACGACGACGTGGCGATCATCGGGGTGTCCGCCCTGCTCCCGGGCGCCCACGGGCCGGAGGCCGTGCACGACCTGCTCGCCGCGGGCCGGGACGTGACCGGGCAGCCCGATCCGGACCGGCTGCGGGACACCGGCTTCGCGGCCGGCCCCGGCTACCTGCCGATGGGCTACCTCGACCGGATCGACCGGTTCGACCACCGGTTCTTCGGCGTGCCGCCGGCCGAGGCCGCGTGGATGGACCCGCACCAGCGGCTGATCCTCCAGCTGGCCCACGAGGCCCTCGAGAACGCCTGCTACGCGCCCCAAGCCCTGCGGGGCTCGCGCACCGCCGTCGTGCTCGGGAGTTCGCGCAGCGACTACGAAGATCTCTTCGAAGAGGAGGATCCGCAGCAGATCCTCGGCATCATCGGGGCGGCGCTGGCGGCGCGGATCAGCTACCGCCACGACTTCACCGGGCCCGCGCTCGTGCTCGACACCGCGTGCAGCGGCAGCCTGGTCGCGATCGCCCACGCCGTCGCCCTGCTGCGCAGCGGCGCCGCCGAGCTGGCCCTGGCCGGCGGCATCAGCGTGCGGCCGGTGCCGATCCGCGAGGCCGGGCACGTCCCGGTCCGCGGCGTCGAGTCGCCCGAGGGCCGGTGCCGGCCGTTCGACGAGAAGGCCACCGGCGCGGTCGGCGGCGAGGGCGGCGGGATCGTCGTGCTCAAGCCGCTGCCCGCCGCGCTCGCCGACGGCGACCACGTGCACGCGGTGCTCAAGGGCATCGCCGTCAACCACAACGGCTACCGGATGGCCAGCATGAGCGCGCCGAGCCGGCAGGCCCAGACCGAGGTGATCACCGCCGCCTGGCGTGACGCCGGTGTCGACGCGGCGACCGTCGGGTACGTCGAGTGCCACGGCTCGGCCACCCCGCTCGGCGATGTCGTCGAGGTCGAAGCCCTGCGCCAGGCGTTCCTCGACGCCGGCGTGACCGGCCCGTCCTGCGCGATCGGCTCGATCAAGGGCAACATCGGCCACCTCGACAACGCCGCCGGGGTCGCCGGGCTGGTCAAGGTCCTGCTGAGCGTGCGGCGCGGCGTCCGGTACCCCACCGCGCACTTCGAGACGCCCAACCCGCTGATCGACTTCGGCGGCCCGGTGCGGGTGAACCCCGCGTTCGGCCCGTGGGACGGCGAGGGGCCGCGGCGCGCGGGGCTGAGCTCGTTCGGGCTGACCGGCACCAACGTGCACGCCGTCGTCGAGCAGGCCCCGCCGCGCACGGTGGCCGCCGAGCCGGGCGAGACCGGCCACCTGGTCACGGTGTCGGCGAAGACGGCGTCCGCCCTGGCCGGCTACCGCGACCGGCTGGCCGCCTTCGTCGAAGAGAGCGGGCACGGCGTCCGCACCATCGGCCACGCCATGAACCGCGGCCGCGACGACCACCCGTTCCGGATCGCCGTGGTCGCCGGGGAGCCCGCCGGTCTCGCGGCGGCGCTGCGCTCGGCCGCGATCCCGGACGCGCCGGTTGCGGACGACCCGCCGGTGGTGCTGCTGTTCTCCGGCGACGGCGGGGTCGAGCCCGGGGTCTGGGCCGAGCTGTGCGCGGCGTGGCCCGTCCTCGGCGACGAGCCGCTGCCCGCCGAGCCGGCGCCCCGGCTGGTCGCGGTCCAGCACGCCCTGCACCGGCTGGCCCGCTCGCTGGGCATCCCCGACACGCACCTGGTCGGGTCCGGTGCGGGCAACCTGTCGGTGCGGATCGCCCGCGGCGAACTGTCCCTTGTAGACGGACTGGCGGCCGCCGCGGACCGGGCCGTCGGCCCCGAGCTCGACGCCGCGCGGCTGGCCGAAGCGGTGCGCGGGTTCGTCCGGGACGGGGCGGTGCTGGTCGAGCTGGGCGCGAGCGGCGTGCTGTCGCGGACGATGCGGCGGCTGGCGCCCGAACTCGGCTGCGTCGAACTGGTCGCCGGGGGCGGGCGGCGCGCGGTGCTGCGGCAGCTGGCGTCGCTCTACCGGCTCGGCGTCCGGCTCGACTGGGAACGCCACTACGCCGGGGCCGCCGTCCCGCGGATCGAGGCGCCGGGCCACCCGCTCGAAAGCGTCCGCTGCTGGTGCCGCCCGCCGGGCGCGCCGGCCGCCGGAACCCGGGCGGCGGAACCCCCGCCCGCCGTCGTGTCCGACGTCGGCACCGAACGCCGGGTCGCCGAAGTCTGGGCCCGTGCCCTCGGCGAGGACGAGCTCGGCCCGGCCTCGGACTACTTCGCCCACGGCGGGACGTCGATCGCGGCGATCACCGCGCTGCGCACGATGGAACGCGACTTCGGCGTCGAGCTGACCTTCGCCGACCTCTACGCCCACCCGACCGTGCGGGCCTTCGCCGCCCGCGTCGAGGCGGTCCGCGCCGAGGGCGGCCGGGCCGGAGCCGTCCCCGCCATCACGGTGCTCCCGCGCGGCGGCCCGCTACCGCTGTCCTTCGGCCAGGAACAGCTGTGGTTCCTGGACCGGCTGAACCCCGGCACCGCGCTCTACAACATCCCGCACGACCTGCGCCTGACCGGGCCAATGGACGAGGCCGCGCTCGCCGGGGCGGTGCAGGACCTCCTCGACCGGCACGAGATCCTGCGCACCTGCATCCCCGACGACGACGGCGTCCCGTTCGTCCGGCTCGCCGCACTCCCGCCGCGGCTGGTCGTGCACGACCTGAGCGAGCGGCCCGACGCCGAGCGGCACGCGCACCAGCTGGCCGACGCCGAGGCCGTCCGCCCGTTCGAGCTGGCCACCGGCCCGCTGGTGCGGATCACCCTGCTGCGCCTGGCCGCCGAGGACCACGTCCTGCTGTGGACCTACCACCACATCGTCTTCGACGGCTGGTCCCCGACGGTGTTCTTCCGCGACTTCACCGAGCTCTACCAGGCCCGGCTGGCCGGCCGCGCGCCCGCGCTGCCGGACCTGCCCTTCCAGTTCGCCGACTTCGCCGCCTGGCAACGGGAACGGCTGACGGGGGAGACCCTCGAACGCGGCCTGCGGTTCTGGCGCACCCGGCTGGCCGATCCACCGGCCGCGCAGCTGCCCCTGGACCGGCCGCGCCCGCCGGCCCAGACCTTCGACGGCGACCTCGTGGAGTTCACCGTGGCCGAGCCGGCGGCCGAAGCCGCGCGGGCGTTCAGCCGCGAACACGGCGTGACGACGTTCGTCACGATGCTCGCCCTGGTCGACGCGCTGCTGCACCGGTGGGCCGGCTTCACCGACGTCGTCGTCGCGGTGGCCACCTCCGGCCGGACGCACCCGGCGACCCACGACCTGATGGGGTACTTCAACAACCTGCCGCCGTTCCGCACCCGGGTCGAGGGATCCGTGTCGTTCACCGCGCTGGTGCGGCGGTGCGCGGACACCGTCGCGCAGGTCCTCGACCACGAAGAGATCCCGCTGGAGAAGATCGTCTCCGCGGTGTGCGGGCCGCGCGAGCCCGGCCGCCAGCCGCTGTTCGACGTCGCCTACACCTACCAGAACGTCCCGCAGGACACCGCCGAGCTGGGCGGCCTCGGCTGCGCGCGCTTCGCCGAGAGCGGCACCGTCGCCGGGATCGCGCCCGGCACGGCCAAGTTCGACCTGACCGTCGGCGTCATCGACCAGCAGGACGGGCCGATGGACGGCTACTTCGAGTACGCGACGGCGTTGTTCGACCGCGAAACGGCCGACGCGCTCGCCCGCCTGCTGCCCGGCCTGCTCGACGCCGTGCTGCGCGAACCCGACCGCCCGCTCGGCGAACTCCCGGCCGTGGCCGGCGAGCCGAACCCCGCCCCCACCCACCGGAGCAGTGAACCCGCCATGACCGTGACTTCCCTTGTGGACAGTGAGCCGATCGCCCGCGCCGAGCGGGTCCTCACCGCGATCTGCGCGGACCTGCTGACCGGCGGCCCGGTGTCGCCGAAGGACAACTTCTTCGACCTCGGCGGCGATTCGGTGCTCGGCGTGCGGGTGGCCGCGCGGGCGGCGAAGGAGGGCGTCCACTTCACCCCGCAGCAGCTGCTGCAGTGCCGCACGCTCGCCGAGCTGGCCCGGGCCGCGGTCGTCGACGGTCCCGCCGCCGCGCCTGCGGAAGCGCCGGTTCCCGAACCGCCGCGGGCGATCCCGCCGACGCCGATCATGCACAGCTTCCTGCGCCGGATGCCCGACGACGTCGGCGACTTCGTCGACGTGCACACGGTGGAAACCACGCCCGAGGTCGCCCCGGCCGCGGTCCGGACGGCGATCTCGCACCTGCTGGCGCTGCACGAACCGCTGCGCTACCGGCTGCGGCGCAACGCACTGGGCGCCCGGCTGGAGGTCGCGGACCTCACCGCGGCGGACGTGTTCGACACCAAGGTGCTTCCGCCGCTGGGCGCCGAGGAGGAGCTCGGGATCGTCGCGGACGACTGCCAGGCGATGAAGGCGGAGATGGATCCCGCCCGCGGGCCGCTGTTCCGCGTCCGCCACTACGACCGCGGCCGCGCCCGCGGCGGCCTGCTCGTGCTGCTGGTCAACCACTTCGTCTTCGACAACATGTCCACTGTGGTCGTCCTCGACGACCTCGACGTGCTGCTCGGCGACCTCTCGGCGGGCCGCACCCCGGCCCTGACGACCCGCCCGCCGCGGTGGCGCGAGTGGGCCGAGCACCTGCGGGCCATGGCCGCCTCCGACGAGCTCTCGGGGGAGCTGACCTACTGGACGGCGACCCTGCGGGCGGGCGCGGCGGCCGGGACCGTCGGCGGCTCGCCCGGCGACGGCATCACCACCCGGACCCTCGACGACCCGGCGGTGGCGACCCTGCTGTCGGCCGGCGGCGCGGAGGGCCGGGAAGCGGCGCTGTGCGCGGTGTCGTGCGGCCTGGCGCGGTGGCAGGACGCGCCGAGCGCGTTCGTGATGACCGAGGGGGAGGCCACCCCGAACCCGTTCCGGCTGGCCGGGCGCGGCCCGTCGGTGGGCTGGTTCACCACCCTGCACCCGCTGGTGCTGCCGGTCGCGCCGGGCACCACGGCCCGCGGCTGCCTGCCGGAGATCACCGACCGCGCGCGGTCGGTGCCGAACGACGGCGTCGGCTACGGGATGCTGCGCCACCTCTCGCCGGACTCGCCCGGCACCGCGCAGCTGCGTGCGCTGCCCGAACCGGAGGTGCTCGTGCTGCACGGGCCGAGCGACACCTCCGCGTTCGACTCCGGCGTCCGGCTGCTGCGGACCCGCTGGGACCTGTCGGTGAACCTCAAGCGCGCGGTCGCCTCCTGGTTCCCGCTGGTCGTGACGAGCGCGGTGCGGGACGGCGCGTTGCGGCTGGCGGTGGCCGGCGGGGTCGGCGAGGACAGCCTGGAGGCGCTCGCCGACGAGATCGTGCGCGCCTTCACCGAGCTGCCGTGATCGCGCTCGCCGCGTCGGCCTGGTACCTGCCGGAGACGTCCCTCGCCGTGGCCGGGCTGCCGGAGCTGGCCACGCGGTCGGAGACCGAACGCGCCACCTGCGCCGCGCTGGGCATCGACCGGGTCCCGGCCGACGACACGCTCACCGCGGCCGAGCTGGCCGTCCGGGCGGGCCGGCGCGCACTGGCCGCCGCGGGTCTCGACGCCGGTGACGTCGACGTCGTCCTGACCGTGGAACCGCGGGCGCCGCAGAACCTGGTCAGCTCGGAAGCCACCCGGGTGCAGGCGATGCTCGGCGCGGACCGGGCGATGGCGTTCTCGGTCGGCGGCCTCGGGTGCGCGTCGCTCACCCCGGCGCTGCTCGTGTCCAGGGGGCTGCTGCGGGCCGATCCGGACCTGGCGAACGTGCTCGTGCTGCACGGGAGCAAGCCCGCGACCCCCGGCCGCTACCGCCACCCGGTCACGGTCAACGGCGACAGCGGCGGCGCGCTTCTGCTGCGGCGTCGAGGAGAACTCCGGATCCGGGACATCCTGCTGGAGACGAACGGGGCCTACGCGGACCTGTTCCGCGTCGACTACCGCGACGAGGAGTTCGCCCGCTGGCGTGAGGAGTGCACTGATCCGGCGGTCTACTCGTTCCGGCTGGCGGTGGAGACGCGCAACCGGCTGCGCGAGCTGGTCGCCCGGCTCCTCGGCCGCAACGGGCTGACCCCGGCCGACGTGCCGTGCTACCTCACGCAGAACCTGTCCACGGCCGCGTTCCGGAACTGGTCGGAGGCGATCGGCGTCCCGATCGCCAAGGCGTGCTTCGAGAACCTCGCCCGCCACGGCCACCTCGGGCCCAACGACGTCTTCTTCAACCTCTCCGCCGCCCGGGAGAGCGGGGAGTTCGACGGCCGCGCGGTGCTGCTCACCCTCAGCCCGGCCGCGGCCTGGAGCGCGCTGCTGGTCACCACGGACGACACGACATCCCACGAGCTCTGACCCCGGGTCGTGAGTGGTAAGGCGGGTTAGAACCCGCCTTACCACTCACGACAGGCCGCGGCAGACCTGCTGCCGGGGCCGGGTTCAGCGGATCAGCGCTGGCAGGGGTTGCCCGCCGGGTGCGCGGCGGTGCCGTGCACGTCGGCCTGGGACCCCGCCAGCACGATCTTCGCCAGCGGTGTCTCGAGCGAGACGGCCTGCTGCTTCACGACGCCGTTCGCGATGGTCTGGCCGTTCAGCTTCAGCGAGCCGATGACCAGCGCGATGGTCAGCGGCGCCGAGCCCACCGTGACCGAGACGCCGTTGATCTTGAGCGAGGCGATGTTCGAGCTGCCGGTCAGCACCGGGGCGAGCCCGCCCGGGGCCGGCTGGCAGGTCGCCGCCGCCTGGGACTGGATCACGCCCAGCTCGATGGTCAGCCCGACCGTGCTGATCACGGTCTTGTCGATCTTGGCCGACGCCTGCGCGTGGTCACCGGCCGCCGGGGCCGCCGACTGGTTGTCGGGGGCCAGGTCGGTCGCCGACGTCAGCGCGTGCGTCTGCACCTTGATCAGGCCGGCGTTGAGCGTCGCGTCGAGGACGGTCTTGCTGTCGTCGGCGCAGGGCAGGTTCGCCGGGTTGGCCACGGCCGCGGTGATGCCGATGACGTTCGCGGCGGTGCCTGTGCAGGAGAAGACGCCGTCGCGGTCGTCGTCGACGATCGTGCCGACGCCGGTCGGGTCGACCAGCCCGGCGCCGGCCGGGTTCGAGAGCGTCACGGTGAACGTCTCGTCCGGCTCGTCGACGGTGTCCGGGTTGACCAGCACGGTCACCGGCTTGCTCGTCTCGCCGGGCGCGAAGGTCACGTCACCGCTCGCCGCCTGGTAGTCGGCCGGTGCGGTCGCGGTGCCGTTCGCGGTGGCGTAGTGGACGGTCACCGGGTTCGGGCTCGCGCCGCCGAGCAGCGACACGGTGAAGGTGGCCGGCACCGGCGCGCCGCCGGAGCCCTCGTTCACCGTGACGTCGTTGATGCTCAGGCCGAGCACGCGCACGGTCGTCGTCTCGACGTACCCGCGGGACACGCCGTCGACCTGGTAGTCGACCGTGCAGTGGTAGGTGCCGGGCGCGGCATCGGCCTTGGCGGCGACGGTCTCGGTGAACGTCGCCACGTCCCCGCTGGCCACCTTGACGCTCGCCGGGGCGTTGGTGAGCGTCAGCTGCGGGTCGCAGCCGGTGACCTTCGGCGCGACCGTGACCTCGATGGACTTGATGCCGTCCAGGATGGCCTGCGACACCTGGTTCGACGGCACGTTGTTCAGCAGCACGCCGCCGGTGGCCGTGGCGATGGCACTCGCCTGGCCGTCGGCGTCCAGCGCACCGACGTTGACCGCGACGACGCGGACGTTCGCCGCCTTGAGCGCGTCGATGGTCTGGGCGAGGGTGTGCCCGCCGCTGGGGTCGTGCGACGGCGCGTCGCCGAACCAGGCGATGATGCGGGTGCCGTCCGGGCGGAAGGCGACGGCGCCGGTGGCCAGTTCGTACAGGGCGTTGAGGTCGGCTTCGGGCGTGTCGCCGCCGCCGAGAGCCTGCCACTGGTTGATGCCGGCCTGCACCGCGGCGGTGTTGCCGGTGATGCCCTGGTTGACCTTGAACGGCACGGAGTCGGAGAAGTCCTTGTACTCGGCCACGCCGAACTGGGCGGTCGGCTGCGCGGCGAGCACGTCCCCGGTGATGGCGCTGGCGTTGGCGCGGACGTTGTCGATCGCGCCGCCCATGCTCCCGGTGGTGTCCGCGAGCAGCACGAGGTCGGGGTTCGGCGGCACGGCGGAGGTGGTGACGTGCTTGGTGACGGTGGCACTCGCCCCGGCGGCGAGCGTGAGGTCGACGGTGGCCGGATCGACGCCGGGCGGCGCCGCGGCCGCCACCGCGGCCGGGGCGAGCAACGCGCTGACCGTGGTCACCGCGACGAACAAGGATCTCCGCGACATGGACTTCCCTTCCGAAAGGCCGCTTTTCTGCGGGTTGCCTCGGGAAGACGGAAAGCGCGGGATTTCGTTAGCAAGAGGGCCGAGCATCACTCGGAGCGCGCATGTCAAGGCGCTCAACGGGTTGCGGCACCGGGTCCGGGCTACGGACACCAGGGCCGCGCTGCGCCGGAATGCGGAAGATCACCGGAGTGGAATCACACCATTCAGTGAGGAGGGTCGTCGGATGCGGCACTTTCCGTGCGGGAGGATTTCGCGCCGCGACGCGGAATCGGCGGCCGGGTGCGCGAATTTCCACCGGATGTCGTAACGCGGGCCGCCGTTTTCGCGTCCGTCCGGGGGCAGGCGGCGGCGGGTCGCCGGCCGAGGTCCACGAGCACCGCACGCGCCGCTCGTGCGCCTGAGACCAGGTTGCCCTGCAGCGAGCCGTGTCCCGGCGGCCGGTCCGGTAGATCCGGCGCGCGGCGGGGTCGGGTGTCGTAACGCGGGCCGCCGTTTCCGCGCCCGCCCGGGGTCAGTCGGTGGTCACTCGGCGGCCGGTCGCCGACCGAGGTCGGCGAGCACCGCACGCGCCGCTCGTGCGCCCGAAGCCAACGCCCCCTGCAGCGAACTCGTGTCCCGGTGGTCGCCGCACACGTACAACCCGGTGTCCAGGCGGACCGGGCGGCGGATCTCGTGCGGCGGCGGCATCGATGGCAGGGCGTGGGTGATCTCGTACCGGTTCACCAGCGGCCAGCGGCTCGCGTCGGTCCGGTACATCCGGCCCAGCGCGCGGCGCACTTCGTCCTCCGGCAGCGCGCTCAGCGCCGACGCGCTCACCAGTGCGGCTCCCGGCGGGGCGTAGCCGGGGCAGACCTCGCTGACCACGCTCGTGTTCACCACCGGGCCGCCGCGGGCGTCGACCACGATGACCGGTTCGCGCAACGGGGACCGTGGTGGCGCGAAGTACCACGTGGTCCCGCTGTGCCACCGCGGCTCCTCGACGCCCGTCAACCGGGCGGCCGCGGTGCCGTCGGTCGCGACGACGACCGCGCGGGCCGTCCGGGTTTCGCCGCCCGCCGTGCGGACCCGGCCGGGCCGGGCCTGCTCGACCGGTGCGTTCAGGTGCACGGCCGCCGTCGGCAGGGTGCGGGCCAGCTGGCGTGGCAGCTCGCCCATGCCGAGGGCCGGCAGCGACGGTGCCGAGCGCAGGAAACTGCGCCACACCAGCTGGAAGAAGCGCCCCGAGGTGGTCAGGTCGCGTTCCAGGAACACCCCGGAAAGGAACGGCCGGAACACCGTCTCCACCGCCCGCTCGGACACCCCGGCGCGCCGCAGCTCGTCGAGCGTCGTGCGGTCGTCGCGGTCGAGGACCGCCTTCGCCGGTCCCGCGGCCACGCGGGCGGACAACGCGCCGAGCGCGGCCAGGTCCTTCGCCGACAGGTACCGGCGGGCCGCGATGTCGCGCAGCGCCTTGGGCGTGTCGACCGGGTTGCCGAGCAGGGAGACGCGGTCGTCGTCGGCGATCCGGACCGCGCGCCAGTACCGGCCGAGGTCCAGCGCGCCGACGTCCACCAGCCGCCGGATCGCCGGGTAGGCCGGGTTGAGGATCTGGAACCCGCGGTCGAGGCGGAACCCGTCGACGACGTCGGTGCGCACGCGTCCGCCCACGTCGTCGGCGGCTTCCAGCACCGCGCACGGCACCCCGGCCCGGTGCAGGGTCACGGCGGCGGCCAGCCCGGCGAGCCCGGCCCCCACGACGACGACTTCGTGGTCGGTCATCACGCTCCCTGTGCCGTGGTCGAGGCGAGCCGGTTCAGCAGGCCGATCCGGCCGCGGTTGGGCACCGACCGCAGCGGGTGCCCGGCCAGGCCCCAGCCGGTGAGCAGCGTGTTCGCCGCGGCCCAGCCGGTGGTCGCCGCGCGTTCCATCAGCGCCACCGGCAGGTCGATCCGCACGCCGTCACCGGCCAGCGCCAGCGCCGGGTCCGGGGTGGTGACCGTCGGCCGGCGCGCGAAGTCGCCGAGCCCGAAGAGCGGGCAATCCTCGCGCCACAGCGAAATCGCCCCGGTGACGCGCGCGCCGAGCGTCTCCGGGTAGATCGCGTGCATCCGGTCGTCGACCGCCTTGACCAGGGTTTCGCGGTCGTCGGTCGCGGCCGCGTAGGCGTGCAGTTCGACGACCGAGCCGCCGGTGCGGGCCGCCCACCGCCGTGCCTCGCCTTCGTAGCGGTCGAGCAGGCTGATGTTGTCCAGCGGTGGCACGCTGCCGGTGCCGAGGAAGGGCGGCCGGGCGGTGTCGACCGGCCGGTCGAGCCAGAGCCGGCGGACGAGGAACGGCGGCGCGGTCCGCAGCCCCGCGACGCCGTCGCGCCACTGCGGCGTGCCGATGCCGGGCGACGCGGCGACGATCCGCTGCAGCCCGCGGACGTCACAGGCGAGGACGACGGCGTCGAACGGCGTGGTGCCGGCCGCGGTCGTGACGGTGAACCCGTCCGCCGTGCGGTCGAGCGCGGCCACCGGCGTGCCGGACCGGATGGTCACCCGGCGATCGGCCAGGTACCCGGCCAGGGGATCCCACAGGGCCTGCGGGAACGGCTCGGCGGGCACGTCGAACACCAGGCCCTCGCTGGACCCCAGGAAGTACAGGTGGAACATGGTCGCCAGCTCCGCGGCGGAAAGCTCGCGGGGATCGGCGAAGAAGCTGCGGGAGAACACCTCGAACGCCAGGTGCCGGGCCGCTTCCGGGAAGTTGATCGCCTCGAGGAACCCGGCGGCGTCGATCCCGTCGAGCCGGTGGTAGATGTCCGGGACGCGCACCGTCGCCAGCGGCAGCGCGCCGCGGCCGTTGAGGCGCAGCAGGTCCCGCGCGGTGAAGGTGGGGCTGCGCAGGGCGAACGCCATCGCGTTCCACGGCGGCGTCCGGGGGAGCCCGGCGAAGGTGTCCGTGCGGCCCTGGGCGTCCAGCAGCGGGTAGTCGGCCAGCGGCGTGAGCCGGTCCAGCCCCGGATCGGTGCGCGTCAGCAGCGACCGCAGGTTGTAGTACTGGCGGAAGAAGGCGTGGAAGCCCCGGCTCATCGTCACCGGCGTCCCGTCCGGCAGCCGGTCGGCCCAGCCGCCGACCCGCCCGCCGAGGTGCTCCTCCCGCTCGAACAGCGTCACGGTGACGCCGCGCTCGGCGAGCCCGGTGGCCGCGGTGAGGCCCGCGATGCCACCGCCGACGACGGCCGCGGCCGGCCGCCGGGCGAGCCGTCCGGCGTCGGGGAGGCCGGGTGGGGCGGGGCGGGTTTCGATCCGGCGGTCCCGGCCGAGGGTCACGGCTGCTCCTGCGGGTTGGTGCCGAGGACGGTGTGGACGATCCCGCGCTGCCAGCCGGGCACGGTGCCGGTCCGGACGTCGGTGAACCCGGCGTCGGCGAGCCGGCCGGCGAGCGCGGCGATCCCGTCGAACTCCAGCACGCTGCGGCGCAGGTGGCGGTACAGCGTCGCGTCCCCGGTGGTCACCTTCCCCAGCGGGATGATCACGCCCGCGCAGACCGCGTTCCACACCCCCCGCGCGCGCCGCGAGTCGCGGACCGAGTACTCGTGGATCGCGATGCGGCCGCCGGGTCGCAACATCCCGCGCAACCGCCGCAGCTGCGCCGTCGGGTCGCCGAGGTTGCGCAGCAGGTACGCCGCCAGGATCCCGTCGAACGGGCCGGAGATCCCGGCGAGGTCCTCGACCGGCGTGTGCACGAAGGTGACGTTGCCGGGCCAGTCCTTCGCCCTGGCTCGCGCGAGCATTTCCCCGGAGGCGTCGAACGCGGTGATCTCCGCCCCGGGCGCGGCCGAAAGCAACGCGGCCGTCGACGCGCCGGTGCCGCAGCCGGCGTCCAGCAGCCGCAGGCCGGTCCCGCCCGGCGGCAGCGCCAGCCGCCGCGCCGAGAGCCGCAGGTGGTCGTGGTAGCCGGGATTGGCCCCGACCAGCCGGTCGTACCACTTCGCTTCGGTGTCGAAGGCCGACGGCACCGCGCCGCGCGGCAGGCCGTCCTTGGCCAGCTGGCTCATGTTCGCTCCTCGCGGGGGCCGGTTCGTTCCCACACCAGCAGCACCGCGGTCACCAGCGCGAAGCCGAAGAGGAAGTCCTCGACCGGGATGTCCCACGGGAAGCGCCAGCCGGTGATGTGCTCGGGGGAGTAGCGGACGATCGGGTCGGACAGCTTGGTCAGCCAGCCGTCCACCGGGATCTGGAAGGCGGTCACGATGGCCATCGTGAACCAGTAGGCCGGGCGCCGGAACAGGCCCGTGCGCAGCAGCCGGAGTTCGGCCAGCACGACGACGGCCACCGCGGCGGCGGCGGGCACGGTGTACCCCCAGGGGATCACCGGCGCACCTCCTTCCGCGCGAACCGCCGGACCAGCGCGATGGTGAGCTGGACGGCCTCGTAGGTCAGCAGCCCGCAGATCGGGATGACCACGAAGAACAGGACCTCCTCCAGCGGCACGGCGAAGGGCGCGCGGATCCCGGTGACGCGGCCCGGGGCGTAGTCCCAGACACGGCCCGCGATCGCCAGCGCGTCCCAGACGAGGAACACCAGCGCCACCGGCAGCACCGCGCGGGCCAGCCGCCGCGGCTGCCGGTACACCCGGGCCCCGGCGAGTTCCAGCGGCAGCGTGACGAGGACGCAGGCCGTCAGCACGATGAGGTATTCGAACTGGCCCACCTCAGCCCACCACCACCGGGAGCGCCGGCGCGGGGTGGCGGGCCCGCGCCCACTGCGTGCGGACGACCGCGCCGCTCGCCACCAGCAGCCGCCGCCCGCGGGAAACCGCCGCGCGGCCGGCGAAGACGTCGTGGCCGGCGTCCTCGATGCGGTCGAGGATCCGCCCGTACAGGGTCGGGGGGGGGGGGGCCGCCCCCCCCAAAATCCCCAAGAAGTCGGCCCGCAGGGCCGGGAAACCCCAGATGAACACCAACACCCCCCCGCCGGGCAATACCCACAACATAAAAAAACAAGACAAACCCCCCCCCCCCAACCCCAGCCCCAACCACAACCCCCACACCCCCCCCCCCCCAGAACAACAACCATAACCCCCCGACCACCAACAACCCCACCCCCCACCCCCCACCCAAAACCAGCCGCCCAAACCGGGGAACCCACACCAACAGTCGGGCGAAAACCCCGCCAGCCCGCC
>NZ_JBEXKX010000089.1:0-22269 GCF_040609695.1 Amycolatopsis sp. NPDC004625
CGGCGTCGACCGCGGTGCCCTGGAATTCCCGGAGACGGGCAAGAGCGGCGAGAACCTGATCGTGCTGGCCGCGGTGTCCGGCGGGCTAACGCGCCTTACCACTCACGACGGTGGGGCGGTTCCGACGAAAGTCGCGCGGCCGGTGCGGCAGGATCGCTGCATGCGTGTCGTGCTGCTCGTGCTCGCCCTGCTGGTCTCGGTCGCGGCCCCGGCGTCGGCGGGGGAGCACCTGCCGACGTGGGAGCCGAAGGCCACCGGCGTCACCGCCCAGTTCCGCGGCCTGTCCGCGGTCAGCGCGCGGGTGGCGTGGGTCAGCGGCACCGAGGGCACTGTCCTGCGCACCACCGACGGCGGGGCGACCTGGAAGTCCGTCGGGCCGCCCGGGACCGGGACGCTCCAGTTCCGCGACATCGAAGCGTTCGACGCCGAGCACGCCGTGGTCCTCTCGATCGGCCCCGGCACCGACTCCCGCATCTACCGGACCGACGACGGCGGCGCGCACTGGCGCCGGACGTTCCAGAACACCGACCCGGCGGCGTTCTACGACTGCCTCGCCTTCTTCGACCCGTGGCGCGGCCTGGCGATGAGCGACCCGGTCGACGGCCGGTTCCGCGTCCAGGCCACGTTCGACGGCGGCCGCAGCTGGCGCCCGGTCCCCGACAGCGGCTTCCCGCCCGCGCTGCCCGGCGAGGCCGGGTTCGCCGCCAGCGGCCAGTGCGTCACGACGGCCGGGCCGTTCGACGCCTGGCTGGCCACCGGCGGCGGCGCGACGGCCCGCGTCCTGCACTCCGGCGACGGCGGCCGCCATTGGACGGCCTCGGACACGCCGCTGCCGAGCAGCCCGTCGGCCGGCGTGTTCGCGCTCGCCTTCCGCAACCCCGGCCAGGGTGTCGCCATCGGCGGCGACTTCGCGAACCCGGACGCGCCGGGCCCGGCCGTGGCGCTGACCCGCGACCGCGGCCGCACCTGGCGGACACCGGCGCAGTACCCGGCCGGCTACCGCTCGGGGCTGGCGTGGCGCGGCGGCACGGTCCTGGCCGTCGGCCCCGGCGGCAGCGACCTCAGCCCCGACGGCGGCCGGCACTGGACCCGGTTCGACACCGGCAGCTTCGACACCGTGGACTGCGCCGGGACGGCCTGCTGGGCGAGCGGCGCCCAGGGCCGCGTCGCCCGCCTGCGTTAGAGCACCTGCCCGGTGGGGCGGACGAGGATCTCGTTGACGTCGACCGACGGCGGCTGGGAGAGGGCGTAGAGCACGGCGCGGGCGATGTCGTCGGGGTGCAGGTTGGGCTTCTTGCGCTGGTCGTCGGAGAGGATGTCGGTGTCGGTCATGCCGGGGTTGATCAGCGTGACGCGCACCCCGGTGCCGACGGCCTCCTCCCGGATGGCCCCGGCCATCCCGGTCACGGCCCACTTGGTGACGGAGTAGAGGCTGGCGTTGCGGATGTAGCGCCCGGCGACCGAACCGGTGATCAGCAGGTGCCCGGCGGTTTCCCGCAGCGCGGGCAGAGCGGCGCGCGCGGTGTAGGCGGCGCCGAGGACGTTGGTGCGGACCATGGGCTCCCAGGCGCGCGGATCGGGATCGTCATCGCCGAAGAAGGAGGTCCCGACCCCGATCCCGGCATTGGCGAACGCGGCATCGAGCCGCCCGAACTTCTCGACGGTCTCGGCGACGGCGGCGGAGATGCTCGGCCAGTCGCCGACATCGGCCCCGAGGGCGAGCGCCCGGTCATCCCCGAGCTCGGCAGCGAGGGGAGCGACGGAGTCGGCTTGGCGGGCCACGAGAGCAACCTTGAACCCGGAGGCGGCGGCAAGCCGGGCGGTGGCGGCGCCCAGGCCGCGGGAGGCACCGGTGACGAGGAGAACGCGATCATCCATGGGCCCAGGCTAGGGACGGTCGGCCGGGTGGGCACGGGGACGGCCGGACCGGGCGGGTTGGCCGCGCGGTCTGCCGCGGGCGATTGCGGCCGGGCCGGGCTCGGCCGAGCGGCCGATCCCGACTGCCGGACCGGCTGCGGGCGATTGCGGCCGGTGAACTCCAGCACTTCCGGCCCGCCGAACCGGCGGATCACCATCGCTCGCATCGGAACCTCCTTCCTTACGAACGTAGGGAGAGCTACTCTCCAGTGGGAAGTACGCACCCCCGGGTGCCTACCGGAGGAGGAGGTGCGCCCGGTGCCCACGCGCACGGCGGAACAGCGGCGCCAGGCCGAGAAGGCCGCCTACGACGCCTACCTCGCGGCCTGCCCGACCCGGAAGCTGCTCGACGAGATCGCCGGCAAGTGGGTCAGCCTGATCCTCGTCGCGCTCGGTGACGGCCCGCAGCGCTACAGCGACCTTTCGCGGCGCATCGCCGGGGTCAGCCAGAAGATGCTCACCCAGACCCTGCGGGTGCTCGAACGGGACGGTCTCGTCCGCCGGGAGGTCACCCCGTCGGTGCCCGTCCGCGTGGACTATTCCCTTACGCCGCTGGGGGAATCGCTGCGCGCGCTGATGGCCGGGTTCAAGGCGTGGGCCGAGGTGAAC
The DNA here is from genome assembly GCF_040609695.1 of Amycolatopsis sp. NPDC004625. NCBI lineage: Bacteria > Bacillati > Actinomycetota > Actinomycetes > Pseudonocardiales > Pseudonocardiaceae > Amycolatopsis > Amycolatopsis sp. NPDC004625. Next base: position 2,527 of record NZ_JBEXKX010000089.1, read on the forward strand.
TTCGAGGCCGTCGACGCCGCCCGCACCGATTACGACGCGCGCACCCCGGACCTCACGATCGGGCCGGGCGGCGCGGGCTAGGCTCTACCGGGTGTCCACCGCACGCGCCGAACGGCTGGTCAATCTGGTGCTGGCCCTGTTGTCCACCCGGCAGTACCTCACCGCCGAGCGGATTCGCGGCATCGTGCCCGGATACGGCGACGCGGCCAGCGACGACGCCTACTTCCGGATGTTCGAACGCGACAAGACCGAACTGCGCGAGCTCGGCATCCCCCTCGAAACCGGCCGCAACGGCGCGTTCGACGCGATCGAGGGCTACCGCATCGCCCGCCGCGACTACGAACTCGGCGAAATCGACCTCGCCCCCGACGAAGCCGCCGCGGTCGCGCTGGCGTCGCGGCTGTGGGACTCCCCGGAGCTGACCGGGCAGGCGCAGGGCGCGCTCGTCAAGCTGCGCGCCGCCGGCCTGGAGGTCGACGACCAGGCGCCCACGGTCGTCGAGCCGCGGGTGCGGGCCGAACCGGCGTTCGGGCCGCTGCTGGCCGCGGTGCAGAACGGCCAGGCCGTGCGGTTCGAGTACCGCCGCAGCGGCTCGCCGGAACGGATCATGCGCACCCTCGAACCGTGGGGCGTCGTGTCGTGGCGCGCCCGCTGGTACGTCGTCGGGCACGACCGCGACCGCGGCGCCACCCGCTGCTTCCGGCTCTCCCGCGTCACCGGCCAGGTCCGCCCGGCCGGCAAACCCGGGGAGGTGCGCCGCCCCGAGGGCGTCAACCTGCTCAAGCTCGTCACGGCCACCGGCGACAGCGAACCGGCGCCCGTCACCACCGCGCGGGTCTGGGTGGCCGACGGCCGCGCGGCGGGGGTCCGCCGCCGCGGCACCGTGGTCGGCCGGTCGGTGATCGACGGCGAAGAAGGCGACCTCGTGGAGATCGGCCTGCTCTACCCCGAATCGGCCGCCGACTGGATCGCCGCCCAGGGCCCGGACGTCGTCGTGTTCGAACCCGACGTGCTGGCCAAGAGCGTCCAGGACCGGCTCGAAGCCGTCGTCGCCCGGCAGGGGGGCGTGTCGTGAGCGGGTCCACCGACCGGATGCCGAGACTGCTCGCGCTGGTGCCGTACCTGCTGGCGCGCCCGGGGGTTCGCGTCGACGACGCGGCGCACGATTTCGACGTCACGCCGAAGCAGCTGCGCAAGGACCTCGAGCTGCTGTGGATGTGCGGGCTGCCCGGCTACGGGCCGGGTGACCTGATCGACCTGTCCTTCGAGGGTGACACGATCATCGTCACCCACGACGCCGGGATGAGCCGCCCGCTGCGGCTCACCGGCGGCGAAGCGACCGCGCTCCTGGTGGCGCTGCGGGCGCTCGCCGAGACGCCGGGCGTGGTCGACGGTGACGCCGTCCGCCGGTCCATCGCCAAGATCGAGGCCGCCGCCGGGCAGGCCCAGCCGGCCGGCGTGGTCGTCGGCGGGGGAGTGCGGGAAGGCAAGCAGACCGCCCGCACCCGCGAGGAGGTCGCCCGCGCCCTGCAGGACGGGCGGGCGCTGCGGATCCGCTACTACACCGCGTCGAAGGACCAGATTACCGAGCGCACGGTCGACCCGATGCGGCTGCTGATCGTCCAGGCGGTCGGCTACCTCGAGGCCTGGTGCCGCCGCGCCGAGGGCGTCCGGCTGTTCCGGCTCGACCGGATCGACGAGCTGACGATCCTCGCCGAGCCGTCCCGCCCGCCCGCGCACGCCCACCCCACCGACATCTCCGAGGGTGTCTTTCGCGAGCGTCCCGACCAACGGGAGGCGGTCCTCGTCCTCGACCCGGACGCACGCTGGGTAGCCGAGTACTACCCGTGCGAGGAACTCGACGAGCTCGACGGCGGCCGCCTGCGGATCCGGATGCGCTACGCCGACCAGTCCTGGATGGTGCGCCTGGTGCTGGGGCTGGGCGGGGAAGCGCTGGTGGAGAGCCCGGCCGACCTCGCCGCGGACGTCGGTCGCCGCGCCGCCGGCGCCGTGGCCCGAGCCCGTCACCTTCCGTCAACCTGCGACCACTAGGCTGACGACGTGCCGTACCTGCCCACGATCGCGCTCGCCGCGCTCGGCCTGCTGCTGCTCCTGATCCTCCTGGTGCGGACGGTCAAGGTCTTGCGTGGTTTCCGGCAGACCGCAAGCATGGTGGCTACGAACACCCAGGACCGGGCCGGGTTGCTCCGCGCCCGGACGGCAGCGCTGCGCGTCGCGTTCGAACAGCGCCGCCGGAAACCGGAAAACCAGTAACATCCCTACCAGACGCAGATAGGAGGCCATCTTGTTCGCCAACGGATTGCAAGGATGGCATTTGATCATCTTGGTGCTGCTCGTCGTGCTGCTGTTCGGGGCCAAGCGGCTTCCCGATGCGGCGCGGTCGATCGGCAAGTCCATGAAGATCTTCAAGGCCGAGACCAAGGACCTCGCGGGCGAAAAGACCGCCTCGCACGAGGACGCCGAGCCCGTCGAGACGAAGCAGATCCCGGCGACGCCCGCCCCGGCGGCCACGACCGACCAGCAGGTCGCCGACCTGCAGCGGCAGCTCGACGAACTCAAGAAGCAGCAGGCCGCGGACCAGCCGCAGAAGAACGCCAGCTGACGCGCCTGAAGCCACACCCGGTCCCTGGTCCACGGAGCGCGCCCGGCCGGCGCGCTCCGGCGGACTCCGACGAGAACGGAACAACCCGTGGCGGAATCCGCCTCCGGAAACGGTGACAGCCGCCGGTCGAAGCGGCGCAGGCGCAGCCGTCGCGCCAACCCCGACGGCACGATGACGCTCATCGAGCACATCTACGAGTTCCGCCGCCGCCTCGGCTTCGCGCTGCTCGCGGTCGTGATCGGCGGGATCGTCGGGTTCTGGTGGTTCGGCACCCACATCGGGCCGATCCCGTCGCTGGGCGACCTCGTCAAGGACCCGTACTGCGCCATCCCGCCGAACCGCCGGCTCGACAGCGCCGAAGGGTGCCGGCTGCTGCAGACCGTGCCGTTCGAGGCGTTCATGACGCAGCTGAAGGTCGGCATCGCGGCCGGCGCCGTGCTGCTCTCCCCGGTCTGGCTGTACCAGATCTGGGCGTTCATCGCCCCGGGCCTGTACAGCAAGGAACGCAAGTACGCCCTGACGTTCGTCGGGTTCGCGTCGGTGCTGTTCGCCGGCGGCGCCGTGCTCGCCTACATCCTGTTCCCGCACGCCCTCCAGCTGCTCATGGGCTTCGGCCAGGACGCGTTCGTCACCGCGCTCACCGCCGACAAGTACATCTCGTTCCTGCTGTCGCTGCTGATCATCTTCGGCATCAGCTTCGAGCTGCCGCTGCTGGTGGTGATGCTCAACCGCGTCGGCGTCGTGAAGTACGCGCAGCTGAAGAAGTGGCGTCGCGGCATCGTGTTCGCCCTGTTCGTCTTCGCGGCCTTCGCCACCCCCGGGTCCGACCCGTTCTCGATGCTCGGCCTGGCCGGCGCGCTGACGGTGCTGTTCGAAATCGCCGTCCAGCTCGCCCGGATCCACGACCGCCGCAAGGACCGCGAACGCCACGACGAGGGCTGGGACCAGCTCGCCGACGACGAAGCGGCGCCGTTCGACTACACGCCGAGCACGGTCGACGACGAACCGTCCACGCCGACCGCCTCCGGTGGCCGGTCCAGCACCGACGACGTCACGTAGTGGGGCTGCACGCCGCGCTCGCCGTGCACCCGGCGTCCGGGCACGGCGCGGCCGCGCGGATCGCCGACACGGTCGCCGCGCGGCTGCGCACGGCCGTCGACCGGCTCGACGTGCTCGTCGCCAACTCGGTCGAGGAGTCCCGCGAGCTGATGCGGTCCTCCCACGCCGCCGGGCTCGACGTCCTGGTCGTCCTCGGCGGCGACGGCGCCGCTCACCAGGGCGTCCAGTTCTGCGCGAACAACAACGTCGCGCTCGGGCTCGTCCCGGCGGGCACCGGCAACGACTTCGCGCGCGCCCTCGGCGTCCCCGGGGAGCCGTTGCCGGCGGTCGACGCGCTGGTCGCGGCCCTGCGCTCGGGTGCCCGCCGCCGGATCGACCTCGGCCGCGCCGGCACCACCTGGTTCGCGACGGTGCTGTGCGCGGGTTTCGACGCGAGCGTCAACGAACGCGCCAACCGGATGCGCTGGCCGTCCGGGCCACGCCGCTACGACCTCGCGATCCTCGCCGAGCTCGCCGGCTTCCACTCCCGCCCGGTGGTCGTCGACACCGGCACCGAACGCTTCGAGCTCGCCGCGACCCTGGTGGCGATCGGCAACACCCGCTTCTACGGCGGCGGCGTCCCGATCTGCCCGACGGCCGACCCCGAGGACGGCGTCTTCGACGTGACGATCATCGGCCACGCCACCCGCCGCGGCCTGCTCCGGATGCTCCCGGGCCTGCGCACCGGCAACCACGTCACCCACCCGGCGGTCCGCACCCTGCGAGCCCGCTCGGTCACCCTGGCCGGCAACACGTGGCCGGCGTACGCCGACGGGGAACCGCAGGGGACCGTGCCGGTGACGGTCGACTGCGTGCCGGGCGCCCTGACGGTGCTGGCCTAACGGTCGTAGCCACCCGCGCGGGCCACCAGCTGGCGGAAGTGCGCCGGGGTCAGCAGGCGACCCCCGTCCGCGAAGTACACCCCGCCGCAGCGGTGGCAGAACCAGCCCTGCTCCCACACCTGCTGCGCCGCCGGCACCCCGCGGCGCTGCTTCCGGTGCTCCCGCAGCCGTCGCGCATACAGCCACACCAGCACCCCGGTCGCGAGGTAAACGCACACCGCCGGCAGCGAGATCACGGCGATGCCCAGCACCTTCGCCGCCGGCCCACCCGGTGGCGGGTCGCCGATCGCCGAGAACGGGAGCAGCAGGAAGCAGCTGCCGGCCAGCGCCAGCACGATCGCCGCCGCCAGCAGGCCGCCGCCGCGGCGCGGGGGAGGGAAGGGGTCGAGCGAGCGGGCCACCGCGGTCACCGAAACGCCGCTGACCTGCGTGTTCGTCAGGACGAACCCGTCGCCCGCCGGCACGCTGACCAGGGGACCGCGGCCGCGGAAGAACGAGTGGCCGCCGCGGTACACCGCGGGCACGTGCTGCACCTGGTCCAGCGACCCGCAGCTCGGACACGGTTCGGTCATGCCCGCTCCGACGCAACCCGCACCCGACCGGTTCCTGCCTAGTCAAGTGTATAACGACCTATACTGCACGCGACTGTTCAAGATCAACAACTGACGAACAGCGAAACCACAAGCAGCACCGACGAGGGGACGCCACGCGGCGTGCGGACTGCCGGGGGGATGTGGAACCCTGACGAGGTGGCCAGTAGCCCTTCTCCGTCCCCGGCCGAGGCCTATGCGGCCTCCGCGCGCCGTGGGAAGTACCCCCAGCTGACGCGCTTCGCCGCGGAGGCGTCCTTCGAGTTCGACGAGTTCCAGATCCGCGGGTGCGAGGCCCTCGAGGGCGGTCACGGCGTGCTGGTCTGCGCGCCCACCGGGGCGGGCAAGACCGTGGTCGGCGAGTTCGCCGTGCACCTGGCGCTGGCCGAAGGCCGCAAGTGCTTCTACACGACGCCGATCAAGGCGTTGTCGAACCAGAAGTACGCCGATCTGGTGGCGCGGTACGGGGCCGGCGCGGTCGGCCTGCTGACCGGGGACACCTCGATCAACGGCAACGCGCAGGTGGTCGTGATGACCACCGAGGTGCTGCGCAACATGCTCTACGCCGGTTCGTCGACGATCACCGACCTCGGGTACGTCGTGATGGACGAGGTGCACTACCTGGCCGACCGGTTCCGGGGTGCGGTGTGGGAAGAGGTGATCCTGCACCTGCCCGAGCACGTGCGGGTGGTGGGGCTGTCGGCGACGGTGAGCAATGCCGAGGAGTTCGGCGAGTGGCTGGTGGAGGTCCGGGGCGACACCGCGGTCGTGGTGGACGAGCACCGGCCGGTGCCGCTGTGGCAGCACATGCTGGTGGGGAACCGGCTGCTGGACCTGTTCGCCGGGGAGGACGTGCACGCGCCCGGGGCGGAGCTGCGGATCAACCCGACGTTGCTGCGCCGGACCGAGGAGATCGGCCGCCAGTACGCGCCGGCCGGGTTCCGCGGGCCGCGGGGGCGGCGGGGTGCGCCGCCGCGGATGCCGCGGTTCCGGCCGCCGTCGCGGGTGGACGTCGTGGAGCAGCTGGATCGGGCGGGGTTGCTGCCGGCGATCGTGTTCATCTTTTCGCGCGCGGGTTGTGATGCCGCGGTCGCGCAGTGTGTCCGGTCGGGGTTGCGGTTGAACGGGCCGGGTGAGGTCGAGCAGATCCGGCGGGTCATCGAGGAGCGGACGGCGGATCTGCCCGAGGGGGATCTCGGGGTGCTGGGCTACTGGGAGTGGCGGGAGGCGCTGGAGCGCGGGATCGCCGGTCACCACGCCGGGTTGCTGCCGGCGTTCAAGGAGACCGTCGAGGAGCTGTTCGTCCGGGGCCTGGTGAAGGTGGTGTTCGCGACCGAGACGCTCGCGCTGGGGATCAACATGCCGGCGCGGACGGTCGTGCTCGAGCGGCTGGTGAAGTACAACGGCGAGGCGCACGTCGACCTGACGCCGGGGGAGTACACGCAGCTCACGGGGCGGGCCGGGCGGCGGGGGATCGACGTGGAGGGGCACGCTGTCGTGGCGTGGCAGCCGGGGGTGGACCCGAAGCAGGTCGCCGGGCTGGCGTCGACGCGGACGTACCCGCTGCGGTCGTCGTTCCGGCCGGGCTACAACATGGCGGTCAACCTGGTGGCGCAGGTCGGCGCGGTGCAGGCGCGGGAGCTGCTGGAGCAGTCGTTCGCGCAGTTCCAGGCGGACCGGTCGGTGGTGGGGACGGCGCGGCGGATCGAACGGAACAAGGAGGCCCTGAAGGGCTACGCCGCCGCGGTGACCGGTGAGTTCGACGAGATGCTGGAGTACGTCGAGCTGCGGGCGAAGATTTCGACGCGGGAGAAGGCGTTGTCGCGGCAGAACACGGCCGTGCGGCGGGCCGGGACGGCGGAGTCGCTGGAGAAGCTGCGCAAGGGTGACGTCATCGCGGTGCCGGCGGGGCGGCGGGCGGGGCTGGCGGTGGTGGTCGATCCGGGGCTGGACCCGATCCGGGAGCCGCGGCCGGTGGTGGTGACCGAGGCCCGGTGGTCGGGGCCGTTGTCGGTGGCGGACTTCCCGGCGCCGGTGGAGGCATTGGGGCGGATCAAGCTGCCCAAGCACATCGAGTTGCGGTCGCCGCGGACGCGCCGGGACATCGCCGCGACGTTGCGGAACGCGGGGATTTCGTTGCCGGGGCGGCGGTCGGGGGCGAACGAGGACGGCGAGCTGGCCGCGTTGCGGCGGGCGTTGCGGGCGCATCCGTGCCACGGGCTGGCCGAGCGTGAGGCGAACCTGCGCTGGGTGGAGCGGTACCAGCGGCTGGCGGCGGAGACGCAGCAGCTGGAGCGGAAGGTGGCGGCGACGACGCACTCGCTGGCGCGGGCGTTCGACCGGATCCTGTCTTTGCTGGGTGAGCGCGGGTACCTGGGCCCGGAGTCGGCCGGGGACGGCGAGGACCGCGTGACCGAGGACGGCCGGCGGTTGACGCGGTTGTACAGCGAGTCGGATCTGCTGGCCGCGGAGTGCATCCGGCACGGGGTGTGGCGGAACCTGAACCCGGCGGAGCTGGCCGCGGTGGTGTCGACGCTGGTGTTCGAGGCGCGTCGGGACACCGCGGGGGAGCCGCGGTTGCCGGGTGGTGCGGTGCCGGAGGCGTGGCAGGAGACGGCGCGGCTGTGGGTGGAGCTGACCGAGGACGAGCGGCGGCACCGGCTGGACCGGACGCGGGAGCCGGATGCGGGGTTCGCGTGGCCGGTGTACCGGTGGGCGCGGGGTGAGTCGCTGGAGAAGGTGCTGACGGCGGCGGAGGCGAACGGGCAGGAGCTGTCGGCGGGTGACTTCGTGCGCTGGTCGCGGCAGGTGATCGATCTGCTGGACCAGATCCGGGACGTGCTGGGCAAGGCGGATCCGGTCGGTGCGGCGGCGGCCGATGCGGTGAAGGCGCTGCGCCGTGGGGTGGTGGCCGCGGGCGCGGCGTGAACTCGGTGTTAGCCCAGGTGGACGGCTTGAGCGTGGACGCGTGTGCTCGGGTCCGACCTGTGGTTGGATCGCCTGCGACACCGTGTATGCGCGGCTTGCGGTGTTTCGGGGTGGACGAGAGATGAGCGAAGCAGGCGGAGGCAGACGATGAGCACGCCGTATGGCGGCAACGACCCACAGCAGCCCCAGTACGGGCAGCAGCCGGGCGGCGCGTACCCGCCGAGCGGTCCGCAGGAGCAGCCGCAGTGGGGGCAGCAGCCGCAGCAGCCTTCCTACGACCCGAACCAGCAGCAGTGGGGCCAGCCGCAGCAGCCCCAGCAGTGGGGACAGCAGCAGCCGGGCGGGTACGCCCCGCCGCCGCAGCCGCAGTGGGGGCAGCAGCCGCCGCCGTACGGGCAGCAGCCCGGCGGGGGGTATCCGCAGAGCGGTCCGCAGGCGCAGCCGCAGTACGGCCAGCAGCCGGGTGGGGCGTACCCGCAGAGCGGTCCGCAGGCGCAGCCGCAGTACGGGCAGCAGCAGCCGGGGCAGTACGACTACGGCCAGCAGCAGTATTCCGGTGCGGGGGCGCCGGAGGCGGAGAAGCCGGCGAAGTCGAAGAAGGGGCTGCTGATCGGGGTCGTCGTCGCGGTGGCGGTGGTGGCCGTGTTCCTGTTCACCGCGTTCGTCACGCCGGGGTTCCTGAAGACGCAGGTCTTCAACAACACGCAGATGCAGACCGACGTGCAGAAGCTGCTGACCGAGACGTACAAGATCGAGGGTGTCACCGGTGTCACCTGTCCCGCCGAGCAGAAGGTGGCGGACGGGGCGAAGTTCGAGTGCACGGCGACGATCGCCGGCAAGCCGCAGCAGGTGCCGATCACCGTGAAGGGTGACGGCGGCAATTACGAGGTTTCGCCGCCGGTTTCGAAGTAACGCGGCTTCGTGGCCCGGTCGCCGTGAATTGCGGTGGCCGGGCCGCGGTGTGTCCGGAGATGATCCGGGGATGAGCGAGTTCGAGATCCGGACGCTGGCGGCCGAGGAGCACCGGGCGGCGAGTGATCTGTTCCGGGAGGCGGTGCACTTCCCGACGGCCGACGACGCGGAGTGGGCGCTGGCGGCCCGGTACTACCAGCCGGGCGGGACGCTGGGTGCGTTCGACCCGGAGCTGGTCGGGACGGCGCGGTTCTTCGACGCGGAGCTGACCGTGCCGGGTGGGGCGCGGGTGCCGATGGCGGGGGTCACCTCGGTCGGGGTGCGGGCCGACCGGACGCGCCGGGGTGTGCTGCGGGGGTTGATGACCGAGCAGCTGGAGGGGTTCGCCGCGCGCGGGGTGGTGTTCGCGAACCTGCTGGCGACGGAGGCGCCGATCTACGGCCGGTTCGGCTACGGCCTGGCCACGCGGTTCCGCGTGTACAGCGTCGATCGGCACCGGGCGCGGCTGCGGCCGGACGCTCCGGTGGGCGGTGCGGTGGAGCTGCTGGATCTCGACCGCGCGCTGGAGGTCTGTCCCGCCGTGTACGCCGGGTTGGCTTCCCGGCCGGGGATGATGACCCGGCCGGAGGTGCTGTGGCGGCTCTACGAGCTGCAGCTGCGGCGGCACGCGTCGCCGGTGAAGGCGGCCGTGCACCACGGTCCGGGTGGGCCGGACGGGTTCGCGTTCTACCACGTCGACGGGCTGCGGGTGCATCCGTGGACGAAGAACCTCCAGGTGGTGGATCTGTTCGCGGGCTCGGCGGCGGCCTATGCGGGATTGTGGCGGTTCCTGCTCGGGGTCGACCTGGTGGACCGGATCGTCGTCGAGTCGCGGCCGCTGGACGATCCGGTCGAGCTGCTGCTGGCCGACCACCGCCGGGGGAACGTGGACCGGATCGGGGACGAGCACTGGATCCGGCTCGTCGACGTCCCGGCGGCGCTGCGGGCCCGGGAGTACGGGTACGGCGAGCCGGTGGTGCTGGAGGTGTACGACCCGCTGCTGCCGGGCAACAGCGGTCGCTACCGGGTGACGTCCGACGGTGCCGGGCGCACGGACGGGCCGGCCGGGCTGCGGCTGGACGTCACGACGCTGGCCATGGTGTACCTGGGGACGTGGCGGCCGTCGGCGCTGGCCGCGGCGGGCCGGATCGAGGTCCGTGACCCGGCGGCGCCGGCGGCGGCGGACCTGCTGTTCGGCACGCGCGTGGCGGCGTGGAGCGGCAGCCACTTCTGAGCGGGAAAACCGGGTGCCGGGCGCGGCGGCGGGCGGCAAGATCGGGGAGATGACCGCCTTCGACGTCCGCCCGATCACCGACGACGAGCGGCGCAGCACGTTCGACCTGCTGCGCCGCGCCCTGCACACCCCGCGGGTCACCGACGACGTGTGGGCGCGGGTCGGGGAGTCCTGGCCCGCCGCGCGCAAGTTCGGCGCGTTCGAGGGCGAGATCCCGATCGGGATCGTGAGCTCGTTCGACACCGAGATCGCCGTCCCCGGCGGGCGGGTGGTGCGGGCCGCCGCGGTCGAGGGGGTCGGGGTCCGGGCCGACCGGACGCGCCGTGGGGTGCTCAGCGCGATGATGGCCGCTCAGCTGGCGGACTTCGCGGCGCGCGGGGTGCCGCTGGCGGTCCTGCACGCCAGCGAGCCGACGATCTACGGGCGGTTCGGCTACGGGTCGGCGGCGCTGGGCAAGACAGTGCGGGTGACGCGGCCGGCGGCGCGGTTCCACGAGCGCGTCCCGGCCGTCGGTGAGGTCCGGCTGCTGACACCGGCGGAGGCGGTGAAGGAGATCCCCGCGCTGTACCGGCGGATCGGGCTGCACCGGCCGGGCATGATCGCGCGGCCGCAGCGGTGGTGGCCGATCTCGCACGACCGGCAGGTGGGTCCGGACGGCGATCACCTCGTCGCCGTCCACAGTGGACCGGACGGGGACGACGGGTTCGTCGTGTACGCCACGATCAGCCGCCGGTCGTCCGAGTCGCCGGACCGCGGTGCGGTGCTGGACGTCCACGACCTGCACGGCGCCGATCCGGCGGCCCGGGCCGCGCTGTGGCGGTTCCTGCTGTCGGTCGACCTCGTGTCGGCGGTGCACGCCCGGCACCGCCCGGTCGACGAGCCGCTGGCGGTGCAGCTGACCGACCACCGGCACGCGGGCACCCTGGCGGTCGAGGACGACCTGTGGCTGCGCCCGGTCGACGTCGCCGCGGCGCTGGCCGCGCGGACGTACCGCGCGGCGGGTCCGGTGGTGGTCGCGGTGACCGACCGGGTGCGCCCGGCCAACACGGGCCACTACGAGGTGGGCCCGGACGGCGCCCGGCGCACCGACGCGGCGGCGGACCTGGCCCTCGACGTCGACACGCTCGGCATGCTGTACCTGGGGCAGTGGAGCGCGACGGCGCTGGCCGAGACGGGCCGGGTCGAGGTCCGCGACGCGGCCGCGGTGGCGCGGGCCGACGAGTTGTTCACCACGGTGGCGGCACCGTGGTGCGGCACGCACTTCTAGCTGCCGGGCAAGGCCTTGAGCAGCCGCTCGACGGAGTTGCCGAGGTTCCACCGCTCGGCGAGTTCGGCGACCCGTTCGGGATCGGCGGGGGTGGCGGGCACGGTGTCGGGCCGGGACTGCTCGACCGGCGCGTCGACGGCCACCCGGACGACGGCCGGGGCGACGGCGAGGTAGCCGGCGGCGTCCTTGAGCCGCAGGCGCGTCTTGAGCGGGACGGCGGCGTCGCCGGCGTCGGCCGCCTCGATGAGGGCCTCGAGGGAGCCGAACTGCGTGATGAGCTTCGCCGCGGTCTTCTCGCCGATGCCGGCGACGCCGGGCAGTCCGTCGGAGGGGTCGCCGCGCAGGGCGGCCATGTCGGCGTAGGCGGGCCCGGCGGTGTCCCGGGGGAGGCTGTAGCGCTCGGCGATCTCGGCCGGGCCCAGCACCTCGGCCTTGGCCCAGCCCTTGCCGACGTAGATCACCGACGCGGGCGACGGCTCGGTGCGCACCAGCTGGAACAGGTCGCGGTCGCCGGTGATGACCTCGACCGGGTCGCGCTTCTCGCGGGTGGCGAGGGCGCCGATGACGTCGTCGGCCTCGTAGCCGGCGGCCTCGGCGGTGGCGAACCCGAAGGCTTCGAGCAGGTCGAGGATGATCGGCACCTGCGGGGTCAGCGTGTCGGGGACCTCTTCGACGTCCGGGCCGCTGCCGGTCTCCTCGGCGACGCGGTGGGCCTTGTAGCTGGGCAGCAGGTCGGTGCGGAACTTCGGCCGCCAGTCGGCGTCCAGGCAGCAGACGAGCCGCGCGGGGCGCCGGTCGGTGAGGATCCGCGCGATGGTGTCGGCGAACCCGCGCACGGCGTTCACCTGCGTCCCGTCCGCGGCGCGCATGGAGTCGGGCAGGGCGAAGAAGGAGCGGAAGTACAGGCTCGCGGAGTCGAGCAGGGCAAGGGGTCCGGTCACCCGGACAGCCTGCCACGACGGGGGCCGCGACAGGGGACACGACGCACCCCGGGGATGCTCGTCGGTCCCCGGACAGTCGGCTCGCGTACCCAGAACGTCGGCTCGCGTATCTGGAGGGTCGGCTCACGACCCTCCAGATACGCGAACCGACCCTCCAGGTCCGCCGGCCGACCCTCGGGGTACGCGAGCCGGCCCTCAGCGGCTCGCCGGGGTCGGGGAGGTGTGTCACCCGGCCCGGCATGTCGCAACCCCGGGCGCGTCCGCCGCTCCGGGCGCCCCACTAGGCTCGGCGTCATGTCGCGCCGATCCCTCCACACGCCTGCTCCCGACGCCGCTTCCCTTCGTGCCCGGCTGGACCGGGCCCGTGCCGCCGCGGCTGCCGCGCGGACCGATGCGCTGCTGATCGCGCCCGGCTCCGATCTGCGGTACCTGCTCGGGCAGGCCGGGGGGTCGTTCGAGCGGCTGACCACGCTCGTCGTGCCGGCCGGCGGCACGCCCGCGCTGGTCGTGCCGAAGCTGGAGGCGCCCGGGTACGCCGACGTCCCCGTCGACGAGCTCGGCGTCGAGCTGCTCACCTGGGTCGACGGCGACGACCCCTACAAGCTGGTCGCCGACCGGCTCGGCAAGCCCGGCCGGGTCGCCGTCAGCGACTTCACCCCGGCGCTGCACGTGCTCGCGCTGCGGGCCGCGCTCGACACCGCCGAGCAGACGCTGGCCGGTCCCGTCGTCCGTGAGCTGCGGATGCGCAAGGACGCCGCGGAGATCGCGTCGCTGCGGGAGGCCGGTGCCGCGATCGACCGGGTGCACGCCCGGGTGCCCGAGTGGCTGCGGCCGGGCCGCACCGAGGCGGAGGTCGGGGCCGACATCGCCGCCGCGATCGTCGAGGAGGGCCACGTGCAGGCCGACTTCGTCATCGTCGGCTCCGGCCCGAACGGCGCCAGCCCGCACCACGACGTCTCCGACCGCGTCATCGAAAAGGGTGACGTCGTGGTCGTCGACATCGGCGGGCCGCTGCCGGCCGGTTACAACTCCGACTCCACCCGCACCTACGCCGTCGGCACCCCGCGGGACGCCGACGTGGCCGGGACCTACGCGGTGCTGCAGCGCGCCCAGGCCGCCGCGGTGGCCGCGGTCAAGCCGGGCGTGACCGCGGAAGCCGTCGACGCGGCCGCGCGGGACGTCATCGCCGAGGCCGGGTTCGGGGAGTACTTCATCCACCGGACCGGGCACGGCATCGGCCTGGACGTGCACGAGGAGCCCTACATCATCGCCGGGAACGCGCTGCCGCTGGAGCCGGGCATGGCCTTCAGCGTCGAGCCGGGCATCTACCAGCCGGGCCGGTGGGGCGCTCGGATCGAGGACATCGTGATCGTCACCGAAGACGGCGTCGAGTCGGTCAACAACCAGCCGCACGAGCTCGTCGTGCTGGACGCATGACACCCGGCGGCCTGGAGCCGCTGGACCAGTCGATCGTGCAGGAGCTCGCGGCCGACGGGCGGCGCAGCTTCACCGACCTCGCCGAGCGGGTCGGGCTGTCGGTGTCGGCGGTGCACCAGCGGGTGCGCCGCCTCGAGCAGCGCGGGGTCATCCTCGGCTACACCGCGCGGCTCGACGGCGAGCAGATCGGCCTGCCGCTGACGGCGCTGATCTCGCTGACGCCGAACGACCCGGCGGCGCCGGACGACTACCCGCAGCGGATCCAGCACATCAAGGAGATCGAGTCGTGCTACTCGGTGGCCGGCGACGAGTCGTACATCCTGCTGGTGCGCGTCCAGTCGCCGCTGGCGCTGGAGGATCTGCTGCGGCGGATCCGGGAGGCGGCGAAGGTGTCGACGCGCACGACGGTGGTGCTCTCTACGCCGTTCGAGGGACGTTCGCCGACGTTCTGACCTCCGGCGGCCGCCCGGTGACCGGGGCACTGGTACGGTAAAAGGTATGGCAACACGTAAGGTGACTCTTTCGCTGGACAGCGGGGCTCTGGAATTCGCCGAACGCGCCGCGAAAGCCCACGGAATCTCGGTCTCGTCCTGGCTGTCGAAGGCAGCCAGGCGCGAGGCGGTCCGGACCGGGTACACCCCGCAGAAGCCGGAACCGGTCGTCGCGGAATCGGACGAGGCCGAGCGCAACGCGGCGGAAAAGGATCTGCGTGCGCAGGGGTGAAGTCTGGACGTACCACCCCCCGACCGAACCGGCCCGGCAGCGCACGGTGGTGCTGCTGTCCTCGGACGGGGTGAACGAGTCCGAGCGGCCCTGGCTGCTCGGCACCGAGCTGCTCGACCGCGACCCGATGGACATCCTCGGCGTGGCGATCGACGCACGGTACTGGGTGTCGACGCTCAACCTGACCCGCCTGTACCGCCCGTGGTTCGACGAGCGGATCGCGGAGATCGACCAGGACGTCCAGGAACGCATCGACATCGCCTTGCGAGCCGCCCTCGACCTCTGAGCCCCGCGCCAGACGTACCCCGACGGTCAGTTCGCGTACCCAGGCAGTCGGTTCGCGTACCTGGAGGGTCGGCTCACGAACCGACCCTCCAGGCACGCCGGCCGACCCTCGGGGTACGCGAACCGACCCTCCGGGTCAGCGGGCCACGACCTCCGGGATCGCGTGGAGCTTGCCGTCCGCGCCGGCCAGGCAGGAGGCGTTGCCCTCCTTGGCCGCGATGAACTCCGTCAGGCAGTTGGCGATCGCTGTGTGGCCGGCCGCGTTGGGGTGGAACGATTCCTGCAGCGCGTGGCCCGCTCGCTCGGCCTGGCCAAGGTCGGCCAGCTGCAGCGTCAGGCGGGTGAACCACTCCGTCGCCGGGTTGGGGCCGCCGCTGCACGCCTCGTGCTTGACGCCCGCCTTGGCCAGGTCCAGGAACCGGGCGCCGGTCTGCTGGGCGGCCGCCTTGAGGCCCGAGGACAGCACGCCGATGCCGGTCTGGGCGATCCAGCGCAGGTCTTCGGTGCGGAACGGGCAGCCGTTGAGGCTGCGCAGGTCCTCCGGCAGGTCCGGGCCGATCGGGGCCGCGTAGGACTGCAGGATCAGCTGGTAGTCGGCCGGGACGTAGCCGGCCGCGGCCAGCACCTTCTTGACGTCTGCCACCGCGGCCGCCACCTTCGGCACCATCGCGTCCACTTTGGACTGCCAGGTCTGCTTCAGTGCGTCGCTGCACGACGGGCCGCCCGGGTTGAACCACGCCTTGAAGCACTCGGTGACCTGGTTGGAGAACTTCGGCTCGTCGTTGGCGCCCACCGCGATCACCACCGCGGCCACCCGGTGGTCCTTCACCACCGCGGCCAGCCGCTGCGCCTGCGACCCCTCCGTCCACTGCTTGACGTCGCCGAGCGCGACCTGCTCGGCGGGCGCGCCCGAACAGCCGAGGTTGACGTGCGCGGTGATGCCCGGCGCCGCGATCTTTTCGACGAACGCGTTGGGGGAGCGGTGGCACCAGTTGCCGCCCTGGCCGTTGGTGTCCGCGGTGTACTGCCCGGCGCCTTCCCCGGACACGGTGCTGTCGCCCATCGAGACGACGGTGAGCGGGCCGGTGCCCGGCGGGCCCTGCCGGGGCTGCGGGCGCCCCGGCTGGCTCTCGGAGCCGAAGAAGACGAAAAAACCGGCCAGCAGGGCCACACACGCGAGGACGAGGGCTCCCCAATACCACCGAAGGCGTCGCATCGCCCCCGATTCTACGGACCGCCCGATCGGCGGACACGGTGCGTCACCGCAGCCACGTCCGCACCAGCCCGACGAGCGACTCCGCCAGTGTCGCGGCGTCGATTTCCCGGTCGCGCCGCCAGTGCCGGACCTGTTCGGCCGCCAGCGCGGCGAGCAGGACGTCCGCGGCGATTTCGGCGCCGGCGGCGCCGCCGGCCTCGAGCAGGTGCCGGCAGTGCTGCCGCCACAGCGCGTGTGCGCCGGTGCGGAACCGGGCCCCGGTCGTGGCGGTCTCGGAGAGCAGGACCAGGTCCAGCTGCCGGTCCAGCAGGTCGAGGTAGGCCGCGACGAACGCGCCGAGGCGGTCCGCGGGCCCGGCGCCGGGGCCCAGCGGGGGCGGGCCGGTGAGGATCCGCTCCTGCAGTTCGCGTTCCCGCTCGTCGAGCAGGGCCATGGCGAGGCCGCCCTTGTCGCCGAACCGGCGGTAGAGCGTGCCCTTGCCGACGCCGGCGGCGCCCGCCACGTCGTCCATGGTCACCGCGTCGACCCCGCGTTCGGCGAAGAGCGCTTCCGCGGCTTCCAGGACCCGGATCCGGTTGCGGGCGGCGTCCGCCCGCTCGCGGACGGGCGCGCCGAGGACCGGCAGTTCGGCCGGTGTTGACGAAGCGGACTGCGGTCCGCTACGGTTCGAGGACATAAGCGGACTCTAGTCCGATTTTCTGTCCGGCGAAAGCCGGCCCTCCGCCGAGGAGCCCCGAGATGCCCGATCTGCTGCACATTTCCGCGTCCCCACGAGGGGAAGAGTCCGAATCGCTGCGCCTGGCAGCTACTTTCCTGGACACCTACCGCACCCTCCACCCGGGCGCCGACGTCGACGAATGGGACCTCTGGGACGGCACCCTGCCCCCCTTCGGCCCGGCCGCCGCCCGCGCCAAGATGACCGTCGTCGGCGGCGGCACCCCCACCGGGGAGCAAGCCGAAGCCTGGGCGGCGGCGAAGGCCGCTTTCGCCCGCTTCGACGCCGCCGACCGGATCCTGTTCAGCGTCCCGATGTGGAACTCGGGCGTGCCGTACGTGCTCAAGCAGTTCGTCGACGTCGTCTCCCAGCCCGGGCTGGTGTTCGGCCTCGACCCGGCGACCGGGTACGAAGGCCTGCTCGCCGGGCGCGGCAAGCGCGTCGCGGTCGTCTACACCAGCGCGGTGTGGGCCCCCGGCCTCGGCCGCGAGTTCGGCACCGACTTCCAGAGCCCGTTTTTCACCGGCTGGCTGAACTGGACCGGCATCGACGACGTCACCGAAATCCGGTTCCACCCCACCCTCACCGGCGACGCGGAAGAGGCCCGCCGCATCGCCGCCGACGCCGCCCGCGACACCGCCAAGACCTTCTGAAAGGAACGACCATGACCGCCACCATCGACCGCGAGACGCTTCGCGCCGGGCTCGCCGCCGGAGACCTCGTCCTCGTCGACGCCCTCCCGGCGTCGTACTACACGACCCGGCATCTGCCCGGCGCGCTCAACCTCGTCGCCGACGACGTCGCGGCCAAGGCGCCGGACCTGCTGCCGGACAAGGCCGCCGCGATCGTCACCTACTGCTCCAACCCCGCCTGCGCCAACAGCGGCCAGGTCGCCGCGCAGCTGGAACGGCTCGGCTACACCGACGTCCGCAAGTACGCCGCGGGCATCGAGGATTGGGTTGACGCCGGCCTGCCCACCGAAACCGGTCAGCCCGCCTGAGTCAGGTCCGTGGCCGCGGCCAGCCCGGCCGCGACGCCGGCGATCGCCCGCACCGCCGGATTGTCGTTGCCCGGCAACCACACCAGCTCCGTGCGCGCGACCTCGCCGGCCAACGGCACGAACGCCACCCCGGTGCGGCGCAGGCTGTGCGAGGACCGGGCCAGCCGGGTCACCCCGACCCCCGCCGCGACCAGCCCCAGCAGGCCCTGCACGGTGGTGGCCCGCTGCACCACCCGCGGGGTGAACCCGGCGGCGGCGAAATCGGCGTCGTAGGTGCGGTGCCACGGCTCCCAGCTGCCGCGCGGGGTCAGCACCCACGGTTCGCCGGCCAGGTCGGCCAGCTGCAGCGACGGCCGCCCGGCCAGCGGGTGCTCCGCGGGCAGCACCGCGCACACCTCCTCGGTCAGCAACGTCCGGGACACCAGGTCCCCGACCAGCGGCGGCCGGGTGAACGCCAGGTCGAAGCGGCCCTCGCGCAGGCCGGCGACGAGCTCGGCGATCGACGCCTCCGCCGTCGTCACCGCGAGGTCGGGCAGTTGCGCCCGCACCGCGCGGACCACCGGCGGCAGCAGGTAGTTCGCCGTCGTGGCGAGGAAGACGAGCCGGACGTCGCCGATCTCGCCGCGCACCGCCCGCCCGAGCGTCGCGACCGCCTCCTCGGCGCGGGCCAGCACCGCGCGGGCCTCCGGCAGGAACAGCCGCCCCACGGCGGTCAGCCGGGCGCCGCGGGCGTCCCGGTCGAACAACCGCGCGCCCAGGCCGCGTTCCAGCACGGTGATCTGCTGCGACAGCGACTGCTGCGCGATGTGCAGCCCGGCCGCGGCGCGCGTGAAGCTGGTTTCGTCGGCGACGGCGACGAAGTAGCGAAGCTGCCGCAGCTCGGGGGTCACAGGCTCAGACTGTAGCCGCGGCAGGACATCGGTGTTGGCGATCCGGCCGTGATCATCCCCAGGATGGAAAGGAGAAAACCACTGGGAGGACACGGAAGATGACGAACACCGACGGCCGCGTCTGGCTGATCACCGGCTGCTCCGCCGGCTTCGGCCGGGAGATCGCGCTGGCCGCGCTCGCCGCGGGCGACCGCGTGCTGGCCACCGCCCGGCGCCCGGAAACCCTGGCCGGGCTGCAGGCCCACGGCGGCGACCGGCTCCGGACCGCGGCACTGGACGTCACCGACGCCGGCCAGGTCGACGCGGCGGTGAAGACCGCGCTCGAAGCGTTCGGCCGGATCGACGTCGTGGTCAACAACGCCGGCAGCGGCTCGGTCGGCGCGGTCGAAGAACTCGGCATGGACGAACTGCGCGCCCTGATGGAGGTCATGTTCTTCGGCGCGGTCGCGGTCACCAAGGCGGTGCTGCCGCACCTGCGGGCCCAGGGCAGCGGCACGGTCGTGCAGATCAGCTCGATGGGCGGCCGGCTGTCGATGCCCGGCTTCGGCGCCTACTGCGCGACGAAGTTCGCCCTGGAAGGCCTTTCCGAAGCGCTCGCCGCCGAGGTGGCGCCGTTCGGGGTGCGGGTCCTGATCGTCGAGCCGGGCGCGTTCCGCACCGAGTTCGGCGGCGGCCGCATGCACCGCTCCCGCACGATCGACGCCTACGCCGTGTCGACCGCCGGAACCCGCGAAGCGGTCGAGAACATGGACGGCAGCCAGCCCGGCGACCCGGCCAAGGCCGCCGCGGCGATCGTCCGCGCGGTCGGCCGCGACGACGCCCCGCTGCGGCTCGCGCTGGGCGCGGACGCCGTCGAAGCGATCCGCGCCCACCACGAGGCGCTGGCGGCGGACCTGGCCGCCTGGGAGGAGGTCAGCCGGGCCACCGCACTGGACTAGGGCCCCCTGGTGGTCGTGAGTGAGAAACAGGGTTATAAAACAATATAAGACACACCGCCACCCCC
>NZ_JBEXKX010000090.1:0-21448 GCF_040609695.1 Amycolatopsis sp. NPDC004625
TCTTCCGTCTGTCGCAAGAAGGAATGATCGACCAAGGGCTTCACTCATGATCGGCAGGGTCTCCATCGACCACGCAGACGTTAAAACTCAAGCTAACCGCCGACAGACGCTCCCCGCGACGTCCGGATCCGGCTCGGGCTACTGCAGCCCATCTCCCGCTGCCCATCGACTTCGCCCCCGTCGTCGGCCACACCTACGATGCCATCGTCGGCACCGGCGTCCTGCCTAGCTTCCTCCGCCACGCCGACCTCGGCTCCGTCCGCGCCCACCAGCCCTGCACCGACGACGGCTTCGCCGAACGGAGCTGCGCGACTGGGATCCGAGCCGGCTGGTCAACGCCTCATCTCCTCAAGAGGCGTGACGGGGGAAACGACAGGAGGCACAGGACCCGATGCCAAGGTGACGGCATGTTCCACGGAGGCTCGCGTCATTACGCGGCTGGACAGGAAGTCGCCAGGTTCGCCGTCGAGCATTTACAGCATCGCACCGGTCGGGGTATGACTGTTTTTACAACGTTGTAACGGCGCAGGGGGGCTTGTCCCATGTCGCTCAACCGCAGGAAGTTCGTCGCCGGAGCCGTCTCCACCATCCTGCTGTCCGGCGTAAACGTCGGCCAAGCCGCCGCCACCGCGTTGCCAGGCCGGAATGTCGCCCCCGCAAAGGGCGGGTGGTACGCGCCCAACGCTGCACCCTTGAAGCCTGCCGCCTTCCTCAAGCTCCCGCCCGGCGCCGTCACCGCCCGCGGCTGGCTGGCCGGCCAGCTACAGCTGCAGCTGGACGGGCTGTGCGGGCACTACGCCGAAACGTCGCACTTCCTCGACTTCGCCACCAGCGGCTGGGTCCACCCCGAGCGCAGCGGCTGGGAGGAGGTCCCGTACTGGCTGCGCGGCTACGTCGACCTCGCCGCGGTGACCGGCGATGCCGCCGCGAGGGCCGCCGCCGCGAAGTGGATCGACGCTATCCTCGCCACCCAGCAGGCCGACGGGTTCTTCGGTCCCACCGCGCTGCGCACCGCCCTCAACAACGGCCCCGACTTCTGGCCCTACCTTCCGCTGCTGCAGGCACTGCGTTCTTGGCAGGAGTACACCGGCGACGCGCGGATCATCCCGTTCCTCACCCGGTTCCTCCGGTACATGAACGCCCAGGGCAAGAGCGCGTTCGACTCCAGCTGGGTGTCCGTGCGGTGGGGTGACGGCCTCGATACCGTCTTCTGGCTCTTCAACCGCACCGGCGACACCTTCCTGCTCGATCTCGCCGACAAGATCCACGCCTACGGCGCGAACTGGGTCCGGAACCTGCCGAGCCTGCACAACGTCAACGTCGCCCAGGGCTTCCGCGAGCCGGCGCAGTACGCGATGCGCACCGGCTCAGCCGACCTCGTCCAGGCCACCTACGCCGACTACGACACGATCATGGCGGCCTACGGCCAGTTCCCCGGTGGCGGCTTCGCCGGCGACGAGAACGCGCGGCCCGGATTCGGGGACCCGCGGCAAGGTTTCGAGACCTGCGGGATCGTCGAATTCATGGCCAGCCACCAGCTGCTCACCCGGCTGACCGGCGACCCGGTGTGGGCCGACCGCTGCGAGGACCTGGCCTTCAACTCCCTGCCCGCCGCGCTCGACCCGGCCGGCCGCGCGGTGCACTACATCACCAGCGCCAACAGCGTCGACCTGGACGACGTGCCGAAGACCGAAGGCCAGTTCCAGAACGGCTTCGCGATGCAGGCCTACCTGCCCGGCGTGGACCAGTACCGCTGCTGCCCGCACAACTACGGCATGGGCTGGCCCTACTTCACCGAAGAACTCTGGCTCGCCACCCCGGACAACGGCCTCGCCGCCGCGATGTACGCAGCCAGCAGCGTCACGGCCAAGGTCGCCGACGGCACCTCGGTCACCATCACCGAAGACACCGCCTACCCCTTCTCCGAGCAGATCACCTTCACCGTCCGGACGCCGAAACCGCTGCCGTTCCCGCTCTACTTCCGGATCCCCGCGTGGTGCGCGGCGCCGCGGCTGGTCGTGGCCGGAGCGGCCGTGACCGCGACGGCCGGGCCGGCGTTCGTCAAGGTCGACCGGACGTGGGGCAACGGCGACGTCGTCACGCTGACGCTCCCGCAGCGCACCACGACCCGGACGTGGCCGGCGAACCACGACTCCGTCTCGGTCGACCACGGCCCGCTGACCTACTCGCTGAAGATCGGCGAGAGCTACCAGCAGCTCGGCGGCACCGCGCAGTTCCCCGAGTACGCGGTGCACGCGACTACACCGTGGAACTACGGGCTCACGGCCGGCGCCTCGCTGACCTTCTCCGCGACCGGCGGCGCACTGCCCGCCAACCCCTTCACGCCCGACACCGCACCGGTCAAGATCACCGCCACAGCACGGAAGATCGCCGAGTGGACCGCCGACGACCAGAACGTCGTCACGCCGCTGCAAGCGTCCCCGGCCCGCAGTGACGGGGCAGTCGAAACGATCACCCTCATCCCGATGGGCGCCGCACGGCTGCGGATCACGTCGTTCCCGATGGCCGACCCGGACGGCCACCCGTGGACGCCCGGCGGCGGCGGGGCGGCCTTCCGGATCGTCAACCGCAACTCCGGAAAGGCCCTCGGCGTCGACCAGATGTCCACCGCCGACAGCGCGCGGGTGGTCCAGTTCACCGACAACGGCACCGACGACCACCTCTGGCACCTCGTGGCGAACGGCGACGGCTGGTACCGCATCCGCAACCACCACTCGGGCAAAGTCCTCGGCGTCGACCGGATGTCCACCGCCGACAGCGCCCCCGTCGTGCAGTTCACCGACAACGGCACCTCGGACCACCTCTGGCAGCTGATCGACAACGGCGACGGCTGGTGGCGGCTGAAGAACCGCAACTCCGCAAAGGTCCTCGGCGTCGACCAGATGTCCACCGCCGACAGCGCGCAGGTCGTGCAATTCGGCGACACCGGCACCGCGGACCACCTGTGGCGGCTCGTCCCGGACGGCCGGGTGCGCATCGAGAACCGCAACTCCGGCAAAGTGCTCGGCGTCGACCAGATGTCCACCGCCGACAGCGCGCGGGTGGTCCAATTCTCCGACAACGGCACCGACGACCACCTCTGGACCTTCGAACCGACGGCGGCCGGCTGGTTCCTGATCCGCAACGCCCACTCGAGCAAGGTCCTCGGCGTGGACGTCATGTCCACCGCGGACAGCGCGATCGTCGTCCAGTTCACCGACAACGGCACCCCCGACCACGAATGGCGCCTGCGCGAGGACGGCAGCGGCTGGTTCCGGATCGTGAACCGCAACTCCGGCAAGGTCCTCGGCGTCGACCGGATGTCCACGGCCGACAGCGCCCAAGTCGTCCAGTTCGGCGACAACGGAACCGCGGACCACCTCTGGCAGCTGCGTTAGCCGGGTCCGCCCGGCACTGCGGCACCGCGTGGCCATCGACTCTTCCGTTTAGGAAGAATTATCAGTCTTTACAGGTTGACGCTATACCTGCTAGGCAACAAGCATGCAACTTTGTCCATTTGTGTCGTTGACCACGGATTTTTGCGACGGTTACCGTCGTAGGTGCACTGCGGAGATGCCGCCAGGTCTCCCTACACCGATGAATGATCCGTGAAATCAGGCAATCTCTGACCCTGGAGTACACGCTGCAGACGAGAACACGCAGCATGGTGCTGGCCGGGCTCGCTTCGGCAGCACTGTTCAGCCAGGCTGTCCTGGCCACCCCCGCCTCCGCCGACAGCGCCGTCGTCAGCGAGCAGCAGCAATCGAGCGCCCTTCGGTACTGGACACCGCAACGCCTTGCAGCAGCCAAGGACGCCGATGCCGTCGCGCCGACCTACCACTCGAGCCGTGCCGGTTCACCCGCGGACCGGCCAAGCCGCCCTTACCGCCAGCCGGCAGCCTTTCCCGAACACGGAAAAAAACCGGCCTCATACGCAGCACTTCAAGCGACGTCGCCGCAGCGATGGACCGGCGGTGGCCTGATTTCCACCACCGGCGGAAAAGTCTTCTTCCACAACCCCAAAACCAACGGGGACTACGCATGTTCCGGTGACGCCGTGAACAGCGGGAACAAATCCGTCGTGGCCACCGCCGGGCATTGTGTGGTGGACCCCGACGGCACCGCCTACCAGAACTGGGTGTTCATCCCGGGGTACGACCACGGGAACCGGCCGCACGGCACCTTCGCGGCCACCCCACTGCACTGGGAGTCCCAGCGCATCGGTGATTCCGACGCCGCATGGGACGCCGCTTTCGTCACCGTGGGCCAAGTCAACGGGACACGACTGGTCGACGCGGTGGGCGGCCAGGGCATCGGCTTCGACCTGGCCCCTGCCCAGTATGTTTACTCCTTCGGCTACGGCGGCTCCGCCGCTGAGGAAAACGGGCAGCAGATGAACTGGTGCGCCGGCACGGACACCTTCGCCGGTGGCCATGCAGGCGGCGGCGTCTGGGGCATCGACTGCGTGCAGGGCGGTGGTTCGAGCGGCGGCCCGTTCCTGCAGGGCTTCACCACCGCGAACGGGTCCGGCATCCAGATCGGCAGCATCAGTATCGGAGTCGGCAACTACGAGTACCACCCTTACTACGGCTGGGAAGCGCGGGCAGCCTACGACGCCGCACAAGGCTCCTGAGGCATACCACCGGCAGGTCGAATTATGTGATGCGGCACGCGGACGGATATTTCGGCGACACGGCGACGAGAAAGGATCCGCCGCCGCCGGAGGACCCGTCCGCGTGAACCCGCGACGTGGACGCTAAGCACCGTCGCCCGTCCGGCCCAGCCTTGACCGGCGCTGTGGCGGGTATGGGAGACGCGCGTCGCCGGTCAGGTGAGCACGTAGTCCTCGAGCCACTCCGGCGATGTTCGGCTGCGGCACCGAGGGCGATGGCAGTGCAAGGCGGGCCGCGTGGGCGCGGCAACTGCGGGTGCGGACGAACGACGTCGCCGCGAGACCACGTTCACCTCTGGTCCCTGGTTGAACGCGCGGACTTGGACCGGTGACAATCACCCCGGAAGAGCCCGGTGGTACCGGAGCGAGACAACGGCCACGCGTCATGGCGAGATGATGGCTGGATCGCAGTGGCATGGCGAACGCCGCTTACACCGATCAGGACGATAGTCGCCGATCCTCAGAAAGACGACTTCCTGGCCGCCTGGAGTCCCTAGACATGGCGACCGAATTTCCGCGATGATGCTCTCGCTGCCGTCACGAGGGAGCCATCGTGAGGATCGCGCTGCTTGACGATCACCCAGTCGCCCGCCGTGGCCTGGAACAGGCGCTGACCGACCTGCCGGACGGGATCGTGGCGCTGTCCACGGGGTCGGCCGACGAATTGACCGGCGTGCTGTCCGCAGGAGACAGCGAGGTCGATGTCGTCGTGCTCGATCTGTACCTCGGTGGCGAGCAGCCGTCTCTGGAACTCGTTCGGCAGGTCGCGGCCGCGCACAACGTCCTGGTGATGTCGGCTTCGGGACGACCGGCCGACGTGGTCGGTGCCGTGCGCGCCGGTGCGCACGGCTACTTGACCAAGCAATGCAGCCTCGACGTGATCGTCGCAGCGGTGACCACCGTCGCCGCCGGCGGGTTTGCCCTGTCACCCAAGCTGGCCGACATCCTGCATGCCGAACTGGCCCGCCCGAACCCCACCGCCGACCTGTCACCCCGTGAACAGCAGACGCTGGAATACATCTCCTGCGGGCTGACCCACGCGCAGGCCGCAGCGAGGATGGGGGTGAAGGAATCCACTGTGGACACCTACGTCGAGCGGATCAGGGCGAAACTCCAGGTGGGCAACAAGGCGGAGCTGACCGCGGCCTGGCAGCGCCGCGGGAGCGGCCCGCCGTGACCGACAGCGTCCAACGCGCCGAGCGGGTCCTGGTCCGGGCGGTGGTGCTGTTCCGCCTCGCCGGCCTCGTCCAGATCGCCTTCGCCATCGTGACCGTCCACGACCACTACGAGCATCCGAGCGGAACTGTTCTGCTCGCCGCCACGGTAACCGCGGAAAGCGCCGCGTTCGCGAGCGTGTGCCTGCGGCGGGGCACGATACCGGCCGGGTGGCTGTGGGCGGACCTGGGATTCTGTGTCGCGGCGTTGACGGCCGGCGCTTGGCTCAGCCGGCCGGCCGACGGGCACACCTGGGTCCATTTCATGTACCCGTTCACCATCGTGATGGCCGTCGGGATCGGGATCGGCCTGCGGCAGCTGAGCCTGGTGGTGTTCGCCACCGTCGTGCTGGCCGGTGGCTATGGCCTGTCCGCGATGCTGCTTCATCGTGACCCGGTGTGGAACGTCCTGCCCAACGCGATCAGCTATTTCGCCAACACCCTCGTCGCGTGGGCCGTGACCCGGGTCATGCTGCGCACCGCACACGAACTGGATCTCAGCCGCGCCGGTGAAGTGGCCCACGCGGGCGCTCTCGCGGCCGAGCAACAACGCAGTTACTACTCACGACTGCTGCACGATCACGCGTTGCAAACCCTGGAGACGTTGAGCCGCAGCGACCTCATTCCCGACGAGGAGTTCCATGGACACGTCGCCGCCGAAGCGGGCTGGCTGCGGGCGTTCGTGGAGACCGGCGAACCACCGCAGCCCGGCGACCTCTACTCCGACCTCGTCGAGGTGCTGCGCCGGCAGGCGCGCTCCGGCTTGCGGGTCGAACTCAACGCAACCATCCTCACCGTCCGCCCACACCTGCGCACCGCGTTGCCCACGGCAGTGCGGTCGGCCGTGGTCGGTGCCACCCACGAGGCGTTGACCAATGTGGCCAAGCACGCCGGCATCGACGAGGCGTTCCTGCGCGTCGCGGCCGTGCCGGACAGCCTCGTGGTCACCGTCCTCGATCACGGTCATGGCTTCGATCCCGGCAGCCACACCTGCGGACGCGGTCTCGAACACTCGATCCGCCGTCGGATCACCGAAGCCGGAGGCGACGTCACGGTCGAATCGGCACCGGGTAGCGGCACCTGCGTGAAGCTGACCGTGCCGTTGTCACCCACGGCATAGCCAGGTCGCCTGCGACTGCCGGTCGTTCACACCACACGCCCTGTCCGCCTTTTACCGGACTTCCTCCTCCAAAGCCTCACGAGAAGACTTCGGACGCAGTTACCGAATTTCCGATCTGGATGGAGGAATCCATGAACATTCGCCGCTGGCTGTCGGCGATCGTCGTGGCGACCACACTCGGCGCGGGCGCTTTGCTGCCTGCATCCGCGGAGGCCGCACCGGCGTCCCCCTCGACGGCCTCGGGATGTGTCGACTGGCCGACGAACAAGTTCCTGCAGACCCCGCTGACCGTTTCCGCCAACGGCGGCGCCGGCTACGCGTGGCAAAACGGCTCGTATTATGGCGAGGGCTATCACGTCAACTGCAACACCGCACTGCAGATGAACCAGTACTACGCCCTCGACCTGGGGCTGCGCGAGGGCGACCAAGTTCTGGCGCCCGGCGGCCCGGGAACGGTGCTCTACGCCGGCTGGGCCCCATCAGGATGGCAGACGTGCGGGCAGTACATCATCGTCGATCACGGCGGAGGCTGGTGGAGCGTCGTCTGCCACCTCAGCAAGATCCTGGTCAGCCGAGGCCAGCACGTCACCGACGCGACGATCATCGGCCTGGTCGGCGGAACCGGCGGATTCGCACCGCACCTGCACTTCTCGCTGATGTACAACGCGAAGCTGACCGCGGCGGGCGGCGTCTACGGCGGCCAAAGCGCCCAGCCACGGCACCTGTTCCACCTCAGCTGCGGCAAGGGCTACTACGAGTACATCACCAAGGGACAGCAGGTCTGCTACTAGATTTGCGACCGACTCCAGGAAGGCCGTGCGGCCACCGGAAACCTGCTCCCTCGTCCGGGCGCCACTGGGGGGCGCCCGGACGAGGGGCCGTTGCCTTGCGCCGTCGGCTCGGCCGTGGTGATCCCCGTCACCAGGACGCAGTTCATCGCAGGCCGCGGCGCGAGGATTCACGGCGTATAGAGGCTTCCGTCCGGCTCACCCGTGATGACGTCGCGGGTGTAGTACCCCGACGAGGGACGGTTGCGGAAGTCGAACGTCGATCCGGGATTCAGGCGCCAGATCTTGAACCCGTAGTAAGTGAGGGCCCGGCCGGGCTCGGCGCGCTCGGGTTGATGGTCGGCGACGACGATGTAGGCATCTTCGCCGTAGAGGGTCGCCAGGCCGGTTCGGTCGAGGAACAACGAACCGCCTTCCTCGACGCCGACGCCCCAGGCGGCAACGTTCTTGGTGAGGTGGTCCGCCACCGCTCTTGCGGTGAAGGCCATCAGGCGTCCCATGCGGTCGCGGGTCACGAAGTGGGAGTCGTTGATCGTGTTCGCGTAGTTCGGCCAGGAGAACATGCCGGTGGTGAAGGTGATGTCGGGGCTGTACGGATCATCGAGCGCGGTCCGGCTGTCGACGCTCGCGCCGCATCCGTTGTAGACGATCGAACTGTTGATGTGGGTGCCGGCGCTGCCGCCACCCGCGCCGCCGCCCTTGGCGATCACGGATTGCACCGACGCCTGCAGCGCGGTTCCCTTCCACGCCGCGTAGCGGCATTGGTCGCCGCCGGCGAAGTAGACGAACTCGGCGTTGCGAACGTCGGCGTTCACCCGGGTGTCGTCGCCGTCGGAGGCTCGGGTCAGCACCCAGGTCGTGCAGGAGTTCACTCCGGGCAGCCGGGTGACGGCGTCACATTCGGGCGTGCTGCTGCCGCTCGAGGGCGTCGAGCCGGCGAGGACGACGACGTCGAGGCTGCCGGTCCCGCCACGGATGGTGTCGATCGCCCGGCGCATGCTCGCGTCGACGACCGCGCCGGACCCGTTCATCGTGAACGCGGGCCCGGACCAGCTCGAGCGGGAGACGTCGGATGTGCTGCCCGCGCGGGTCCGGGTCACGGACGCTTGGGCGGGGGAAATCGCGGTGACAGCCAGGGCAAGGCCCGCGGCCACCGCGGTGAGCTGGCGAAAACGCATCGGCTCCTCCAGGTTCAGTCTGTAATGCACATTACATCTAGACCTGAAGTCAGCAAAGATGTAAGTTTCGTTCCACTCTCCGCCCCCACCGCCGACAGGGAGGCCTGCATGGCCCCGAAAACCGCCCTTCGCCACGGCACTCTCGCCGCCGTGCTCGCCACCTGCCTGGCTTCCGCGCTGACCGGCTGCGCCTCCGCCCCAGCCGCTGCGCCCGGCCAGCGCGTCGTCGTGGCGGGCACCGCCATCGAGGTGGACGCCGCCCTGCACGACGCGCTGCCCGCCGCGATCCGTGACGCCGGGACCGTCCGGGTGGCCTCCGACGTGCCCTACGCCCCCTTCGAAATGTTCGTGAAAGAGGGTCAACCGGACCTCACCGGGCTCGACTACGACCTGGGCCAGGCCCTCGGCGGCCGGCTCGGGGTCCGGTTCGCGTTCAGCCCGCAGAAGTTCGACGGGATCGTCCCGGCGATCCAGGCGGGCAAGTACGACGTGGTGATGTCGGCCATCACCGACACCAAGAAGCGGCAGCAGGTCCTCGACTTCGTCGACTACTCGGTGTCCGGCTCGGGCATCCTCGTCGCGAAGGGCAACCCGGAGAAGATCGCGTCGCTGAAGGACCTTTGCGGCAAACCCGTCGCCGTCCAGGTCGCGACCCACCAGCTCGACCTGCTCAACGCCCAGCAGCCGGCGTGCCCGGCGCCGATCCGGATCCAGACCTTCCCGAAGGACTCCGACGCGCAGCTCGCGCTCCGCTCCGGCAAGGTCGCCGCCGAAGTCCTGACCAAACCGGCCGCCGGCTGGACGGCCAAGACCGCCGACGGCGGTGCGGCGTTCGAGTCGGTCGAGGACGCGGCCGCGGGTGGCGGCTACGACGCCACTCCCAACGGAATCGGCGTGTCCAAGCGCCTGCCGCAGCTGACCGACGCCATCCAGAAGGCCCTGCAGGGCCTGATCGACGACGGCACGCTGAAGAAGATCTGCGCCACCTACGGCGTCGAATCGATCGCCATCCCGAAGGCCACGCGCAACGCCGGGGAGGCCTGAGGTGACCACCCCCACCGAATCCGAACCCACGACCGACCCGGCCCACGCGACCGAGCTGACGACCGTCCCCTTGCGACACTGGGGCCGCGCGGTCACTGCGCTCGTCGCGCTGACCGCGCTCGTCGGCGTGATCGGCTCACTGGCCAAGAACCCGAATGTGCACTGGGAGATCGTCGGGCAGTATCTGTTCGCTGACCTCGTTTTCCGCGGCCTCGCCACGACGTTGTGGCTGACGGTGGCCGCCATGGTCCTGGGGCTCGTACTGGGCACCGTGATCGCCGTGCTCCGGCTTTCGAAGAACCCCGTGCTGGCCGGCCTCGGCAGCCTGTTCGTGTGGTTCTTCCGCGGCACGCCGCTGCTGGTCCAGATCATCTTCTGGGGCTACGCGGGTGCGCTGTACCAGCGGATCATGATCGGTGTCCCGTTCACCCACATCACCTTCTTCAGCGTGGACACCAACTCCGTGCTCACCCCGGCCGTCGCCGCGCTCCTGGCGCTGGGCCTGAACGAGGCCGCGTACTGCAGCGAGATCGTGCGGGCCGGCATCCAGTCCGTCGACATCGGACAGTCCGAAGCAGCCCACTCGCTGGGCATGCCACCTGCCCTCACCCTGCGCCGGATCGTGCTGCCCCAGGCGATGCGGGTGATCATCCCGCCGATGGGCAACGAGGTGATCAACATGCTGAAGATGACGGCGCTGGTGTCGATCATCTCCGCGCACGACCTGATGTCGAACATCCAGGACGTCTACGCCCAGAACTACCAGGTCATCCCGATGCTGGTGGTGGCGGGCGCCTGGTACCTGGCCCTGGTCACCCTGCTGGCGGGTCCGCAGTCCTGGCTGGAACGGCGCTTCGGCCGCGGCACCGCGGCCACCGGCCCGGGCGTGGCGGCCCGGTTGCTCGGCGGTCTGTTCCGCCGCCCCGACGGGAAGGAAAGCCGATGAGCCCGGCGATGGTCAGCGCGCGGGGAGTACGCAAGCGGTTCGGTCCCCTGGAGGTGCTGCGCGGGATCGACCTCGAGGTCGGCGCGGGTCAGGTGTGCTGCCTGCTGGGCCCGTCCGGCTCCGGCAAGTCCACGCTGCTGCGGTGCATGAACCACCTCGAGAAGATCGACGGCGGCCAGCTGTCGATCGACAGCGACTACGTCGGCTACCGGCGCCACGGCGACAAGCTCCTCGAACTGAACGAACGCGAAGTCGCCCGCCGCCGCCGGGACATCGGCATGGTCTTCCAGCGGTTCAACCTGTTCGGGCACCTGACCGCCGAAGAGAACGTCATGGAGGCACCGGTCCGGGTCGCCCGGCTGAGCAAGGCGGCGGCCCGCGAGCGGTCCCGGGAACTGCTCGCCCAGGTCGGCCTGGCCGATCGGGCGGGCCATTACCCGGCCCAGCTGTCCGGCGGGCAGCAGCAGCGGGTCGCCATCGCGCGGGCCCTGGCCATGCGGCCCAAGCTGATGCTGTTCGACGAGCCGACGTCCGCGCTCGATCCGGAACTGGTCGGCGACGTGCTGGACGTCATGCGCCGGCTGGCGGCCGACGGCATGACGATGGTCGTCGTCACCCACGAGATCGGGTTCGCGCGCGAGGTTGCCGACACGGCGGTCTTCATGGACGACGGCGTCGTCGTCGAACACGGCGACCCGCGTGAGGTCCTGACCCGGCCGCGTCAGCAGCGCACCCGCGACTTCCTGGCGAAGGTGCTGTGACCGCCGGACCGCGGCTGATCACCGCGTTACACCGCGCCGCGACCGGGCACCTGCCCCGCTACCTGGCCGAACTCGCCGAACTCGTCGCCCTCGACTCCGGCTCGGACGACCCCGAAGGCGTCAACGCCGTGGCATCCCGGGTGACACGGACCCTCGCTCGGCAGGGCTTCGCCGTCGAACGAGTCTCCCTCGACGGGCGCGGAGACGCGGTGGTCGGCCGGCTGACCGGCCGGGTGCCCGCCGCCCGGGGAGGTGCGCGGATCCTGCTGGCCGGGCACCTCGACACCGTGTTCGACCGCGGGACCGCCGCCGCCCGGCCGTTCCGGATCGACGGCGGCCGCGCCTACGGGCCCGGCGTCAGCGACGACAAAGGCGGCCTGCTGGCCGGCCTCACAGCCACGGACCTGTTGCTGGAGCGGCGTTTCCGCGACTTCGCCGAACTGGTCTTCCTCGCCACGCCGGACGAAGAAGCCGGCTCGCCCGCGAGCCGGCCGGTCACCGAAGCCCTGGCGGCGGAAGCCGACGTCGCCCTCGCCCTGGAATGCGCGCGGGAGGACGGCTCCCTGGTCGTCGCCCGCAAGGGCGTCGCGGACTTCCACATCGGGATCACCGGCCGCGCCGCCCACGCCGGCATCGAACCGGAGCGGGGCGCCAGCGCGGCCTTGGCGGCGGCCGACCTCGTCCTCCGGCTGCAAGCGCTCAACGGCCGGCTGCCCGGGGTGACGGTCAACGTCGGGATGATCCGCGCCGGCCGCCGCACCAACATCGTCTGCGCCGAAGCCGACCTCGAACTCGAGGTCCGTTCGTCCACCAGGGACGACATGGAGCGGGCGGCCAAGGTCGTCCACGAACTCGCCGGGCAGCTGGCCGTCGACGGGACCCACGCCGTCGTGACCCAGCTCGACGACTGCCCGGTCATGGAAGCCAGTCCCGGCGCACACCGGCTGCTCGCCCGCGCCCGCACCCTCGGTGAGCAGCTGGGCTTCGCCGTCGACGCGGCCACCACCGGCGGTGTGGGCGACGCCAACTTCATCGCCGGACAGGGGGTTCCGGTCCTGGACGGGCTCGGGCCGATCGGCGGCGCGGACCACACCCCCGGGGAGTGGCTCGACGTCGCCTCCGTGCCCGGCCGCGTCGCCCTGCTCTCCGGACTCATCGCCGCCTGCGGCACTCGAAACCCGCGAAAGGACCTGTGATGCTCGGTCGTTCCACCCTCGGCGCGCTCTCGGCCGCACTGCTCGTCCTGGTCTCCGCCACGCCCGCGTCCGCGTCGGCCCCGGCTCCGCGGGGATCACTCGTGCTCGTCGGCGGGGCCCTCGCCGACGGCAACGACGCCGTCTACGACGAAATCATCCACCGAGCCGGCGGATCCGGCGCCCGGATCGGCATCATCACCGCCGCGTCCGTGCCGGCCAGCCAGGACCCGGACGCCCACGACCCCGCCAAGTGCGCCAACTCCGAATGCAACGGCGCCTACTACGCGGCGCTGTTCAAGCAGCACGGGGCGGCCGACGCGGCGTGGATCCCGGTCGACCTCGACCACCGCGACGCCGCGGAGTCCGACGCGGTCGCCGCACAGGTCCGCGGGATGACCGGGTTCTTCTTCGGGGGCGGCGACCAGTACCGCTACGTCACAACCCTGCTGCGCGGCGATCGCCACACCGACAGCAAGGTCATGGCGGCCATCCGGGCCCGGTTCCGCGACGGCGCGGTGATCTCGGGCTCCAGCGCCGGAGCCCAGATCGCCTCCGGCCCGGACATGGTCACCGGCGGCGACTCCTACGAGGGCCTGCGGGACGGCAGCAGGCCCGGCTACTTCGACGACCCGTCGGTGCTGGGCTACCTGCCCGCCGGCGGCTTCGGCCTGCTCACCTCCGGCCTGCTGGACACCCACACCGGCGTGCAGGGGCGTGAGGGCCGATCCCTGCGGCTGGCCGCCGACACCGGGCACGACCGCGTCTACGCCCTGGACGAGAACACCGCGCTCGTGGTGGACCACCCCCGCTCGCCCGGCGAAACCCTCCGGGTGCTCGGCGAGCACGGCGTGACCGTGCTGGACCTGAGCCACGCCCGGCCAAAAGCCCGGCCCTGCGGGTGGTCGATCACCGACGTCCGCTACGACTACCTCACCACCGGCGACCGGTACACGCCCACCGCCCGCGCGATCACCCCCGCTCCCGGCTCGCGGCCCACCACCCCCGCCGACCGAACGCCGGTCCCGGCCAACGACGACGTCTTCTCCTCGCCGCGGAACCCGGCAGGCTCGCCCTACTCGCTGCTGCGCACGGCCCGCGCACTGGCGAGCAACGCAACGACCCGCGCCACCACCGCCCACACCTGGGAGACCGGCCCGCGCTTCGACGTCCGGATCGCCAAGTCCCGGGAAACCGGCGTGTGGGCCAAGCCCGGCGCGGTGCCCCCGAGCGTCCTCGGCCTGCGGCTGGACGTCGGCTCGGCAGAGTGCACGAGCCGCGGATGAGCACGCTACTTTGGCCGGAGGCGGGCCCGCCGCCTCCGGCCGAAGAGGAGCCCGCCATGCCCGTCGACACCGTTGCCGAGCAGATCCGGCGGCGGCTCGGCGAGCTCAGCCCGGCCGAGACGAAGGTCGCCCGTGTCCTGCTGGCCAACTACCCCGCGGCCGGCTTCGAAACCCTCGCGGTCCTGGCCACGCAGGCCAAGGTCAGCGCCCCGACGGTGTTGCGCCTGGTCACCCGCCTCGGCTACTCCGGCTTCCCCGCGTTCCAGGCCGTCCTGCGCGACGAGCTGGGCGCGCGCGACGCCTCGCCGCTGACGCTCCACCCGGCTGCGGGCGAACCGGCCGACCCCAACGGCGTCCTCGACCACGCCGGCGGGCAGTTCGGCCGGGCGATCCAGCGCACCTTCGCCGAGACCAGCGAACGCGACCTGGACCGCACGATCGCCCTCCTCAGCGACCCCAGGAAAAGGATCTCCCTCGCCGGTGGCCGGTTCAGCGGCCTGTTCGCCCAGTACCTCGCGTTGCACCTCATGCAGCTGCGCGACGCGGTCGACCTCCTTCCCGAGCACCCCGTGCACCGCGCCTCGGCGGCCGCCTCGTTCGGTCCGAAAGACGTTCTCGTGCTGTTCGACTACCGTCGCTACGAACCGCCGACCGAGCGGCTGGCCGAACTGGCCGCCGAACGCAAAGCCACGATCGTCCTGTTCACCGACCCGTGGCTGTCCCCCGTCAGCCACCACGCCGCCGTGGTCCTGGCCCAGCAGGTCACCGCTCCCTCGGCCTACGACAGCTTCGTGCCCACGATCGCCTCGATCGAAGCGCTCGTCGCCCTCCTGCTGAACGCCCATGGAGAAACCTCGCACGCCAAGCTGGCGGAACGGGAGGAGATCGTCAGCCGGCTCGGCCTCCACTGACTGGCGGCCGCTCCAGCGTCGGCACGCCGGTCTTCTCTCGCCAGGCATCTGCCGGGTCAGGTGCGACATGAGGGCAGCGGTCGGCAACCGCTCGCCCGTCAAGCTCCACTGTGGACATTCCGGTTTCCCGGGTGCCGTCCGATCAGCGTGGCGGCGAGGATGAGCACCGCGGCGAGAGCGATCGTCGCGAGCACCGTCAGGATGACGGCGTTCTTGCTCGAAGCGCCGAT
Organism: Amycolatopsis sp. NPDC004625; assembly: GCF_040609695.1. Taxonomy (NCBI): domain Bacteria; kingdom Bacillati; phylum Actinomycetota; class Actinomycetes; order Pseudonocardiales; family Pseudonocardiaceae; genus Amycolatopsis; species Amycolatopsis sp. NPDC004625. The sequence continues at coordinate 15,344 of NZ_JBEXKX010000090.1, forward strand.
GGCGGCCCCAGCCAAGGCCCATCCCACGGCGCCGACGTAAGCCGGGTGGGGTCCCCGGCGGAGGATCACCAGGGTCACCGTGACCACCGCGGCGAACAGGGCGGCGATCTGGATCACCAGACCGGTCCTCGTGCCGGGCACCAGACCATAGTCGGCGAGCACCGTGGTCAAGTTGACCCACACCGCGACGCTCGACCAGCCTGCGTAGACACCGAGCAGGCAGCGCAACAGCACCTTGCCGGGCGTGCTCGTCCGATCGCCGGCGAGGCGGCGCATCGCGATCAGCAGCAGCACGAGCATCGCCGCGAACACCACGACAGTGCCCCACACCGGCCCGGTCCTGGTGATCACCAGCCATCCGGTGAACCCGGCGAACACCCCGGCCAGCGGCCAGGCCACCCGTCTCCCGGCGGCGTCGCCACGCGACGACGGGAATAGCTGCCACACCCCCCAGGCGGCCCCGAGCACGCAGATCACCGCCCAGATGGCAAAGGTGTAGCCCGCCGGAACGAGAGCCGGTTCGCCGGCGCGCCCGGACGTCAAGGCGTCGTCACCGAGGAAGAACAACGGACTGACCAACTGGGCGACAGCGGCGGCCGCGACAACCCACTGACCCGCGGACGGGCGGAAAACACTCCGGGCCACAGCAAAACCTTCCTCAGGCAATGTCTGACTGAGTCACATAATGACTGATCGAGGTACGCTCGGCAAGTGACAGAAGGCTCTTCGACGCCGATGTTCAGGACACCGGCCACGCCGCGGCAGCGACTGGCCGAGGACATCATGCAGCTGGCCAGAGAACTCAGCGCGGTCCACGAGCAGCTGGCGCACGCCTTCGCCGAGCGGAACGACCTGCATCCCACGGACGTAACCGCACTGGTGGCGGTCATGCACGCCGAAGCCGGCGGCCACCCGATCACGGCCGGCGACCTCGGCACGCGCCTGGGCATGACCTCCGGCGCGGTGACCCGGGTCGTGGACCGGCTCGAGCGCACCGGTCATCTGCGACGCCGGCGCAGTGAAACCGACCGCCGGAAGGTGCACCTGCACTACGGAGCCCGAGGCCAGCAGGCCGCTGTCGAGTACTTCGGCCCCCTGGGCGCCCGCATCGACGTGGAAATGACGCAGTTCACCGAATCCGAGCTCACCGTCGTCCGCCGATTTCTCGATGCCTACGTCAATGCCACCAAGGAGGTCATCGACAACACTCCACACTGACGCCCGCCACGCGAGCTGCATGACGACCGACTGGCCGCTCAGGCCGCGGTCATCGCCCAGCGCACGGCCTTCACCAGACCGTGCCCGGCAAGCGGGACGACGGTCGCTTCGGCGACCGGCAGCCGCGGGAGGCGCAGCTGCGGGCGCGTCCACGCCGGCAGCATCGCCACCGCCGAGGCGGCCAGCGCGGCGTAGGGAAGCCGCGCCGGCCACGGGACCGGCGGGGTGAGCAGGAGGAACCGGGCGGCCTGCCGGGCTTCCGGGGTACCGCGCAGCTCGGGCCGGTACGCGGCGAGCGCCTTCTCGAGCCCGGCCCGGGTCACCGGTGGGTAGGGCACCCCGAGCGCCCGGGCGATCACGGCCGTCTCGGCGACGTAGGAGTCGCACCCCGCCTCGTCGAGGGGGTGCGCGCCGTAGCGCTGGTGGGCGCGCAGGAAGCTGTCGACTTCGGCGAGGTGCACCCACGCCAGCAACCGTGGGTCGTCGGCCCGGTAGGGCCGCCCGTCCGGGGCCACCCCCCGCACCCGCCGGTGGACCGAACGCACGGTCTCGACCGCGCGCTCGGCGTCCTCGGCCGTGCCGAACGTCGTCACGGCGAGGAAGGTGCTCGTGCGCTGCAACCGGCCCCACGGGTCGCCGCGGTAGCCCGAGTGCGCGGCCACCGCCGCCATCGCCAGCGGGTGCAGCGACTGCAGCAGCAGCGCGCGCAGGCCGCCCACGAACATGGCCGTGTCCCCGTGCACCCGCCGGATCGCGCTGTCCGGCCCGAACCAGCGCTCTCCCGGCGTGCCGTGGATGCGGGCGCGGTTGCGCGGCCCGTCGGGCCCCGCCACCCGGGCGAACAGGGCGTCGCGCAGCCGCTCCCGGATCAGCGACAGCCCCGGCGGCCAGTTCGGCTGCATGGCACCTCCGCGGCGGCATCGAGCCCGCCATCCGACTCTACGATACAAATGCGATGCAAATTCCTGCGTGAGCGACTCCGAGGACGGGTCGTCCGCCACTGATCCTACCTGCGCTTACTCCGTACTGCGCACGAGAGCCGGTAGGCGGCGCTACCGCTCCGAGCGCGTGACAGGTCTTCTCTCCCGGCGGGCGCAGCCCGGACGGCTTACGTTTGTGACGTCTCTGCATCGCCTACGAAAGGACGTCGCATGGCCGACGGCGGCCCGCCGCCCCGCTGCGCCGTGCTGGGCGCGACCGGGTTCGTCGGGCGCGCGCTCGTCGCCGACCTCGCCGCCGCCGGGCACCCCGTCCAGGTCCTCTCCCGCACGGCGGAGCACGGCTTCCCGCACCGGATCGGCGTGACGCTCGGGGACGCCACGGACCCGCGCGCACTCGAGACCGTGTGCGACGGCGCGGACGTGGTCTTCCACCTCATGCACTCGCTGGCGCACGCGGACTTCGCCGGCCGGGACCGCGTCATCGCGCAGCGCCTCGCTGCCGCGGCGGCGGCCGCCGGGGTCCGGCAGCTCGTCTTCCTCGGCGGACCACGGCCGACGGCGGCCACGTCGCCGCACCTGGCGTCCCGCTCCGAGGTGGCCGGCATCCTGCTCGACGGCGAGGTCCCGGCGATCGCGCTGCAGGCGTCGATGGTCCTCGGCCGCGGATCGGCCGGGGTCGAGCTGCTGTCGCGCACTGCGCGGCTGCCGGTCCGGCCGCGGCCCGGGTGGACGGCCCGCCGCAGCCGCCCCGTGGCGCTCGCCGATGTCCGCCACTACCTGCGGGCCGCGGCTGGCCACCCGCCGCTGCGGGGCCGGTTCGACGTCAGCGGGCCGGAAACGATCAGCTACGACGGCCTCGTGCGTCGGTGCGCCCGCCTCCTGCGGCGGCCTGCCGCGCTCACCTTGCCGTCGCCGTTCTGGTCTCACGAGACCGCCGCGCGGATCGCCGGGCTGACCTCGCCGGTGCCCGCCACCGTCGCGGGTCCGCTGTTCGCGTCGCTCGAGCACGACCTGCTCCCGGCCGACACCCCGGCCGAATCGGTCCTGGCGCCCCCGCTTGGCGGACCGACCAGCCTCGACAACGCCCTGCGCACGGCACTCGGCGTTCCGGTGCCGCAGGCACCCGCCGGTCCGGCGTACCAGGAGGAGTACACCCGGCTCGCCCAAGCCGGCCCGCACCGGCTGTGGCGGGCGATCACCGCCCTCGGCGGCGACCACGGCCGGTTCCCGCCCGCACCGGCGTGGGCCCTGCGCGGCTTGCTCGACGGGCTGCTCGGCGGGGCGGGCGCCTACCGCGGACGCCCCGACCGGCCGGTGACCGGCGACGTCGTCGACTTCTGGACGGTCCGCCGCCGCGACGATACCCACCGCGAACTCGTGCTGGCCGCGGACATGCGCCTGCCCGGCGACGCCGAACTCACCCTGCGCGCAGACCCGGCCGGCACCGGGAGCCTGCTGTGGCAGCGGGTGCGGTTCGCCCCGGCCTCCCCACTGGGCCACGCCTACTGGCACCTCCAGAAACCGGCGCACAACCAGGTGTTCGCCTGGCTCGCCCGCTCGATCGTCCGCGACGCCGAACGCGGGACCTGATGCCCCTCATCGGCGACGGCGACCGGGGCTTGCAGACCGTCGTCACCTGGCAGCCGGAGGCCGAAAGCATCCGGGTCTCCAAAGCCGCCGACGGGGCTCCCTGGTCGGCGGCCATTCCCCACTTGGCAGTCCCAGGCGCGCGCCGGAGGACTAGCGTGGCGCGGCTGCGCCGCGATGGAGCAGGTCCACAAGTGAGCCGAGCCACGGGCCCGTGGCGTCGGCGTGTTCGAGGAGCACTCGGTGCATGATCGCGCCGACCAGGCTGAATATCACCTGCTGGGGGTCGGTGTCCTCGTTCCACTCCCCACGGCGACGGGCCCGCGCGGCGATGGCGAACACCGGTGCCGCCTGCTCGCTCATCTGACGTGCGGCGAAGGACGCGATGTCGCTCGTGGCGCCGCTACTGATGGCCGCCCGCGCCAGGGCGGAACCCTCAGCGCGTGACAAGAACTCCGCGATGGGCTTGGCCAGAGCGTGCAGATCATCTCGCAGGTTGCCGGTATCGGGACTACCGGCGAACTCGGTGCGCAACCCGTCCATCGCGGCGGCGACGAGGGCTTCTTTGGTGGACCACCGCCGGTAGACGCTGGTCTTGTTGACCTCGGCGCGGCGCGCGACGCGGTCGACGCTCAACTGATCGAGCCCATTCTCGGCCAGTTCGGCGCGCACCGCCGCGAGGATCGCCGCCACTACAGGGGCGCCTCGAGCGCGTCCCACGTCACGACGGCTCGACTCCCCTGGACCCTCACCCATCCCCAGCTCCGATCTGGCTGCCAACACCGCAGCCCTCGCGACGATATCGCGGGTCGCACCACTAACCTCGCGCCTGATTGCGTGAGTCGCTCGCCCACCGTGGCAAGTGCGGCGCGGTGGACGCCGGGAGATACCGTCAGCTACTATTGCAACGGTTAGTTGCAATGGAGGTGTCTGTGCAGATCTGCGTCGTGGCCATCGACACGCGCGGCGGCGTCCAGCCCTATGCCGCGCTGGCCCTGGGCCTGCAGCAAGCAGGACACCGGATACGGGTCGTCGCGCCGGAAGACTTCACCGGCTGGCTGATCGGCATGGGGCTCGACGCGGTACCGCTGCCCGGACGCATGGACGACGCCGCTCGCGCGGCGGCTCAGACCGGGTTTTCCCGCGGTGTTGTCCCCAAGGGCATGCGCGAGCAGCTGGTCCGGCAGTCGTTGGCGAACGCTCGCGCCCTGCTCGACTACGCCGACGGCAGCGATGCCGTGCTGGGAGGTATCGGCGGAGCGGTGCTCGGGCTCGACGTGGCGGAGCGGCTAGGCATCCCTTTAGTGCACGCGCACCTGCATCCGGTGGGGGCGGTATCCCCCGCGCTCACGGGTGTGCTGACGCCCTGGATGCCGCCCTGGACCGGAGCCGCGGGCAACCTGATCGGCTCGGCGATCACCGAATCGGCTCTGACACTGCCCTTCCGCGCCGTCTCCCGTGCCGTGCGCACCGAGGTGCTCGGCCTGCCCCGCCGCCGGTCCCGGCCGAGCAGCGCACGGCTCTCGGTCTACGGGTTCAGCAGGCACGTCGTAGCCGTGCCCGCGACCTGGAACGTGACCGGTTACTGGTTTCTGCCCGAGGAGCAGGCGTGGACTCCGCCGGCGGAGCTCGTCACGTTTCTCGATTCGGGCGAGGCTCCGGTCTGCATCGGCTTCGGCAGCATGGTGAGCGGTGATCCCGCCGCGACCGCCCGGACAGTCACCGAGGCAATCCGGCGAGCCGGTGTGCGGGCGGTGCTGCTCACCGGGTGGAGCGGCATGAGCGACATCGCCGCCTCCGACAACGTACTGGTCATCGACCAGGTGCCCCACTCGTGGCTGTTCCCCCGGTGCGCGGCGGTGGTACACCACGGCGGTGCCGGCACCACCGCTGCCGCTCTGCGGGCCGGCGTTCCCGCTGTTGTCGTGCCGCACGGAGTCGACCAACCCTTCTGGGCGAAGAGAGTCGCCGAGCTCGGCGTGGGACCGCGGCCGCTGCCACGGCCGATGTTGTCCGCAAGCTCCTTTGCCACCGCCCTCCGCACGACGCTCGCCGACGACGGCATGCGCGCCCGCGCCGCACGCCTCGGAGAACTGATCAGCGCCGAGGACGGCATCACCGCGGCGGTCGACCTGGTCAGCCGCGGCCTTACCCGGACAACGTGACAGCGGCATCAACCCAGCGGGATTGCCTCCTGTCGATCTGATCGGGCGAGGCCCGCAGGCCGGCGCGGTAACGAGCGCTTGTTCACCGGAGTCGCACCTGGAGTTCGCCCGACTTCGCGGTGACGTCCGCTTCGACCTGGACGCCCCGGGCGGTGGAGACCAGCCGGTACGGCACCGGGCGGCCGCCGAACGAA
>NZ_JBEXKX010000091.1:0-21010 GCF_040609695.1 Amycolatopsis sp. NPDC004625
CCCCGCCCCGCCCGCCCCCCCAACCCCCCCACCGTCCCCCCCCCCCAGGTGGGTGTGTGTAAGGGCGGGTACAACCCACCCTAACACCCCCCGACAGCCGGGGACGGGTCAGTCGCCGCGGCGGACCGGGCCCAGGAGTTGCTGCTCGTTGCTCGTCGTCACCAGGCGCAGCGGGCGCCAGAGGTTGCGGCCCAGGGCCACCACCTGGTCGTCCTTCAACATCGTCAGCTGCCGCATCATCTGCGGCGGCAGGTTCCAGATGCGGCCCGCCAGCTCGGCCTGGCCGGCCGGGAGGCGCTGCATGAGCACCAGGTCCGCCGCGTTGGCCGTCATGCCCGCCTGCGGGTGCAGGTAGGGCAGCACGTACACCGTCGTCTGCCAGGGCGAGCGGGGCGGGAACAGGTCCTGCGGGGTCGGGCCGCCGTCCGTCACCACCAGCAGGGGCGCGTCCTCCGACGGCCGCGGGAGCTCGACCGGGGAGAGCCGGCGGATCTGCACCAGGGGTGACGGCCGTCCGTCGCGGCTGCCGGCCGCGCGGGACAGCACCTGCCACTCCGTCGGGCGCCCGGTCGCCACCACGACCCACGCGCCGACCGCCATCGCGCGCAGGGCGACCTGGCGGGCCAGGTACAGCCCGCCCACCAGCACGATGCGCGTCGGCGTCGAGCGCAGCGCGGAGATCGTCAGTGGCTCGCCCTTGAGGCCCGAGCCGAGCACGATGCCGCCGCGGTCGCCCGACGGGCTGATCGCGTCGAGCATCGCGGGGTCCACCGTGAACTCCGGCGCCACCCCGCTGTTCTGCCCGGCGTCGCGGACGCGGGAGCTCATGCCGTACCTCCGATCGGCAACGTCGCGGCGAACGCGGAGACCTGCAGCCCGCGCAGCGGCGTCAGGTCCACCCCCAGCCGCTCGGACAGCCCGTGCAGCCGCTGGTCGGCGGCGTCGAGCTCACGCGGGTTCCGGGCGCTCAGCCGGACCACGCCGCGCAGCCCGATCTTGCCTTCGTCGGACGCCGGCGAGATCGACATCGCCAGCGTCGCCGACAGCGCGCGGACGCTCGTCAGCGCGTTCAGGCTGCTGGTGACCTTGCCCTTCGGCCAGCCGGTGATGGCGTAGCTCGCGTGCCCGATCCCGGCCGCCGTCACGCCGGACCAGCGTTCCTGCAGCGTCACCTTCGCCGGCGAACCGGCCACGGCGGTCAGCTCCGCGGCCGAGATGCTCGCCCGCAGCAGCTCGTCGGGGTCGAGCGGCCGCGTCGGCACACCCTGGGACTCCAGGGCGTTGCGCACGCGGGACAGGGCTCCGATCAGCGCGCGGTGGGCGCCGACGACGCCGCCGCCGCGCTCCCGGATCGCCGCCGGGCAGCGCCGCGGGTCGAGCCGGATCGCCACCCACGTCGTCCGCCGCGCCGCCGCGGGCAGCGGGCCCAGCACCTCCATGTAGGAGCTCAGCGCCGGCGAGTCCGACGGCAGCGCCGCGCTGCCCGGGTAGCAGTGCCAGATCATCTGGATGGAGTCGAGGACCACGCCGCGGTCTTCGAGGCAGGGGGCCAGCGCCGACAGCGGCAGGCTCGGCGCCCCGTCGGCCTGGGTGATCAACGCCGGTGCCGGCTCGACGAGCAGCACCGCCGTCCACGTGCCGTTGTTCCAGGCGATCCCGACCTGCTGGCGTTCGTGGTCGACGCCGTGCGCGACGACGAGGTCGGGCACGGCGATGCGCAGCAGGTTCACGCGGGCGTCGTCGGGGCCGGTGACCGCGGTTTCCTCGGCGGCCAGTTCCTCGACGGTGCTCGGCGGCAGCGGGTTCGCGACCCGGTCGTGCGAGCGGAAGGAGTAGCGCAGCGTCAGGCCGACCCACTGGGTGAACCAGCGGCCGCGCCAGCGCAGCAGCGCGACGATGAGGGCGAAGCCGACGATGCCGACGCCGATCCACTTCAGCTTCATGTCGATGGCGAGCAGCACCAGGCCGATCGCGAGGCCGACTTCGAGCACGACGAGGTTCGCCACGGGAAGGGGACCGAGGGTGACGCCGGAGGAGCGGCGCCGCGCGGGCGGGGCCACCCGGGCCGGGCCGGGCGGGGGAGTGGCGGGCGCGCTGTCGTCGGGTCCCTGCGGGCCACCGGAGCCGCCGCCGGGACCGCCCGGGCCACCGGGACCGCCCGGACCACCCGGACCGCCAGGACCACCCGGACCGCCGGGGCCACCGCCGCCGGGACCACCCGGGCCGCTACCCGGGCCACCAGGACCGCCGGGGCCGGGACGCCCACCGGGGCCACCGGGCCCGCGCGGCGGCATGCCGGGGCCGCCGGGGACACCGTGGGGTCCCGTCGGCGGTCCAGGAGGTCCGGCGGGGGCACCGGGAACGCCACCGGGTCCGCCGGGACCACCAGGGCCGCCGGGGACGCCACCGGGTCCGCCCGGCACCCCGCCCGGACCACCGGGTCTGCCCGGCCGCGGCGGCGGGCCCGGCTGGCGTCCGGGCGGCGGGGGCCCGGGCGGGCCGGGCGGGCGTGGCGGGTTGGTGACGGACATCGCCGCTTTCTCTTCCCCTCGTGCTTGCTGCATACCCGGAAGCCGGGTCCCGGGGTGCCCGACCCTAGCCTGAGTTGGTAGAAACCCCACACCAGACGGTCCCCGTACGGCTATCCTGCGGAACCGTACCGCGACGGGGAGAGCTGTAGGTCGAGAATGCCATCAACACCCACGACTAAGTCTCAGGTCCAGGCGTACCAGTTCGTCCTGCGGCGGATGCAGTCGGCGCTGGTCCGGCGGGACGCGGTGATGCTGCACGACCCGATGCGCACCCACACGCGGGCCACGATCGTCGGTGTCGTGCTGGGGGCGCTCGGCATGATCGTGTTCGTCGTCTGGGGGCTGCTCAGCCCGGCGCCTTCGGTGCCGGCGGCCGGGAACATCGTGATCGGCGAGCAGTCCGGCACGGTGTACGTCGTCACGGGCAACCCGAAGAAGCTCATCCCGACCTTCAACCTCGCTTCGGCGCGGCTTCTCCTGCTGGCGCAGTCGAAGCAGCCCGGCGGTGGCACCGGTGGCGCGACCGCGGCGCCCGCCCCGGCCGCGGCGGCGGGCGCGTCGAGTGTGAAGAATCCCACGGTCGTTTCCGACGAGCAGCTGAAGGACATTCCGCGCGACAAACTGACCGGAATTCCGGACGGCCCGCAGCTGATCCCGACCGATTCCCAGCGGATTTCCGCCAATTGGGCGGTGTGCGACCAGGTGGTGGTCGATCCGTCGCTGCCGAACGCCGACACCGGCAAGACCAACACCTACGTTTTCGGCGGCATCGCGCCCGGCGGCCTCGGCGCCGAGCTGGGGGAGAACGAGGCCCTGCTGGCGAAGGCCGACAACGGCAAGACCTACCTCGTCTACCGGCTGCCGAGCTCGCGGAACCGGCCGAACGCGAACACCGTGCGCGCCGAGATCGACGTCGACAACCCGAACGACGCCGTCCGGACCGCCCTGCAGCTGCCGCCCGGGCCGCGGAAGATCACCCAGGGGCTGCTGAACGCGATCCCCGAGGTCGCGAAGCTGTCCCCGCCGAAGATCGCGAACGGGCAGGCCCCGGCGAACTTCGACGGCCTGAACGCGGGCGACGTCTTCGCCACGCAGCAGGCCGGCGAGACGACGCTGAACTACTGGGCGATCACCCGCAGCGGCATCCAGCGCGTGTCCAACGCGGTGGCCGACATCATCCGCGTGGCGAAGAACGGCAGCTCCGGCAAGATCCAGACGCTCGGCCCCGACAAGCTGGCCGGCGTGCACGTCATGCAGCCCACCGACCCGGACTACATCGCGGTCGACGACTTCCCGCGCTCGGTGCCGACGGTCCTCGACGCGACGAAGAACTCGTCGGTCGCGTGCCTGGGCTGGTCGCTGGTCGGGTCCGGCCCGGACCAGGACGGGCACACCTCGGTGTACGTCGACACGCAGCTGCCCGGCCAGAAGAGCGCCGGCGACAGGTTCACCCCGATGACGGTGACCACGCCGGGCCCGAACCGCGTGCCGCTCAACGGGTTCTACCTCAAGCCTGGGTTCGCCGCGGTGGTCCAGTCCGCCACCGGCAAGGCCAGCTTCGGCAAGGGCCAGATCCAGCTGATCTCCGACCGCGGCGTCCGCTACAGCGTCCCGGACGCCCAGACCGCGGACGCGATCGGCCTGAACAACCGGCAGCCGGCGCCGGAGTCGATCATCGGGCTGCTGCCGACCGGGGCGTCGCTGAACACCCAGGACGTGCTGCGGCAGTTCGACTCGGTGCCGATCGACCCGAACGCGGGCACCTACCCGACGGCCGCGCAGCCGGGGAACTGAGCGGAACCGCCGGGCCCCGGCGGACGTCCCACGCTCGAACGTTGTCTTGGCGAGCGGAGGTGCCGTGGCCGGCTTGAGGATGGACGGCGTCGTCGTCGCCGGGTACGCCGTGACGGCCGAAGCCGCCGCGGACGACCTGGACGCGGCGGCGACCGAGGTCGGCGGCGACGTCACCGACGAGTCCTACGGGGCGTTGGGGGCGCAGATCGGCCTGGGGGCGTCGTACGGGCGGGCCGCGGGCGCGTTGCGGCGGCAGCTGACCGACGGCGCGGAGGCGCTGCGCTCGGCCGCCGAGGCGCTGCGGCAGGTGACGGTCCGGCACGGCGGGCAGGACGCCGAGGCCGCCGAGCTCATCAAGCGGGCCGGGCGGCTCGGATGACGGCCGGATCCCCGCCGGTGGCGTCCGGAGACCTCGCGGCGGCCGCCGAGCCGTACCTGGGTTACCTGTCCGACCTCGCGCGGCAGCTCGGCCTGCTCGACCCCGTCGAGACGTACTTCCGGCCGCTGCTCGGCCGCTGGACCGACCTCGGCGCGGAGGCGGACCGCCTGCGCCAGGCGGCGACGGCCGCGGCCGACGTCTCCACCCGCCTCGACGACCAGCTCGGCCGCCTCGACGCGGGCTGGGAGGGCCGAGACGCGGACGCGTTCGTGACGTACATGCGCGAAATCGGCGCGGCGGGCGGCGACCTCCAGGAGGCCCTCACCACCCTGGCGGCGGCGCTCGACGACCTCGTGACGACGCTGCGCCACATCGTCGTCGACCTGGTGGAAGTGCTGGTGGACGCGGCGGAGCTGATCTCGGAGACGATGCTGCTCCCGAGCGGTGGCACGAAGCGCGCGCGGGCCCAGGTGGAGGAGACGCAGGAGTCGGCGAAGGCGCTGTTCGAGACGGCGCGGGACGTGCTGGAGGCGTTCGACCGGCTTTGCGACGGCGTCGACGACCCCGACGCGGCGTCCCGGACCATCGAGATCCGGCACCGGTACCCGCAGGAGAAGTTCAAGCTCCACGACGACGCGTTGAACGAGGCAGGTTCGGCCGACGCGCCTTCGGCCGACGAGGTCATGACACCGTCTTCGGCGAGCGAACCGGCGGAGGGCCGCCACACCGGCGCGGCCGCCCCGGGTTCCCCCGCCGACGCACCGCCGCCGGCACCGCCTGCGGAAGAGCTGCACGGCACGTCATCCGGAATGCCGATGATGCCGATGATGGGCTTCGGCGCCATCGGCATGGGCGGCGGCCAGTCCCGCCGCCCGTCGAAGACCCGCCCGGTCACGAAGCCGTCGGAGCTGCTGGGCGAGCCCGGCCTGGTCGCCCCACCGGTGATCGGCGAGGACGAGACCCAGCCACCGAAGAAACCCTCGGCCCCACCCGCGAAGTAAGGCCCCGGGTGGGTCAGCGGCGGGGGTCCGGCTCGGCGGGGCGGTTGCGGCGGATCGTGTGCATCACGAACAGCGTGATCAGGAGGGCGACCACGCCTCCGCCGGTGCCCGCCAACGCCACGATCACCGGGGTCGGGCTGCGGTCGTTCGCCGGGGGGAGCTGGGCCAGCTGGGGGGCCGGGACGGGGGCCTGGTTGCCCACCTCGGACGGCAGGACCTGCGTCAGCGCCGCCACCGGGTCGATGACGCCGTAGCCGATGAAGTTGTCACGGCCGCCCGGAGCGGCGGGGTGCTGGGCCGTCTCCTTGATCCGGTTGATGATGCCCTTCGAATCCAGGTTCGAGAACTTCGCCTTCACCAGCGCCGCCAGGCCCGCGACGTAAGGCGCCGCGAAGCTCGTGCCCTGGATTTCGGTGGCCTTGTCGCCGTTTTCGAACGTCAGGTTCGCCAGGCCGTCGGACCCCTCGGCGGGGTCGAGCGAGGTGATCTTCGTGCCCGGTGCCGCGACGCCGACCCACGGGCCGTGGACGCTGAACGGGGCGACGCTGCCGGCCTGCTCCTCGATCGCGCCCACGGAGAGGACGTCGTCGGCGAACCACGGCGGGGTGACGATCGTCTTGGGCTTGTTCGCGTCCGGCTGGTCGTTCTGCGGGCAGGTGTCGGTGACGTTCCCCGCGGCCGCGACGATCACGATGTTCTTCGACGCCGCGTAGTGGACCGCCGCCTGGACCTGCTGTTCGCCGGTGGTGATCGAGCCGTCGGCGGTCCGGCAGTTGTCGACCGACATGTTGATGACGTCGGCCTCGCCGCGGTCGGCGATACCGCGGATGATCTCGGCGAGCGTCTTCAGCGTGCCCGCCGTGCCGGCCTTCTCCAGCTGCCGGCCGCCGTTGGACTGGCCGGGCGACGTCCCGTCGCCCTCGCCGCTGCCGCCACCACCGCCGGGCGGCGGGGCCGACGACGAAGACCCGGGGGGCGGGCTGGTGCTCGAGGACGGCGTGCCGCCGGTGCTGCTCGCCGGCGGGGCCGAGGTCTGCGTGTCCGGCTCGTAGTTCTCGCTCAGCTGGCGGTAGGACACGATGGTCGAGTCCGGCGCCACACCGATGAACCCGACCTCCGGGTTGTCCGGCTTCGCCGCGATGATCCCGGCGACCTCGGTGCCGTGGCCGTCGCAGTCTTCGAGCCCGGGCGGCTGCCCCTTCGACGGTGTCGCGACGTACTCGCCGCCGGACTTCAGCCGGTCCTGGAACCAGGGGTGCCGGGTGACGCCGGTGTCGATCACGGCCACCCTGATCCCGCCGCCGACGCTGCCGGTGGCTGCCTTGACGATCTCCTGCGCCTTCGAGATCTGGAGGTAGTCCTGGCCCCACGGCCGGTTCTTGAGCACGATGTTCTGCCCGAGGGTGCTGCGCTGGACGCAGCCCTTCGACGGCTTGTAGGGCTTGTCCGGCTTGCGCTCGTCCGGGATCAGCTTGCTCTCGTCCACGGGCGGCGGTTTCGCGAAGTAACCGTCGGCTGCCGACTGGGCGTGCGCGGGCAAGGCACCCAGGGGCGCGAGGACGCCGATCGCGCCGGCGATCAGCGCCGTCGTCGCTCGCCGGGTGGCGCCGAAACGCCGTGCTGCTGCCATCGGAGATTCACCCGATCCGGTCACTTGAAGTTCAGGTGCCGCAGGGTGGTGTAGAGGTCCATCACACCCAGGGCGAGGGGCAGCACCGAGGCGATGCAGACCGCTTCGATGATCTCCACGGTGCGCCGCAGCGGCGGCGAGAACCGCTGGTTCGGGAAGATGACCCCGACCACGAGCGCCCCCGCGGCCAGCAGGACCAGCGCACCGAAGACGTAGAGCAGGCGGTTCTGCGCGCCGGCCGTGACGAGCCAGCCGATGGCGATCCCGGTGGCCGAGACCAGGCCGGTGGTGAGCAGCGCGATCGCCTGGCTGCCGTTGGCGTACGCGCGGGCGCGCAGCAGCAGGACGAGCGTCGCGACGACGCCGAGGATGATCCCGAACGCGCCGGGCGCGGTGGCGGCGATGATGGCGGCGACCGCGACGGTGGCCCCGCAGCCGACCATCAGGCCGGTCATGTAGTTGTGCGCCACCGCCGTGCGGCGCTCGATCGCCCGGTAGTCGGGGAAGCCGGAGTCTTCCTTCAGCTCTTCGGCGTTGCTCGGGACGTGCGGCAGCGGCAGCTTCGCGAGCCAGATCGTGGCGCGCGGCAGGATCGAGATGCAGGCGAGGGCGACCGCGACGGTGCCGGCCGCGATCCCGGCCGCCGGGTGCGCGACGAGCGTGCCGAACAGGAAGGCCAGCGCGCCGAAGGTGCCCGCGGTGGCCGCCGCGATGAACGTCGTGATGCCGGCGCCGATCACCATGATGCAGACCGAGGCGACGATGATCACCAGCACCGCGCCGAGCAGCAGGTTCGCCCGCATCGACAGGCCGGGCACGATGTAGAAGCCGCTGACGAAGGCCAGCGGCAGGCCGCCGGCCGCGGCGATCAGCACGCCGGTCTGCTCCGCCTGGTAGCCCTTGGCGAGCGTCGCGCCGACCGCGACGCACGCGATCGCGCCGATGCCGCCGGCGATGGCCGCGCCCAGCGCGCTGCCGCCGTAGAGCGAACCGCTCATGAACAGCGCGACGGCGGCGGCGAAGAGCGCCAGCCCGCCGGCGATGTGCCCGAACCGGTTCGCGGTTTCCTTGGTCCACGGGCGGAAGCTGTCGGGGGAGGACTCCGCGATGGCGTCGACGACGTCGTCGTACAGCGGCGGCGGCGGGTTCTCGTTGCGCTTGCGCAGCTGCAGGAGTTCGCCGTCGACGACGCCGAGCGAAGCCAGGGTCCGGCTCGGGTCGAGCGGGGCGTCGCCGAGCTTCGCCAGCGCCCAGCCGCCGTGGCGGGCGCCGCCGTCGGGCGAGGTCTCCTTGGCCATGTCCAGGAGCATCGGCAGGAGGTCGGCCACCGCGACGTCGGCGGGCAGCGCGACGTCGATCCGCGTGGAGGGCGCGACGACCGTCACCCTGCTGAAAACTGTCGTGCCCGTAGCCACCGCACTGCCCCCGCTCTGATGAGACGTCTCCTGGGGGAACTTATACCGAAGCCGTCCGCGGGCAGCACCGAACGTCCGAAAATCACCGCCGTCCGCAGCTCACCGGGCCGAAGGCGCCATTACTGTCGGTGCCCCGCCGTACACTCGGCGGACGAGATCGGGGCAGGTTCCACGGGTGTTGCGGCATCCGCCGGAATCCGCCCGCGGCGTTCGATAGGTTGTTCCGCGCACCTCGTACACCACCGCGGTGGCCGCCATCGTCGAGTTTGAAGAGGGGTCCTTCGATGAGCACGCTGCAGTTCAAGAAGTCGCCGCGGCTGGCGGCACCGCGGCCGCCGGGCGGTGAGGTGCACCTCGAACCGCCACCCGAGGTGCCCCGGGTCATCCCCGG
Source organism: Amycolatopsis sp. NPDC004625 (assembly GCF_040609695.1). Taxonomy (NCBI): domain Bacteria; kingdom Bacillati; phylum Actinomycetota; class Actinomycetes; order Pseudonocardiales; family Pseudonocardiaceae; genus Amycolatopsis; species Amycolatopsis sp. NPDC004625. The sequence goes on from NZ_JBEXKX010000091.1 coordinate 9,142, forward strand.
CAACATCGTCATGAAGGCGCTGCCGATCGTGATGATCTTCGCGTCGATCGGGATGATGGTCTTCATGTTCACCGCCAGCGGGCGGAACCCGATGATGATGGCCATGGGCGGCATGATGGTCGTCGGGACGCTCGGGATGATGGCCGGCGGTGGCGGCAAGGGCGGCGGCGCCAAGCGCGCCGAGATGGACGAGGACCGCAAGGACTACCTGCGTTACCTGGGCCAGATGCGCGACCGCGCCCGTGAGGCGATGGTCGACCAGCGCGCCGCGCTGGAGTGGGTGCACCCCGATCCGCAGTCGCTGTGGCCGCTGGCCGGCAGCCGCCGGATGTGGGAGCGGCGGCAGAACGACCAGGACTTCCTGCACCTGCGCGTCGGGCGCAGCTCGCACCGCCTCGCGACGCGGCTGGTCCCGCCCCAGACCGGCCCCGTCGACGAGCTGGAGCCGATCGCCACCCTCGCCCTGCGCCGGTTCGTGCGCGCGCACTCGATCGTCCCCGACCTGCCGACCCAGATCACGCTGCGCGGGTTCGCCGCGGTCAGCATGCAGGGCGACCGCGCGCTGACCCGCGGCCTGACCCGCGCGATGCTCGCGCAGCTGGTCGCCTTCCACAGCCCCGACGACGTGCTGATCGCGGTCGCCACCGCGGGCCGCGCGAAGGAGGAGTGGGAGTGGGCGAAGTGGCTGCCGCACGCCCAGCACCCCACGCTGTCGGACGGCATCGGCCAGCTCCGCATGATGGCCGGTTCGCTGGCCCAGATCGAAGACTGGCTCGACGAAGAACTGCGTGACCGCCAGCGTTTCTCCCGCAACGCCACGCCGGCGCCGGACCAGCCGCACGTCGTCATCATCATCGACGACGCCGAGGTCACCCGCGAAGAGCAGATCGTCCTGGAGGAGGGCCTGGTCGGCGTCACGATGATCGACCTGTCCGACTCCCTCGGCAACCTCGCCGCCCGCCGCGGCCTCCGGCTGGTCGTCGAGCCCGACAGGCTGGGCGCGCGCAGCGCCGGCGGCGTCGAGTGGTTCGGCCGCCCGGACACCCTGAGCCTGGTCGAGACCGAATCCCTGGCCCGGCTCATCTCGCCGTACCGCGTCGGCGGGGCCGCGGGCCAGGACGTCGGCGACGAAGAGCCGCTGCTGTCCAACCCGTCGCTGCTGGAACTGCTGGGCATCCCGGGCGACCCGATGACGTTCGACGTCCAGCAGGCGTGGCGGCCGCGGCCGATCCGCGACCGCTACCGCGTCCCGTTCGGCGTCGGCGAGTACGGCCAGCCGGTCGAGCTGGACATCAAGGAAGCCGCCGCCGAGGGCATGGGCCCGCACGGCCTGTGCATCGGCGCGACCGGTTCCGGCAAGTCGGAGTTCCTCCGCACGCTGGTGCTGGGCCTGCTGGCGACGCACTCGTCCTCGACGTTGAACTTCGTCCTCGTCGACTTCAAGGGTGGCGCGACGTTCCTGGGCCTGGACAAGGCCCCGCACGTCTCCGCGGTCATCACGAACCTCGCGGACGAGGTCACGCTGGTCGATCGCATGAAGGACGCGCTGGCCGGCGAGATGAACCGGCGCCAGGAGGCGCTGAAGAACGGCGGCAACTTCAAGAACGTCTGGGAATACGAGAAAGCCCGCGAAAACGGCGCCGACCTCGACCCGCTGCCCGCGCTGTTCATCGTCTGCGACGAGTTTTCCGAGCTGCTGAGCGCGAAGCCGGACTTCATCGACCTGTTCGTCGCCATCGGCCGGCTGGGCCGGTCGCTGCAGATGCACATGCTGCTCGCCTCGCAGCGCCTCGAAGAAGGCAAGCTGCGCGGCCTCGACTCGCACCTGTCGTACCGGATCGGCCTCAAGACGTTCTCGGCGGCGGAGTCCCGCGCCGCGATCGGCGTGCCGGACGCGTTCGAGCTGCCGTCGGTCCCCGGTGGCGGCTACCTCAAGTACGACACGTCGACGCTGGTGCGCTTCAAGGCGTCCTACGTCTCGGGCCCGTACCGGCCGGCCGGGCTCAAGGCGGCCGGCCCGGCGGCGACCGTTGTCCGCGCGGACAAACGGCCGCAGCTGTTCGTCCCGGACTTCGTCGAGCTGCCGAAGGAGCCGGAGCCGCAGCAGATCGAGGCGCCGGTGCAGCAGGAGCAGCGCCAGCCCGAAGAGGCGGTCGAGCCCAGCGAGCTCGACGTCATCGTCTCGCGGCTGATCGGCCAGGGCCCGCCGGCGCACGAGGTGTGGCTGCCGCCGCTGAAGGACCCGAACTCGCTCGACACGCTGCTGCCGAACCTGAACCCGACCGACGACCGCGGCCTCTCGCCGGTGGGCTTCTTCGGCAACGGGCGGCTGCAGGTGCCGCTGGGCATCATCGACCGGCCGTACGAGCAGCGCCGCGACCCGCTGTGGGCGGACTTCTCCGGTGCGTCGGGCCACGGCGTGATCGTCGGCGGCCCGCAGACCGGCAAGTCGACGATGCTGCGGACGCTGATCATGTCGATGGCGCTGACGCACACGCCGGAGGAGGCGCAGTTCTACTGCCTCGACCTCGGTGGTGGCACCCTGGCCGGGCTCGCCGACCTGCCGCACGTCGGTGGCGTCGCGGTGGCCCGGCGCGAGCCGGACAAGGCCCGCCGGATCGTGGCCGAGCTGACCACCCTGCTCACCGAGCGCGAAGGCCGGTTCGGGGCGATGGGCATCGACTCGATGACCGAGTTCCGCAACCGCAAGCGCCGCGGCGAGATCCGCCCGGAGCAGGACCCGTTCGGCGACGCGTTCCTGATCGTGGACAACTGGCGGGCCCTGCGCGACGACTTCGAAGAGCTGGAAACCACGATCACCCGGCTCGCCACCCAGGGTCTGTCCTACGGCGTGCACGTGGTCATCGCGGCCAACCGGTGGGCCGACATCCGCCCGGCGATCAAGGACATGCTGGGCACCCGGTTCGAGCTGCGCCTGGGTGACCCGACCGAGTCGGACATCGACCGGCGGATCGCGGTGAACATCCCGGCCGGGCGGCCGGGCCGCGGCCTCACCCGCGACAAGCTGCACATGCTGGGCGGCCTGCCGCGGATCGACGGCTCCAGCGACCCGGAGACGATCGCGGCCGGCGTGGCCGACGCGGTGGCGAAGATCAAGGGCGCGTGGCGCGGCCGCGTCGCGCCGCAGGTCCGCCTGCTGCCCGAGCTGATCACCTACGAAGAGGTGCTCAAGCTCGACTCCGCCCGGGACTCCAAGCTCATCCCGATCGGCGTCAACGAAGAGGACCTGCAGCCGATCTACCTCGACTTCAACGCCGAACCGCACTTCTACGCCTTCGCGGACGGCGAGTCGGGCAAGACGAACCTGCTGCGGCAGATCGCCCGGGGCATCTCGGAGCGCTACACCGCCAAGGAAGGCCTGATCCTGCTGGTCGACTACCGGCGCACGATGCTCGGGTTCGTCCAGGGCGACTCGCTGCTCGGGTACGCGGTGTCGGCGGCGCAGCTGGAAAGCATGATCAACGACGTCTTCAACTCGATGACCCGGCGCCTGCCCGGCCCCGACGTCACGCAGGAGCAGCTGAAGACGCGGTCGTGGTGGAAGGGCCCGGAGCTGTTCATCCTGGTCGACGACTACGACCTGGTGGCCACCTCGAGCAACAACCCGCTGCGGAAGATCTCCGACTTCCTGCCGCAGGCCAAGGACGTCGGCCTGCACCTGGTGGTCGTGCGGCGCACCGGTGGCGCGAGCAAGGCCATGTACGACCCGATCATCGGCAAGCTCAAGGAGATCGCGGCGCCGGGCATGGTGATGAACGGCTCGCGGGACGAGGGTGCGCTGGTCGGCAACATCAAGCCGTCCGCGATGCCGCCGGGCCGGGGCAACATGCTCACCCGCAAGTACGGCAAGCAGCTGATCCAGGTGTCGTGGATCCAGCCCGACTGAGTACCGCGGCGGGACGGCCCGGCGCGGAGGGTAGGTTCCTCCCCGAGGGTGCGTCCCGCCGGCGGGACGCGGGGGAGCGCGACGAAAACTGCGGGAGCTGCTGGTGACGGTCCGGGTTGCGGTGGACTTCGGGACCTCGAGCACCTGCGTCGTCGCCTCGGTGAACGGGCGCGAGCCGCAGGTCGTGGTGATCGACGGCCAGCCGCTGATGTCCTCGGCGGTGTACGCGGCGGCGGACGGCACGCTGTTCGTCGGCCAGGAGGCCGAGCGGCAGGCGGCCGTCGACCCGTCGCGGTACGAGCCGAACCCGAAGCGCCGGATCGACGAGGGCGAGCTGCTGCTCGGCGAGAACGTCCTGCGGGTCACCGACGTCGTGCACGCCGTGCTGGGGCGCGCGGTGGCCGAGGCGCGGCGCCTGGCCGGGGACGCCGAGGTCGACCTGCTGGTGCTGACCCACCCGGCGGACTGGGGCGCGATCCGCACCCGGCTGCTGCGGCAGGCCGCGGGCGGGCTGGCGCGCGAGGTCGCCCTGGTGCCCGAGCCGGTCGCGGCGGCGGTGTACCACGCGGCGACGTTCGCGCCGCAGGAAGTGACCAACGACCGCACCGTCGAGTTCAGCGGCCGCCCCGGCGACGCGCTCGCGGTGCTCGACCTGGGCGGCGGCACGGTCGACGTCAGCGTGGTGCGGCGGCTGCCGCCGGACACCGGGCGGGACCGCGCCGGCCGTCCGCAGCGCGGCGGCTTCCAGGTGCTCGCCACCCGGGGCGACCCCGGCTTCGGCGGCGCGGACATCGACCAGGCGCTGCTGGAGCACGTCGGCTCGCTCGTGGCCGGTGCGGACCAGGACGCGTGGCGCCAGCTCGTCGAAGGGCGCGAGCTGGTCGACCGGCGCCGCCGCCGCGTGCTGCGCCAGGACGTGCGGGGCGCGAAGGAGACGCTGTCGCGGCACGCGTACACCGACGTCCCGATGCCGCCGCCGTTCGCCGACGCGCACGTGACCCGGGAAGACCTCGAACGGCTGATCGCGGCGCCGCTGGGCCGGGCCGTCGAGCTGACGGTCGCGTCGATCGGCGACGCCGGTCTGCGGCCGAAGCAGCTCACAGCGATCTTCCTGGTCGGCGGGTCCAGCCGGATCCCGATGATCTCGCGGCTGGTGCACGAACGCACCGGCGTCGTGCCGACGAGCCTCGACCAGCCCGAGACGGTGGTCGCGCGCGGCGCGCTGCGGGCGGTGCTGGTGGACCCGGACCGCACCGGCGCGCTGCCGGGCGAAGCGATGGCGCGGCTGGGCGCGGCGCCGGGTGGCGCCACCGGTCCGGCGGCCCAGCGCACGGAGATCGTCCGGCCCGGCGACGTCGCCCCGCGCCCGGCGCCGCCGCGCACCCCGCCCGCACCGGGCGGGTTCCCGCCGAACGCGAACCGCCCGGCACCGCCGCCGACCCCGCCGGCCCCGCAGCCCGGCCGTCCGGGCGCCCGCCCGTGGACGCCGCCCGCCGGCCAGCCCGCCCTGGCGGGCCCGCCGTCCGGGGTCCGGCCCGCACCCGAGCCGGCCGGGAGGAACCGCCGGAAGCTGTGGGGCGTCGTCGGGATCGCGGTGGTCGTGGTGGCCGCGCTCGTCGTCGGCGGGATCTTCGTGTTCCGCGGCTCGGGGGGCCAGACCGAGGCCGGCCGGACGCTCTCGCAGTACAACTTCAAGTTCGTCGCGCCCCAGGACTGGGTGCAGACCGACGACCGGGTCGCCGAGCGGCAGGTCGTCATCCACCCGCAGGAGTCCCAGGGCGGCAACGACCTCCTGGTCGCGCAGGAGTACGTCATGGACTACGACGCGACCGCGGACCCGCAGAAGCTCGTCGACGAGCTCAAGCGCAGCGCGGACGCCGATCCCGCGCGCTGGAGCGCGTTCAACCCGAGCCTGTCCTACGCGGGCAAGACCGTGATCGGGTACCACGAGAGCAAGCCGGACCGGCCCGACCTCCAGGTCGACTGGTACGTCGTGGCGAAGGGCCGGATCCGGGTCCACGTCGGCTGCCAGTACGCCACGCCCGCGCTGCGGGACCGGGTCGGTGCCGCCTGCACGCAGGCCGTGCGGACCGTCGAAATCCTCAACTGAGAGGCGGGCACGCGGTGCCGTCCGGAGAGTTCGAAAGCGCGGCCGCGTCGTTCCGGCGGGCCGGCCAGGACGCGGTGACGCACGCGCGGCGCGTCGCCGGCACCGCCAAGGCGCGGAACCAGCGCCACCACAGCGAAAACGCCGACCTCCTGAAGCAGAACGGGCGCGGCGCGAAGTCCGGCGACCCGACACCGGGCACGCTGCGCGCGGCCGCCGAACGGTTCCGCCGCGCCCGCGGGCTGGCGGTTCCCGATCCGGTTCCTTCGCGTTCGCAATCTCCGGCCCAGGCCCCTCGATCGGGTGATGAGGACGAAGACTTTTCCCAGATGCGAATCATGCAGCGCGATCGGTGAAACCGCGCCGCGCTTGCTGTGCGCGTGCTAATCCCGCTGGTAGCGAACGCATTTCCGGGTGATGCCTCACCGGTTCGGGTGGATCTCCGGATACCCGTGGCGATCGGTTCCCGGTGTGGGCGTTAACGCAAGCAACTACTTCCGGGCAAACCACGACAAGGGGGAACCGGACGTGGCAGGGTCTGCGTCGTAGGGCCGTACGAACGAACAAGCTTGGTTGCGGCCAAACTCCACATCACAGAAGGGGGTCCCGTCATGAGCGGTGGGCCTGGTTTTCAAGGGACAGTTGCCCAGTTCACCGACGCCGAAGGCAAGGTGACCGAGGTCCGGGCGCAGATGGACCAGAACCTCGCGACCCTGCGCGACCGCATCGAGGCCACCCGCGCCGGCTGGCAGGGCGAGGCGAAGAAGGCGTTCGACCACGTGATGATGCGGTTCGACGACGACGCCCGCGGCATGGCGCAGGCGCTGCAGCGCATCGGTGAGCTGCTCCGCGAGGCCGGTTCGAAGTACGAGCGTTCCGAGCAGCAGCAGCAGGAGATCCTCAGCGCCGTCAACGCGGGCTTCGACCAGCTCGGCTGAGTTCCACCCCGAAACTTCACCTGAACTTCCTCCGCACAAAAGGAGCTCATCATGCCTGACACGCCCGGCATTCTCGTCAATTACGCGACCATCCGCGCGGCCGCCGACGACTGCACCCAGACCGGTGGCGAACTGCAGACCGCGTTCGACCGCCTGAAGGACGACCTCAAGCCGCTGGTCACCACCTGGACCGGTTCCGCGAAGGAGCAGTACGACGCTGCGCAGCGCACCTGGGACCAGAAGTTCGAGGACCTGAAGCAGGTTCTGGCGCAGATCGCCGCCGCCCTGCCGCAGATCGCCGACGGCTACCAGTCCACGGACAACGCCGTCGAGAGCCTGTTCTGAGCCGGTAGCGACGGAAACCACGGCGGGCCCGCACTCCGGTGCGGGGCCCGCCGTTTTCCGTTGCCGGGCAAGGAAACCGCGGCTCGCGCCGCCGAACTCAGTGCGGTGCGCCGACCTCGTACTCCGGCCGGTCGTTGAGCACCCGCACCGTCACCTTCTTCGGCTGCCCGCCGATCACCACCGTGCAGTCGAACGTCGTCCCGTTCTGCGCGGCCTCGTTCGCCGGGCACCGGGCGTTCTTCACGTCCGGCTCACCGAAGTTCTCGTTCAGGACCTTCACCACACCGTCCTGAAGGGACTGCTGGTCCAGCACGTCCCCGCGGAACGCCCCCAGCAGCCAGGCCGCGCCGCCGCCGAGGGCGAGCACCAGCACCACCGTCACCGCGATCAGAGCCGGCTTCTTCGACTTCGGCTTCTTCTCCGGCTCGGCCGCGAACGCGCCCAGGCCGCCGTACTGCGCTCCCTGGAACCCCTGGAACCCGCCGCCGTACTGCAGCTGTCCGGGCGCCGGCGGCTGCTGGGGCGTCGGCTGGGAGGGCGGCTGCGCCGGTCCGCCTTGCGGCCACGGCCCGGAGAACGAGCCCGACGGCGCCGGGGGCCACGCGCCGGTGCCCGGGTCGGCCGTCTGCTGCCACTGCCCGGAGTGCGGGCCGGTCGCCTGCTGTTCGGGCTGCCACCCCGCCGGAGCGCCGGGCGGGGCGGACGGCGGCTGCCACCACTGCGGCTGCCGCGGGTCGGGCGGCTGGGACGGTGGTGTCATCGGAGATCACCTCGGGTCGTGGTCACTCAGCTGCCCTGTGCTTCGCCGAGCTTGCGGTAGAAGTCGTCCATCGCCGCCCGGTCCGGCAGCACCGTGATCTGGCTCGCGTCCGGCAGCTTCGGCATGTCCTGCAGGCTCGCCTTGCCGGTGAACCGGAACTCGTACTTGAGCTCGACCTGGTGGCCGTCGCCGGCGAACTTGGCCTCCATCAGGAACGAGGCCAGGCTGCCGTCCGGGTTCAGCGTGATCGTCGCCGGGACCGCGGCCTTCTTCAGCTCCGGGCCGACCTGGCCGGTGATGCTCGGCGGCAGGATCTCGACCCGGTCCTTGACGAAGATCCCGAACGGCACGTTCACCGTCAGCGCGGTCTTGCCGTCGCCGAGGCTCTTCGCCCCGCGGACCGCCCGCTTGTCGGCCTCGTACGCCTCCACCGTCGAGTCCGCCATCCGGCACGGCGTCAGCACCCCGCCCCAGGCGCACGGCACGACCAGGCCGCCCTCCGGCTTCGGCATCGACACCCACGCCGTCGGCGAGACGCCCTTCTGCACGTACATCGGGCCGAGGTAGGTGTACTCGACCGCGCCGTCCGCGGGCGTGTACGTGTCGATGATCTCGTCCGGGTTCTTCTGCGAGCGGTGCCGCACCGCGCGGCTCTCCGGGCTGCCGGTGCGCGCCGACGTCACCGTGCTGTTGATCCACTTGTCGTCGAACTTGAAGTAGGCGTCCAGCGAGTTGGTCACGTCGCGGGAGCCGGTGATGGCGTCCGACAGCTTGCCGATGACCTGCTCGAACTTGGCGCCGACGTAGTCCGCCGCGTCGTCGCCCTTCGGCAGCGCGGTGCCCGCCTTCGCCGTGCCGCAGGCGCTGACCAGGGCCAGCACGGCGCCCAGGACGAAGATCGCCGTCGGTCGTCTGCTCATGCCGTCCCCTGCTCGCCTGGTCCTGGATGGCCCCATCCTCGCCTGCCGCGGCGGCGCGTGCAGGCGCTTCGGCGGGAAAAATCCGGTAGGGTCCCCGCTGCGCCCGGGCCGCTTGGAGCCTAATATGGGCGCATCCACCACCCCCCATGCGCGGGTGCGGTGACCGTGGGGGTATCTTCATATGTCGTTGTGCGCTGCGGCGCGTAAGCGCTAGGCCCGCACAGAACCCACACGCAATGTTGACGACGAGGTAGACCCTTGCCCACGTACAGCCCCAAGCCCGGCGACGTCACTCGTGCCTGGCACGTGATCGACGCCGAGGATGTCGTGCTCGGACGGCTGGCGACCGAGGTCGCCACGCTGCTGCGCGGCAAGCACAAGCCGACCTACGCCCCGCACGTGGACACCGGTGACTTCGTCATCATCGTCAACGCCGAGAAGGTCGCGCTCACCGGTAACAAGCGCGAGCAGAAGTTCGCGTACCGGCACAGCGGTTACCCGGGCGGTCTGCGGAAGCGCTCGTTCGGCGAGCTGCTGGACACCAAGCCCGAGCACCTTGTCGAGAAGGTCGTCAAGGGCATGCTGCCGAAGAACAAGCTCGGCCGCGCCCAGGCGAAGAAGCTGAAGGTGTACGCCGGCCCGCAGCACCCGCACGCCGCGCAGCAGCCGCAGGCGCGCGAGATCACCAAGATCGCGCAGGTCGCGCAGTGAGTGAGGAACAGTCTGTGACCAGCACCGAGACCGAGGCCCCCGAGGTCGTCGAGACCGCTGAGGCGACGACCGAGGCGACCGAGACCGGCGTCGTCGCGACCAGCGAGACCGCTGCCGCGCCGCGTCCGTCGCGTGCCGCCGGTGGCAACGCCCAGACCGTCGGCCGCCGCAAGGAAGCCGTCGTCCGCGTGCGCGTCGTCCCGGGCACCGGTGTGTTCAAGCTCAACGGCCGCACCCTCGAGGAGTACTTCCCGAACAAGGTGCACCAGCAGCTCATCCGCGAGCCGCTGGTCACGGTCGAGAAGCCGGACTCGTTCGACATCTTCGCCAACCTGCACGGCGGCGGCGTCTCCGGCCAGGCCGGCGCGCTGCGCCTGGCGATCGCCCGCGCGCTCGTCGAGGTCGACGCCGACGACCGCCCGGCCCTCAAGAAGGCCGGCTTCCTGACCCGTGACGCGCGCGCCACGGAGCGGAAGAAGTACGGCCTCAAGAAGGCCCGCAAGGCCCCGCAGTACAGCAAGCGCTGATCGCGCCTCTGGCGCAACCCACCGGAGCGCCCATCCGTCCATCGGATGGGCGCTCCGGTGTTTTCAGGACCGGTGTTCCAGGACCCGGTGTTTTCAGGGGGTGTTTCGTCTCCGCGGTCCCGAGCGACACTCGGGGGGTGGGGAACGGCGGTCCGCCCACGTCGCTAGGTTGTCGTGGTCATTCCACAAGGAGGTCGATCGATGGCACGCCTGTTCGGTACCGACGGGGTACGTGGCCTGGCCAACGCCGAGCTGACGCCGGAGCTGGCCCTGGCGCTGGCGGCCAGCGCCGCCCGCGTGCTGGCCGCGCACGACCGCTCGCACCGCCCGGTCGCGGTCGTCGGCCGTGACCCGCGCGCCAGCGGCGAGATGCTCGAAGCCGCGGTCGTCGCAGGCCTCACCTCCGCGGGGGCCGACGTCCTGCGCGTCGGCGTCCTGCCGACGCCGGCCGTCGCCTACCTGGTCGGCTCGCTCGAGGCCGACCTGGGCGTGATGATCTCCGCCTCGCACAACCCGATGCCCGACAACGGCATCAAGCTCTTCGCCGCGGGCGGGCACAAGCTCCCCGACGGCATCGAGGACGAGATCGAGGCCGGCCTCGCGGACGGCAAGGTCCGCCCGACCGGCGCCGGTGTGGGCCGCGTCACCGACGTCGAGGACGCCCTCGACCGCTACGCCACCCACCTGGTCGACGCGACACCGCACCCGCTCGCCGGGCTGAAGGTCGTCGTCGACTGCGCAAACGGCGCTTCGTCGGCCGCCGCGCCCGAGATCTACCGCCGGGCGGGTGCCGAGGTCGTCGCGCTGTTCGCCGAGCCGGACGGCGTCAACATCAACGAGCACTGCGGCTCCAACCACCCGGAGAAGCTGCGCAAGGCCGTCGTCGAGCACGGCGCCGACCTCGGCATCGCGCACGACGGCGATGCCGACCGCTGCGTGGCCGTCGACTCCGCCGGCGAGCTGGTGGACGGCGACCAGATCATGGCGGTCCTGGCGCTGGCGCTGGCCGAGGCCGGTGAGCTGGCCAAGGACACCCTGGTCGCGACCGTGATGAGCAACCTCGGCCTGCACCTGGCCATGAGGGCGCACGGCATCACCGTCGTGACGACCGCGGTCGGCGACCGGTACGTCCTCGAGGAGCTGCGCGCCAGCGGCCTCGCCCTCGGCGGCGAGCAGTCCGGCCACGTCGTGCTCCCGGCCCACGCCACCACCGGCGACGGCCTCCTCACCGCGCTCCGCCTGATGAGCCGCATGGCCGCGACGGGCAAGTCCCTGGCCGACCTGGCGGCCGTGATGAACCGGCTGCCGCAGGTGCTGGTCAACGTGCCGGTCGCGGACAAGGCCGCGGTGGCCGGCTCCTCCGAGGTCCGCGACGCCGTCGGCGAGGTCGAGGCCGAGCTGGGCGAGGAGGGCCGCGTGCTGCTGCGCCCGTCCGGCACCGAGCAGCTGGTCCGCGTGATGGTCGAGGCCCCGGCTCAGGCCACCGCCCAGGCCGCGGCCGACCGCCTCGCGGGCGTCGTCTCCGCCGTCTCGTAACTCCCGGTCGTGAGTGAGAAACAGTGTTTGTAAAGGGGTTGTAAAAGAAGCAAAACATCGGCCGGGGCCCGCCCGGGGGGTGCGGGGGGGGGGTGGGGGGGGGGGACCCCCCCCCCCC